>JBCBZK010000087.1:0-14757 GCA_039815365.1 Pseudomonadota bacterium | reverse complement strand
TGATTTTCTTGCCGACGTTCTTGGTATCGGGGCAGCGATCGGTTGCGCCTTGCTGGGTGCCGATCAATGGTCCGCATGGATTGAGCGCCTTTTCAGGCTAGAATACCGCCGAAGTTCCTAACGCGACCCTTAAGAGACTGTGACATGTTAGACCCAAAGCGTCTTCGTAATGAGACGGATGCCGTAGTTGCCAATTTGGCGCGCCGTGGCTTTGATTTTCCTGCGGACGAGTTCAACAAGCTTGAGTCGCGCCGGAAGACGCTCCAGCAGGAAACCGAGCAACTACGCCAGCAACGTAACGACAGCGCGAAAGCGATCGGCATGGCAAAGTCGCGCGGTGAGGACATCGCGCCATTGCTCGCAGCCCAACAGTCTGACAAAGCTGCGATGGAGCACAGCGAGCAGGAGCTCGATGCACTGACATCGGCGCTAGAGGCGTTGCAGCTCGGCATACCGAATGAGCTCGACGACAGCGTCCCGGCAGGCAAAAGCGAAGACGATAACGTTGAGTTGCGCCGGTGGGGTCAGATTCGTGAATTTGATTTTGACGTTCAGGATCACGTTGAGTTAGGCGAGGGACTGCAACAGCTCGACTTCGCGACGGCGAGCAAGATATCGGGTTCACGCTTCGCTGTGATGCGCGGTGGCCTTGCTAGCCTGCAACGTGCGTTGATCCAATTCATGATCGATACCCACACGCGCAGCCATGGCTACACGGAAGTCTATGTTCCCTATCTTGTGCAATCGGATGCGCTGCAAGGCACCGGGCAGTTGCCCAAGTTTGCTGACGATTTGTTTGCGATCAATGATGAGCGCGGTTTTTATCTGATTCCGACGGCTGAAGTGCCGGTCACGAATATGGTTCGCCAGCAGGTCCAGGAGGGCGACGCGTTGCCGATGCGTTTTGTGGCTCATACACCCTGTTTTCGCTCGGAAGCAGGTTCGTACGGTCAGGACACGCGCGGCATGATTCGCCAGCATCAGTTCGAGAAAGTCGAGTTAGTGCAGATTGTCGCGCCATCGGATTCGGACGCGGCGCTGGACGCGCTGACAGGGCACGCCGAAGCGATCCTGCAAGCGCTGGAGTTGCCGTATCGCGTGGTTGCATTGTGTGCCGGTGATGTTGGCTTCTCCGCCCGCAAGACATTTGACCTCGAGGTTTGGCTTCCAGGTCAGGAGCGCTATCGCGAGATTTCATCGTGCAGTAACTGTGGAGACTTCCAGGCACGCCGTATGGGTGCGCGTTGGCGCGCTAGTCGTGACCAAAAGCCTGAGCCACTGCACACGCTCAACGGATCTGGCGTTGCGGCAGGGCGTGCACTGATCGCTGTGATGGAAAACTATCAGAATGCGGATGGCAGCATTACCGTGCCGACCGTGTTGCAGCCGTACCTGGGCGGTCTAACAACGCTTACCGCCTGATCGTCAGCCGGACTTGCTGCCCCGCAATAGCTTGCGAAGCTCGACAACGCTCGATTCCCAGTGTGCTTCTTTGCGACGGTAGTAGCCTTCCCAGTCTTCGTCGGCGGGGATGCCGAATACATCGATTCTGATCGTCACCGACTTACCGTCTTGCTGCAGTGTGATTTCTTCATAGACCGGTCCGCTCGGCAATGGGCCTTCGCCATCAGGTGTCAGCTCGGCCCAGCGCAAGCGACGCGGCGGCATGAAGATATCAATCGTGCTGTCGATTTCCGTACCATCCGGTAACGTGGCGGTGAGCGGCCCGCCAATGCGTGCGGCGATGTTGATGTCGCGCGCATACCATTGTTGCAGCATTTCCTGATTGGTGAGCGCGGTCCACGCGCGCTCCAAGGTGCAGTTCACGGTGACGTCGTGGCGAATGCTGCGTGTCACGTCATCATCATCGACAATTGGCGCTGTCGCTTTGCGTTCGGGTTTCGCGACAGGTGTTGGCGCTGCTGCTTTGCTGTCCGGCATGCTGATCAGGTGCAAGTCGCGTTGCGGGAATGGAATTTCGATATCGTGTTCACGGAACACGCGATCGATAGCGAAGTTGATATCGCTGATGACGGTGTAGCGTTTCTCAATACGACGAATCCGCACACGCAACTCGAAGTCCAGCGAGCTGTCGCCAAACCCCATAAATAATGCGCGAGGTGCGGGTGCTCGCCCGTCGCTGATGACATCTTCGTGGTCGCGACCGACTTGCTCGATCAGTGATTTCACAAGCTCCGTATCCGACCCGTACGCGACGCCGACCTTAATGCGCAAGCGACCTTGTGGGTCGCGCAACACCCAGTTCGTGACGCGGCCGGAGACCAGCTCGGAGTTCGGTACCAGTACATTTTGGTTGTCGAGTGTTTCGATATCGGTGGCGCGAATACGGATGCGCCGCACAAAACCTTCGGTTTCGCCAACGGTGACGAAATCGCCCGCTTTGATCGGGCGCTCGAAGAGCAGAATGAGGCCGGACACGAAATTACTCGCGATCGCTTGCAAGCCGAAACCAATACCTAACGCGAGCGCACCACCGACAATCGCAAGGCCACCAAGATCGATCCCGGCAACCGAGAACGCCGTGAGCAGGGCAACAATGAAGCCGACGTAGCCGGTCAGCGTGACCATCGCGTCACGCGCGCCGCGGTCCATATTCATATGGCGCAGCCAGCGTGTGTCGATCAGGCGTTTGACCCAACCGGTCACAGCGAGCAAGATCGTGAATGCAGCGAGACCCCGCAGAATAGACGCGGGCACTAACTTGATTTCGCCAACCGAAAAACCACTCACCGCGATCGTTTGTAGCTGACTGAAATACAAACCCGTGCTGTCCCAGACATAGACCAGATAGACGGCGAACGACACCCAGATCGAAAGATCAGCCGCAAGCTGGAACAGGCCGATGCCGGTGCGCGAATCTGAGTCGGTGTTACCAAACAGCGCGCGGATCCGCTCGCCGGCGACGCCTTTGCCCTCGATCAACGTTTCGAAACTCAAGAATACGAGCCACAACAGCAACCAAACCGCCAGCAACGCAAAGACAGTGCGCACCAAACCGTGGGTGAGGTAGCTCGCAAAATTCTGGAAGCCGAAAACAAGCGCGATCAGCGCGGTGGCAAGACACAGGAACGCGGCGAGCCTGACAACGCGATAACGCTGCAGTCCCCGAACGCGCCCGAGATAGGCGATCAAGAACCACAAGCTCAGACACAAAACGATGATCGTCAGAGACTTGACGAGTGGGTCGGTCGACATCGTCGGCGTGATGCTCAGCCATGAGCCACCCAGAACCACAAAACTGACGATGACGGCCGACGCGAATACTCGCAGGCGCAATCGCACAGGACCCACGTGCTCGGGGTAGAAACCGGCGACTTGTGCTGACGGTGACAACGGACCGGTCGTCCAGTCAATCGCGACGCACGCCAGACCGTAGAAAAAGACGGCCGCTGACACTCTCACGATCGGTTGCGCTGCGCTGGCGTTGTTAGTCGCAAGGTAAAGCACAGCTAACAGTGCGAGCCCTAACAGCAGCAGCGGCGCGTGAGTCGCAAATGGCTTGGGCAATAGCGCGCCGAGCACCGGTGGGCCGCTGTTATAGCCGGATTTTTGATACCACTGCTCAAACTTCACACGGCTAAACACGCCGCCAATAATGCCGACGATGCCTGCGATAATGAGTAACCAGAGTAGACGCGTGACGTTGAGCGGCGCTTTGACGTCAGGCAGCATGCCGCCGCGAATGCGCTGTGGCCATTCGCCGATCTCGCGGCTGCCGTTCGCGACAAGCGTGGCGACTGAATCGCCGCGACGCAATAAATATTGGGACGTCAGTGTCTCGAGCTCGGCGGTGACGCTCGCGAGTAACTCGTCGGCTTTGACAGCGATTTGGTCACACAGAACGCTGCGGCTTTGAGCGTCATTGAGCTGCTCGCCAATCTCAACATACTGATCGAACAGCAACGCGTCAGCTTCCGGGCCCAAGTCTTTCAACGATTCACGTTGTTCACGCAGTCGCTCCACGACGGGGTCGGTGGTTTCCTTACACGCTAGGGCGTCTGCCGAAATGCGTTCGATTTCGCCGCGAAAGCGGGCGAGCGTCTCCTGGGTTGCCGTGCTGTTGATGAGTTCGGCTTCGATCTCATCTAACCGTTCTTCCGGAACAGTTGGGTCGATTTCGGGTTCGAGCTGCGCAAACGCCGGAGACAAAAAAACCACCCCGATGATGAGGCTCGCTAGAGCGAGGCCGAAAGCGCGTCGCAGAGGCATCGTGGAAATGCCGGGCTCGGTAACGGTGGTCAGTGGCTTGTCCTATGTAATTGCAACATAGTATAGCGCCGCTGCGGCAATGCAGCAAAAAAAGCAATGATTTCGGAGGTTTGGGTTGAACTACTAGCGAAACCCAATTCACAGGCTTGAGCGGCCCGTGCTGTGCGTCGCGCTGGCTTATGATCACGTCATTGCGCGCGTTGAGGCGAATCAGCCGGACGCCGAATCTTTCTTATCGAGCCTTTCGCGCTTTACGCCATTTTCGCGTTCTGGGTAGCAGGAACAGATACACGCCCGTCCCCCACATGATGATGAGCAGAAGGCCGGTCGGCAAAAACACATACAGCTTCACCGCATCTGAAAAATACGAGCCGTCATGAATCTGCTCGATAATGTCCGAGCGCCGATAGGCTACGTTCAGCACGTCGGCCGTCTTTGTGTCGATCTGCACTTCCCAGCCTGATTTCGCGCGGATTTTCGCGATGCCTTTGCCGGCCCGAACATCGATCCGGTCAATGTCAGACCACGAATCGATGCTGACTTCCGGATGCAACCGACTCGCCTCTAACATCGCCTGGAAATCGACCATTGGAATCTCGTTAGAGACGACACCTTTGCTGGTGGGCGGCTGAATCCACGGAATCTCTTTTTTAAGCAACAAAAAGATCCCAGCGACGAATATCACCAACGCGGGCAAGAACACAGCAAGAGAAAGCCAATAGTGAATTTGGCGAAGTAGCTTCTTTAGATTAATCGCGGTCTTCCATACTCAAAGTTGATGCAGTGCAGATTGCGTTTGGTGCTTGCCCTACGGGATTTTTCCACCGGGCACCCATGGCGCATCTGCGTCTAACAGATCCGCCTCAAACGCAGGGATGGTGACGTCAATCAACGTCGAGAGACGCGTGCGAATGGCATCGAAGCTCGTCTGGGCGTACTGAAACTGATCACGATGGGTTTGCGTAGGTCCATAGGTAGATGCGCTCAAGCCAAGCATGACGCGACCAAGACGGCTGCGTACCGTTGGTTGCGTGCGCTCTGCGAGTGCGTTGCGCGCGCGGTTGCCATTGAGCAAGTTAGCGAGTGCGTTGGCTTCCTCGCGGATCGCTTGCCAGCCGTCGTCCAATGCCGCTGGGTCTCCGCCGGCCGCGCGTGATTTTGCTTTGGCCAGCAATGTGATTTTCTCCTCTAAGCCGGTGAGTGTCACATCGGCTGCGGTGACCGAACGGTCAAACGCGGCAACCTCATTCCAGAACGCTGCGGCGTCCGGTTGCGGTGGCAACGATGCATTGACCATCGGCACAACGGAAAACGGCTGGGCTGCGACTAACTCGGTGGTCTGCCCGCGCACGCGTTTGGATAAAGAGACGGTGTATTCGCCGGGCGCGGCGAGGAAACCGGACGGTTCTTCCTCAGCGTCGTCGTCTATCGCAACCACACTCGTGCGCGGATACCGCAAGTCCCAGTTCACGCGGTGGAAGCCTTTCTTCGCCGGTCCGTTGATTCTGCGCACGACGTTGCCATCAGAATCTCGGACGGTCAGCCAGATGGCCGGGTCAGTTTCTTCAAGCTCGACCGTGATCGCGTCAAAACCAGGGAACGGCGTGTCTTCGCCAGCTTCGTTCGCTGCCTTTTCGGATTCGGTGCGTACGTCGGCACGCGAGCGCAGATCGTCGGCGAGATAGTAAGTGAAGTTCGCGCCGAAAGGCGGGTTAGGCGCACGGAAATAGCCATGGCCTTGCGAGCCACCTTCCGAATACGCGAGAGGGTGTTGCTCGATATACCAATGCGCTTTGCGCCCGGGGAACAGCAGCGCTTCGTCATTCAGACGGTCTGCTGTCAGTGTACGTAGCGGAGAAATGTCATCGATGATGAAAAAGCCTCGCCCGAAGCTCGCGGCAACCAGATCGTTCTCGCGACGCTGGATCGTGACATCTCGGAACGAAATTGTCGGTGCATCGCCCGTCAGGCCGATCCATTTGCCGCCGCCGTCGAGCGTGAAGAACAGGCCGAACTCGGTAGCGGTAAACAGCAGGTTCGGATTTTCGTGATCCTGCACGATGCGCCAGACAAGATGTCGGTCTTCAAGGTTGCCGGTGATGCTGCGCCAGTTGCGTCCCCGATTGGTGCTCTTAAGCAAGTACGGCTTGTAGTCGCCATACTTGTGGTTGTCGAGTGCGACGTAGACGGTATCGGCGTCGAACAGGTCGGCACGAATGTCATTCACAAAAGCCGTTTTCGGCACGCCTGGCAGACGACTGACTTCGGTGCGTCGCCACGTGTCACCACCGTCTTCGGTGATCTGGATCAGGCCGTCGTCGGTGCCAACGTAAATGATGTCTTCGTTGAGTGGTGATTCGCCTAGCGATGTGATCGTGTTGTATTGCGACATCGCTAGCAGATCCCAACCGGCATCCCAACTCCATTGACGCCCTTGAACGGGCAAGCGCATGCGATCTTCGTTGCGGGTCAGATCACCGGAAATGGCTGTCCAACTGTCACCGCGATCGTTCGAGCGCCAGACACGTTGTGAGGCATGGTACAGACGCGTGGGCGCATGTTGGCTGACCAGAATCGGCGCGTCCCAATTCCACCGCTCAACATCGTCACCCGGTGCAGCTTGTGGCTGAATGTGCACGGTTTCGCCGGTAACGCGGTCTACGCGCGCCAGATTGCCTTGCTGCCATTGCGAATACATGATGTTGGGATTGCCAGGTTCGATCGCTGACTGGTGGCCATCGGCAAACAGCGTAATGAACCAGTCCGAGTTACGAATGCCATGGCGGTTGTCGGTGCGTGATGGCCCGCCCTGGGAGTTGTTGTCCTGCGTGCCGCCGTAGACGAAATAGAACGGCTCAGCGTCATCGACGGCGACCTTATAAAACTGTGTGATCGGTAGGTTGTCGATAAAGCGCCACGTTTTCGTATGGTCGTACGACTCATAGAGCCCGCCATCCGAGCCATAGAGAATGTAGTCCGGATCATCGGGGCGGAATGCGATCGCGTGATCGTCTACGTGTTTGTACTCGTTGTTCAGGTTGGTCCAGGTAGTACCGCCATCGTTTGAGATTTGCGATGTATTGGAGACCATGTAGATGCGATCGAACACGTGCGGGCTCGCATACAGCTCCTGGTAATAGTGTGGGCCGGTGCCGCCACCGACGGCGTCCGACATTTTCTCCCAGCTCGCGCCACGGTTCGTCGATTTCCAAACACCACCTTCGCGACGATCCAGCTCGATAGCCGCATACAACACGTCTGGTCGTATCGGCGAAATCGCAAGCCCGGTCTTGCCCATGTTGCCTTCCGGCAAGCCTTCGGTAAGTTCAGTCCAGGTGTCTCCGCCGTCCTCGGATTTCCAAAGCCCGCTTTCCGGTCCACCGCCAACGTAGGCTGCGACCGTTCTATGGTGCTGCCACATCGCGACGTAGAGTCGGTCCGGGTTGCGTGGATCAATGACAAGATCGGTCGCGCCGGTGTACGGGCCGGATGCAAGTGTGTTCGTCCAGGTGTCGCCGCCGTCCGTTGTCTTGAACACGCCGCGTTGTCCGCCCTCCGACCACAGCGGGCCCTGCGATGCCACCCATAACGTGTCTGGGTCCTCAGGATGCACGATGATCTTCGAGATATGTTCCGAGCTTTCCAGACCTTTTTTAACCCAGTTCGCGCCGCCGTCATCAGACTTATAGATACCATCACCGAAGCCAAGGTGACGTCCGCCGTGATTTTCACCGGTCCCGACCCAAATTCGATTCGGGTCCGACGGATCATGGCCTAGCGCGCCGATTGAGTACGACCCTTGCCCTTCAAACAGCGATGTCCACGTTGTGCCTGCGTTCTCGGTTTTCCAAACCCCACCGGATCCAACCGCGACATACCACGTGGCGGGATCGTCCGGCACCACGATAATGTCCGCGATGCGGCCTGACATGAAGGCAGGACCAATGTTGCGCAGATTGAAGGCCTCGAAAGTTGCGCTCGATAGCGGCGCGTCATCCTCTTTGTCATCGGCGAATGCCAACGACGTCATTCCCAATCCCACGAAAAGCAGCACGTTTGTGATTATTTTGCGCATATCAGTCGAGGCCTCACCGGTAACAATCGTTTGTAGTGTTTTGCGGATGTGAGCTTATGACAAGCTCGCAAGTGTGATTAACGGCGTTAGAAAAAAATCGCGCCGCAGGCAGTGTATTCCGATGGTGCTGTCTGCCGCAAACCATCGCAGACCCGGTCCGGTCGGCAGCGTTTGCAATTTCCCAATCCATGACTGATCCTGCTCCCAAACAATGTCAATCTCGGGGAGCAGGTGATGGGACTTTTTCACAGAGCAACGTTGGTATGGGTTGGCATCGCCAGTCTGGCAATCGGCGGCGCAGTAACGCTACCTGCCAACGCCCAAGCTGAAGACGATAAAACGACAAGCCCGCTTGCCTCATTACCGCTTCGCTCTATCGGGCCTGCCTATCCATCGGGACGGGTTTCCGATTTTGCTTTTTTCCCGGGCGGACATCACGACTACTTGGTGGGAATGGCGTCTGGTGGCTTATGGCGCACCAAAAACGCAGGTACGACATGGACCCCTATTTTTGACAACGAAGGTACCTATGCCATCGGTGTCGTAGAGATAGCGCCATCGGACAAGAACACGATCTGGGTCGGTACCGGCGAAAACAACGCGCAGCGTTCGGTCGCTTTTGGCGATGGCGTGTACAAATCCACTGATGGCGGCGCTTCGTGGAAGAACATGGGGCTCAAGGACTCCGGGCACATTAGCCAGATCTGGATACACCCGAAAGAGGTCGACACGGTGCTCGTCGCAGCGCAAGGCCCGTTGTGGTCGGCCGACGGCGATCGTGGCTTGTACAAAACCACTGACGGCGGCACGAGCTGGAGCGCCATTCTCACGGTCGATAAACACACCGGCATTAATGAGTTTGTCGTCGATCCGGATGATTTCGACAATATCGTCGCGTCGAGCTATCAACGTCGGCGTCACGTCTGGGTGCTGATTAACGGTGGCCCTGGCTCAGGTATCCACCGCACGACCGATGGCGGCGGCACCTGGAGCGAGATCAACGCCGGCTTGCCGAGCGATGACATGGGTCGGATCGGATTGGCGATGGCGCCGTCCAACACGGATATGCTCTACGCCATTATCGAAGGGCAGCCAGATCAGCAGGGGGTGTATCGCTCGGTCGATTTCGGCCAGACGTGGGAGAAGCGTTCCAGTCACATGACCACCAGCCCGCAGTACTACAACGAGATTGTCGTAGACCCTTCGGACGAGAACACGCTGTATTCGCTCGACACATTTTCCAAGCGGTCGACAGATGGCGGCAAGACGTTTACCAACCTTGGCGCCGCGCATCGTCATGTTGATGATCACGCGCTTTGGATTGATGCGGCCAACACGGACCATTTAATCATCGGTGGTGATGGTGGTGTTTATGAGTCCTGGGATCGTGGCACGTTGTGGCGTCACGTCGACAACTTGCCGGTCGTTCAGTTTTATCGCGTGCAGCCGGACAATGCCTCGCCGTTTTATAATGTGTGTGGCGGTACGCAGGACAACAACTCATTGTGCGGTCCGTCGCGAACGAACGTCACTCACGGAATTGCGAATTCTGACTGGCACATCGTTTTGGGCGGCGACGGCTATAAGCCGCAGATTGACCCACGCGATCCGAATCGTGTGTACGCCCAATACCAGTATGGCGGCCTAGTCCGTTACGACAAACGCACGCACGAACGCGTGTTCCTGACACCGCAACCGCCATCAGGCGAACCCGCTTACAAATGGAACTGGAACACGCCTTTGTTGATCAGCCCGCACAATCCCGACCGCATCTACTACGCGGCTGAGTATTTGTTCGTATCGGATGATCGCGGCGACAATTGGGAGATCATCAGCCCGGATCTGACGCGTCAGCTTGATCGCAATAAGCTCGACGTCATGGACCGCGTTTGGAGTGTCGATGCAATCGCGAAGAATGATTCGACCTCTATTTATGGTGCCGCTATCGCGCTGAGTGAAAGTCCGATTCAACAAGGCCTGATTTATGTCGGTACCGATGATGGCGTGATTTCTGTGAGCGAAGACAATGGCGCGAACTGGAGACGTAGAGAGACGGTACGCGGCGTACCGGATATGTCGTTGGTTGAGGACATCATCACATCGGTTCACGACGCAGACGTAGCTTACGCTGTGTTCGATAACCACAAGCGCAACGATCACAACCCCTACGTATACCGCACCGATGACCGCGGCCGTAGCTGGGATAACATCACGGGTGATCTGCCAGAGTGGGGCACGGTGCATACGATCGCCGAAGATCACGTAGATCCTGATTTACTGTTCGTAGGAACGGAGTTCGGTCTGTTCTACAGCCAAAATGGCGGAACAAACTGGACGCAGCTGAAAAACAATTTCCCGACCATTGATGTGCGCGATGTTGAAATTCAGCGGCGCGAGAACGACCTTGTTGTCGGCACGTTTGGTCGTGGTATCTACATCCTGGACGACTACTCGGCGTTGCGAACCTCAAGCGATGCGCTGAGCACCAATGAAGCAACGTTGTTGTCGGTCCGCGACGCGTGGCTGTATGTCGTCGGTGATTTGTGGGGGTCGTATGGCGGCGCGAAAGCGTCGAATGGCGACAACTTTTGGGTCGCTGAAAACCCGCCGTACGGCGCGGTGTTTACGTACGTGATGCGCGACGGTTTGAAGTCGCTGTCCAAATCCCGGCGGGATGCAGAAATCGCGATTGAGAAAAACGGTGGCGACACGCCTTATCCGTCGTGGGAAGCATTGCGCGCCGAGGATCGAGAAGACGAACCGGCCATTATTTTTACGGTGAAGAACGCGCAGGGCGACATCGTGCGCCGGATGACAGCGCCATCGGGCAAAGGGCTTCATCGCGTTGCGTGGGACTTACGTTACGCACCACCGAATCCTGTGCAACTACAAGCACCGCCAGCGTCACCATTCTCAAACCCACCTGTGGGGCCAATGGTCGTGCCCGGTGACTATACCGTAACGTTGGCTAAACGGATCAATGGTGTCGTGACGCCGTTGTCTGGCCCTCAGACGTTTGCGGTTAAACCACTACATGACACGCCCGAGGCGACCAATGACCGCGCGGCATTATTGGCGTTTCAAGCGGACACAGCGTCTGTCTCGCGGGTCGCGTCCGGAGCACGGGCAGCGTCCGCTGAGCTCAGGAATCGTCTCGCGCATATCAAGCTCGGCGTTGAAACAGTCGGCGCGCCAAATGAGCGTCTACGCACAACGATTCAACAGCTGGAGACCACGCTGGATGATGCTGACGTCGCACTGAGCGGTGACAGGACGGTGAGTGGCCGCAATGAACCGGCGCCGCGATCGATTGGCGCTCGACTGTCGCAGATTCTTGGGTGGGGATGGTTCCATCAATCGCCGACCACCGGTTCGGACAAAGACGCACTGGCCATAGCGAAACAGGAACTGAGCGACGCTTTGGAGCAGCTACGGGTCGTTGAAACCGGTGTCAGCGCACTGGAGGATGAGCTGGAAGCGCTAGGTGCACCGTATACGCCAGGTAGTGGGGTGCCGAAGTTGTAGCCTCGATGGGCGCCGGAAAACGTGTGCTTGTGATTGACCGTCATGCCGTCTTGCTGCGAGCGGATTGCGCAACCGAAGTTGTGTGATCCAGTTCTCACATTCGAGGCGATTCCCTTCAATTCCCTAGCGTGCGGTGCTATACCGTGAGAGGTATGTTCAGGCTATCCGCAATTTGATTCGGCTGAACAGCACGCTCAAGGATAGGGCGTTATCTTCAGGGTGAGAGGGACGGCCCCATGTCAAACCAAGTTATCACGGCGCGCAATAACGTCAATGTGATCGGGACCGGCGAAAAGACACTCTTGCTTGCACACGGATTCGGTTGCGACCAGTCGATGTGGCGGTTTGTGACCCCGGCGCTATCGCAGCAGTATCGGTTGATTCTTTTCGACTATGTTGGCTCCGGTAAATCGGACTTGGCGGCATTCAGAAGCGAGAAATACAGCTCGCTTGAGGGATACGCCGAAGACATTTTAGACATATGCCAGGCGCTCGAGCTGAGCAACGTCAACTTTGTCGGTCACTCCGTCAGCGGCATGATTGGCCTTATCGCCGCGATCAATTCGCCTCAATACTTTGACAAACAGGTGATGGTCTGTCCCTCGCCATGTTTTCTAAACTTGCCGCCACATTACTTCGGTGGATTCGAGCGGGAAGACCTTGAAGAGCTGATCAACCTGATGGACAAGAACTACATCGGCTGGGCCAACTACTTGGCTCCGTTGGTGATGGGAACGAGTTCGGCGCCAGAATTGGTTGGAGAGCTCTCCGGTAGTTTTTGTTCAACGGACCCCATCATTGCCAGGGCATTCGCGAAAGCGACTTTCTTCTCAGACTACCGCCATATCTTGTCCGACGCAGTCCATCCGGCGCTTATCCTGCAAAGCCGGTCTGATGCGTTGGCGTCACCATCAGTCGGTGAGTTCGTTCACGACACAATGCCAGGCAGCACGCTCGCTGTAATCGAGGCCGAAGGGCATTGCTTGCATATGACCACGCCTGATGTGGTGGCGGACCAGATTATTCGCTACGTGTAGCGAAGGTATCGTGTGAATTCAGCCATGGCATCTTCTATCAACAGTTTCCCGTGCGGCTGCGTGGTCACGAACAAGAACCGAGAGATCGTTTTTGCCAATGCGTATTTGGAGGAGCGATTCGGCCGGCCGGTTAAGGCGCTGATTGGCGAGCGTGTCGAAACACTGCTCTCACCGGCGTCTCACATCTTTTGCGACAGTTTTGTGTTCCCCCTGATCATCAAGGAAGGCGTATGTGAGGAAACCCAGCTGACTCTCGTCAGTGAGGCCGGCGTCCGTATTCCGGTCATTGCCAATGTGCGGCGTTCACGTGACCCGGACGATGTTGTCTACTGGAGCCTGTTCAGCGCTGAATCCAGAGACAAGCTCTATCAGGAGCTAGTGGATGCGCGCAGCCGATTGGAGGGACAAAGAAGGGATCTTAAGGAGATGTCGGATACCGACTCGCTGACCGGCATGCTAAACCGCCGTGCATTCGACCGGGAGTTTGATCGGGTTCTCGCCGATACCAAGACGTCGGGAGCATCTGTAGCGGTACTCATGCTTGATATCGATCACTTCAAAAGCATCAATGATGATCTGGGCCATGATGTCGGCGACAGGGTGCTGCAAGCGCTTGGTGCGTGCATCACGAAGACCTGTCGTGCCGGTGAACTGGCGGCCCGATACGGCGGAGAAGAATTCATTTTTGTCCTCACACACGTCGAAAGTTCAGACGTGATGGGGTTCGCCGAGCGTCTTCAATCGGCTATCCGTCAGCTGAGGTTCGAAGGTCGTGGCATCACCGCAAGTATGGGCATTCATACCACACAAGCCCACCCGCACATGACGTGCTCTGAGGTTAAGCGGTTGGCCGACCAGGCGTTGTATGAAGCAAAGAACACCGGACGTGACAAGATCTCAGTCTATCGTGATCATCCCGTGAACCCTGCCGACTGATTTACCTACCGAGCAAAGCTTTAGGGTAAAGGTTCGACGCGTTCTTCTTCGATGAGCATAGATCGCAGTTTGGCGCGTGCCTCATCGAAGCGTGCATCGAGCTTAGGCGTGGGCACATCGCCATACGCCGCGCGTGCCTGTTCCTCGGCCGCGTCAATCGCACGAATCAAATCGATCGCGGACTGCGCCCGTGCGTTCGGCTCGAATGAGCCGATCTCTCCAAGCCATATCGGAGATGAATGCGCGAAGGGTCGGCGGTGCATCGTGGGCCAGGCGTCGTCCTGATACTCGGAGGCGTACGCTCGCGCCGCAATCCAGCCACCTGCCGGCAAATCGATGTCACCGCTATAATCGCGTTGTTGCCCTGCGGCAATACCTTCAAGCTTCTTCACGACTTCGCCATTGACGACGATCTCGACAATGTCCACGGCAGTGGTGCTTGCGAGCGTGAGTTGCCAGCTTTGCGCGCCGCTCGCGATAGTATCTCCAGGTTGTGCGCTGTCATTCATCGAGAATAGCAAAGCCGGCCCAGTGGTGACGAAACCCTTGCCTTCGGCGGTCGCGCCTAACACGGCGTCTGAGCTCGCATCCTGTGGCGCACGGACATATGTGCGACCAGTGCCAAGCGCTGGCGTGCGATGAAAATCGACCCAACTATCGGTACCGGACATCGCGGCGACAGGCCGGCCGATGTTCAGCAGTCGATACCAGACATGGGCGGTGCCAAGTGAGCTTGTCCATGCACACACTAACTCGATACCCATACGCTCGCTGAGTACGCCATCACTGACTAGCTCCAGCGGGATCGGATTGTCTTCCAGCTGTGCAAACGGATCGTCGTCGCCAACAATCGGGTGCACATAGGTAGGTAGCGCGCCATTGGCGTTACCAAACGCGATCACATCACCATTGGTTTGATCCGGATTGCCGAGCGTCGGATTGTTCGGCCCGAAG
>JBCBZK010000059.1:0-20747 GCA_039815365.1 Pseudomonadota bacterium | reverse complement strand
GCGAGCGTTCTCGCAACATCCGTTCTGTAGGCCTGCAACGCGGGTAAAGCTGCTGCGATAACTCCGACGCCCAGCAAGCCGACAAGCAGCCAGGACTCCGTCGGCGCCCAGGTCCAGCCCGACAAGCGGATACCGCGGCTACCTTCCAACCAGATTCCCAGCAATTCCATCACACCGTGCCCCATCAGGAAACCCACAGCAACACCAACGCCCGAAAGCAGCATCCCTTCGAACAACAGCAGCAGTAACAACTCCCAACGCGTCGCACCAAGACATCGGAGCATTGCCAAATCGTTCTGTCGCATTCGCAATGAACCGTAGAGTGCTGCGAATACCGACAGACCTGCTGTTAGAACTAATGCCAATGCAAAAGTTCGCAAACCATCAAAACCAATACCCACCAGGCGCAAAACACGTGAGATTTCCATTGCCGGCGCCGCAGCCTGCAGCGTACCGCTCGCGTTGACCTCACGAGGCAGCGAAATCGAAGCCAATGGTGTCTGATAACTGATCAGCATCGCCGTTACTTCGCGCGCCTCATTCTCATCCTGCTCATCATGATCATCATTGTCATGCGTTGCATCGTGATCCAACTCGCTGTCAGCATCATGCTTGCTGTCGTGCGCGTGATCGCTGTCACCGTCGTCATGATGCTCATCCGCATGTAAATCCCATACGCTTTCCAACGACGTCAATATCAAGCGATCCAACACCGTCCCAGTGGGTTTCAATACGCCAACGACCTGATAGCGCTCTGAGTCGTGCTGCGAACCACCATCGCTCAGCCCATGCGCACCCGCGAACTCGGCGCCAAGCAATAAACCGTTGGCTTCCACCGCCGATCCCACCACGGCTTGCATAGCGTCGTCCCACAACACACCGGCATCAAGTTGGGCATCGTACAAGTCAGCATAATCGTGCGTCGTACCGACGATCCGAAACCCACGGTAACTGTCACCAAGAGACAGTGGAATTGCCGTGCGCACACGTGGATCATTTGCCCATCGCTCGGTTTCACGCAACAAGACGTTCCCGGTTGGCACGTCGGCGTGATAGACAGACGACAGCACCAATTGCACAGGACTACCTGTCGCACCGAGCACCAGATCGATGTCGCGTGCGTCGCGCGACAACGTTTGCGACAGCTGGGTGCCCGCAAGCAACAGCAGCACGATGCTGCCCGTGCCTAGCGCCATCAACGCAACGTTAACGACAAACGTCAGTGGCGATAGACGCAAGTTCGCAAAAGCAATCCCAAGCCACTTCACGAGGGTTGCTCCAGACTGAACTCCCGGGACAAACGGCCGCGCACGCGTTGATCATGTGTGACAACCAGTAACGCGGCACCGACTGCCTGCGCCGATTCGCGTAACAGCTCGATCGCTTCGTCAGCACGGCGATCATCGAGCGCCGACGTCGGCTCATCAGCCAGGACAAGCTGCGGACCGTGAACTAACGCGCGTGCGATCGCAACACGCTGCGCCTGACCCTGACTCAACATCGATGGTTTGTGATCGACCAGTTCGGTTAAATCCAGACGAGCGAATAGATCGCTGACGCGGTCATCGTCAACAGGAACCCGCGCGAGTCGTTGTGCCAGAAGAACGTTGTCGCGAACGCTCAACGCAGGGAGCAGGTGCAGACGTTGAAACACCATGCCGATGCGTTGCCCGCGAAACCGATCGAGGTGACCGCTCTTTAGCCGCGACAAATCCTGCCCCAGAACGTGAATCACGCCAGAGCTGGGACGCGCCAAGCCTGCGAGTACGTGAAGAAACGTCGTCTTGCCGCACCCCGACGGGCCAATCACCGCGATGTCCTCGCCTTGCGCCAAGTCAAACCGACTGATGTCAAGAACGGTCTTGGACCCGTAGCGAAAACACAAGTCAGTCGCGTTTATTGCAGCGTCAGCTCGAGCGTTATCAACGGTATCCATTCACCTTGCCTGTGTTACAACTTCGACGTCGGCACGCTTTTGTTTGCTTTAAAGAATCGCCACAAATGCGCGCACGCTACCAACATAGACCCGACGAACGTCAACGGTTTTTCGTAAGCCGATAGCGGCTCAACAAACGCCGCAATAATAAGCACGGCCAGACCGACGAACGCGGGGATGATAAAAGCACGGGTACCCGGCGAAGAAAGAGAGCGACGCGCAACCCAAAGCGTTGCCGGTATTGTGAGCAATACCAGTGCGCGATGGATCAGTTCATTTTCAGACAGTAACCCTAACGCGGGAATCAAAGAAACGAATACTGGCAAAGCAAAACAATGCAGCAGACACAGCCCTGATAACGTCGCCGCATACCAATCTGCGTGACGCGTTCGAATGGTTGTAGCAGAACTCATGACAGACAAAATCACCCAAGGCCACGTGCGCGTGTCGTAAGCCCTTAGGCCTTACATGACATCGATGTCGCGCTGAAACGATATAATATAACACTATCGAACAGTGATGGGCCTGGGATCAACAAACCGGATGCGCTTTGCCAGCGGAAGCTCACGAATACGTTGCCCGGTAGCTGCAAAGATTGCATTAGCCAAGGCAGGTGCGGCGGGTGGCGTTCCGGGCTCGCCTGCACCGCCAATATGATGACCGCTATTAATGATGTGCGTCTCGATCACTGGCGCGGCGGGCATTCGCATCGCCGTATAGTCATGAAAATTGCTCTGCACGACGGCGCCATTGTTAATCGTGATCTCGCCTGTCATAGCGGCAGTCAGCCCATAGATAATGCCAGACTCGATCTGCCCTCTAACGCCGTCGGGCGAGACTGCCAAACCGAGATCGATAACGGCGACAACGCGGTCGATCGAGATTGCGCCTTCGATAACAGTGATCTCCACAACCTCGGCGGTAATCGAACCAAAACACTCTTTTATCGCAATGCCACGGGCGCGGTTTAAGCCTAATGGGGCATCCCAATTCGCCTCGCGCGCAGCGCGCTCCAAGACGGCCAAGTGCCGGGGACTATCGGCCAGAAGTGTGGCGCGATAGGCGACCGGATCAACGCCCGCCGCAGCTGCGCACTCATCAATGAAACTCTCCGTAAAGAACGCCTGCTGAGACTCATCAACACTGCGCCAACTGCCCTTAGGCACATGAGTGGGGCTCGCGACTGAGCCGATATCCTGAGCCGGCACGGCGTACGGGATCAGTGGCGCCTCGACGGGCTCCCCCTTTTCAACATACGTATTTTCCCACCCTTGCAATACACCGCTATCGTCGAGCGCGGCACGGAATTGGCTGGTAGCCGCTGTTCTGTAAAAATCCTGGCGAACATCTTCTTCACGCGACCAAATCAGCTGAACAGGCCGTTCAACGGCTTTAGCAATAAGCGCCGCCTGGACTGCTCCATCGGGTACCGCTTTGCGGCCAAAACCACCACCCATGAATTGGTTATGAAGCGTGACCTGATCTTCGTTAGCGTCAAGCACCTCAGCTACCGCGCGACGAACGCCAAGCGGATTCTGGCACCCGACCCAAACATCGCACACACCATTGCGCAGATGAACGGTCGCGTTGATCGGCTCCATACAAGTGTGCGCCAAGAATGGCACTCGATAATCAGCGCTGACAACCTGAGCTGCTTTCGTCATTGCGGACTCGATGTTACCGCGCACGAAATCGGGTTCTCGTCCTTTGGCCGCCGCGAGATCGTTGTCGTGCTGCGAATAGACATCCGCCGTCGACAGGCTATCGTTCCCTCTGTTGTCCCAGACGATTCCCAGCGCGTTCAGTGCATTGCGTGCGGTCCAATAGCTATCAGCGACAACCGCAACGGTTTCGCCGGTCTCTTCATAGCCACCAATCATCGAGCTCGACGATGTTGCCGGCAATTTGATGACATCCAGCACACCGTTCATGGAGCGTGCCGTGCTGTCATCAAGACTGGCAATGCGGCCGCCGAACACAGGTGCACGCATCGTCGTCGCATAGACCATTCCCGGTAAACGCACGTCGAGCGCAAACTGGGCTGTACCGTCCACCTTCGACGGAATGTCGTGACGCGGGACGGACTGGCCGATGATACTGAAGTCCTTCGGATCCTTTAGCGTCGGCGTGTATGACGGCTTCAACGCCGCTGCCGCGACAGCAAATGTGGCATACGGCTCAGACTTGCCGCTTGCCCGATGATGCAACGTACTCCTCTGAGTGTCGATATCAGCTAATGGCACATCCCATGCGTCAGCCGCAGCGCGCTTAAGCATGTGCTTGGTCGCAGCGCCGGCGAAACGCATACCGTATTGACCCGTCGCGCGAATGCTCAAACTACCGCCCGTGATCTGCAGATTCAGAAAATCGCCGAGCCGTAACATCGCGCCTTCAACCGTTGGTGCGATAAAGCCCGGCAGCTCAACACCGGTGAGTAGCATGCCGCGCCCTAGAGCCGAATTGTTATACGCACCTAACGCCGGCGCCTCTTCGAAACGCACTTGCTCCCAATCTGCATCAAGCTCCTCGGCGAGCATTTGAGCAAGCGCTGTCTGAGCGCCTTGCCCCATTTCAGCGTGCGGCACGATAGCAGTCACGACATTATTGGTATCAATCTTGACGTAGGCGTGCACGAGCGTCTCGCCGTCCGCCTCCATCACATCAGCAACATCGTGCGCTAGATTGCCTGGCCGGATTGCGACACCAACGATGATCCCGCCACCGACTAACGCACCACTGGAAATAAAGGCGCGACGTGTCCACTTATTCATCGCCGCCACCCGCAGCGGTCGCTGCCGTTTTGATCGCGCTGCGAATGCGCGAGTACATGCCGCAACGACAGATATTGCCCTGCATGGCCGCATTGATATCCGCATCGCTCGGACTAGGGTTTCGCCCCAAAAGTGCCGCCGCAGACATGAGCTGTCCAGACTGACAATAACCGCACTGTGGCACTTGGTGTGCAATCCACGCTTGTTGCAACGGATGCAAACGATCCGCGCCCGGGGCCAGCCCTTCAATAGTGGTCACACTTTTACCAGCAGCACCCGCCACAGGCGTGACACAGGAGCGCACCGCTACCCCTTCCACTAGAACCGTGCATGCGCCGCACTGCGCCATCCCGCAGCCGAATTTGGTACCGGTCAGATTGAGCTGTTCACGCAACACCCAAAGCAACGGCTTCGCAGGGTCAACGTCAACCTTGTGCTCCGATCCATTTACGTTGAAAGTAGTCGTCATTCGGCCGGCCTCTGGGTTGGTATGAACGCCCGGCTATCATATCACGCGGCGCTCGCACTCCTTTGTATCGCCAAAGCATGCAAAGGAGCGCGACGCCCGATGTTCTAGTGTTCGCGAATCTTGATTTGCTCAATCTCCGCCACAGGTCCGAATCCATAGGTAAACAGGACCTTGCTCGTCGTCGGATCAAACGCAAGCCCGTTGGGGAACAGCGTTTCATCGATACGTCGGCCGCGCTCGCGTATCGTGCCGTTCTTGCGAATCACGATGATCTTCTGTGCAGCGACTGACGATGCAAATAAACGGTTCTTGACGAACGCCATGTGGCCGACCGCGAAACCATTGGGTGCATCCACTTTCGCCAATAGCTCCTGCGCACCATCCGGTGAGATTTTGATAATGCTACCTTCATTGAAGTTAGCCACATACACATTATCCTCGTCATCAATTGCTGTCGCCACTGGCGCCTGCAGCAAGCCACCGCTGCTCAGCGCAGACACGACTCCCTTCGGCGATATTTTCGTTACGGTTGTGCCGTCACCATTGCCAACGCCATACTGGGACACGAGCACGTTGTCATGCGAGTCGACAACAATACCGGCAGGTCCCGGCAGCACGTCTGCGAATTTCGTCACTACCCCTGCGGACGTAATCTTGCTCACCGTCGCATCGTTGAAGTTGCTGACATACAAATTGCCTTTGCTGTCTGTCGCGACATCGATAGGGCCGGCCAGACCCGATGCCTGAATGAAAACGCGTCCGTCAGGCGTAATCACAAACAGCCGGTCGCCTCGAAACCCCTCCGCCGCATAAATCAGCCCGTCATCCGCAACATGTATCCCGTCCATGTTGAATACTTTGAGCGGCAGTGACTTACCCGCTTGCGCAGCCTCTGCCGTAAAAAGGGATAGCGCTAACATTGAAACTGCGAACCATTGTCTTACGATCATCACGTTGTCCTCTTTGGTTGTGGTCGTCATCAGCGACCAATCTGCCGGAACAGCTATCGCAAACAATCGGTATGTGATGAACATGCCGTTTGGTGGTGTCTAACGCACTGACTTTTGTCGACCAAACGTTTTACCATCGCGAGCGTGGGCACCATCAGCGGCGATGGTCGACCGCGAAGGAGCACTATGAGGAATCGCAATACCGTTGCCTTGGTTACACTGATGTGGATCACCATTGGCGTGGTGCACGCGCTGTCACGCTATGCCGATATCGTGAAGTACGATCTGGATGTCGTCTTTACGCTGAGAGAAGTTGGCTATTTTGTACTGTCTTACTCATCCTGGATCATCGTCACACTCGTTTTGTTACGCATACTGGGTAACAAAACCTTCGTGTTCACAAACCTCCGCTTGCTAGGCGTTTTCTTCATTGGCGCACTCCTCTGGCTGCCTAGCTATTTTGCGCTGGACTATGGCATTTCAGCGTGGATTGCCGATGGCGGGTGGGACTCCTGGGTGCAGAAGTTCGTCGCAACCTCCGGCTCGGTCGTGTTTTTCTACAGTGTTATCTACGCGTTGACGTTCGCCTTGTGCGTCGGCTTAGTGTTGTGGACGCAAACGCAACAAGCACTCGATGCTAATCGAGCGCTCGAGCGTGAGCAGGACCGTGCAAGACTCGCCCTGTCGGAACAACGTATGCAGCTCATGCAGTCACAGTTAAGCCCACATTTTTTGTTCAACGCATTAGGCGCCATTAGCTATCTGGCTAGGCGAGCGAAACGCGATGCCCTCATAGAAGCAATTGCAAACCTCGGTAATATGCTTCGTTTCACCATTAACAACGCATCACGAGCAACGATTACCGTACGTGAGGAACTGCGGTTCGCCAAAGACTATGTAGAGCTGCAACAATTGCGCTTTGGCGAGCGATTCGACGCGACATTTGAGTGTGCTGTCGGCATTGAGGATCAGACTTGCCTTCCCTTTTGCTTACAGCCAATGCTCGAGAATGTCTTCGTCCATGTCGTTGAGAAAGTGGAGGATCAACAACACGCCGCGACCCCTTCCAAAGTAGCGATCGCAATCACCGTTGAGCAACGCGACGAGCGCGTGGTGATGTGCGTCGAGAATAGCCGGGTGCCCCTACCCGTCGCGACCGAATCAACAGTCGGACTCGGCACTGGCATGAAAAACCTCACAACACGTCTTGCGCACATGTATGCAACGGCGTTTTCGCTCGACGAAAGACAATCAGCAAGTCACTTTAGGGTGGCGCTGTCTTTTCCCGCGGATATCGGAGAGAACTAGTGTTTAGCGCTTTTATCGTCGACGACGAAGCAATGGCGCGCGGCAATCTTGTCGACGCTCTGCGACATCATCCGCGTTGGAGCACGTCCCAGACGTTCGCTTCTGGCAAGAACTTGCTCGAAGATGTCACTCAACAAGCGCCTGCGGTTGTGTTTTTGGATATCCAGATGCCAGGCGAGGACGGTATTGCAATCGCAAAACAACTACTACAGCTTCGTGACGCCCCTTTGATTGTGTTTGTTACCGCATTCTCCGAGCATGCGGTGGCAGCGTTCGAGCTTTACGCAGTAGATTACCTACTCAAACCGTTTAGCGATGCGCGCCTCGCGCAGTGCATTGCAAAGCTTGAGCATGCCCTTGACCACCCTGCGAGCTACCAGCATGCCCAGCTAGCCCAAACTGCTTGGGCCAAAGCAAAACCTCTAGAACGTTTGGTGATTAAATCAAGCGCATCGGTGCGAATCATCGACGTTGAGCGAATTCACCGGATCGGCGCGAACGGCAACTACGTCGACATTTATCATGAGGATGGCATGCACTTGTTGCGGGCATCACTGAAGCAAGTGCTCTCAAGCCTGCCTGAAGGAGAGTTTATCCAGGTGCACCGAAGCTATGCCGTTCGGCATCGAATGATCAGCGAGATTAAACACAGTGACAATGAGCGCAGTGTTGCCGTGATGATCAATGGAGACACAGTGCCGGTCGGCAAGTCGTTTCGTCAGATGTTGATGGCAGCAGTATGCGCGTAATGCAGCATCACGTCGGAACTTCGTAGGCGCTATCGTTGTGCGTCTAACGTAAAAAAGAACGTGCTGCCTTCGTCGGGCTCAGACTCAATCCAGATTGTGCCGTTGTGCCGCTCAATGATGCGCTTCACGAATGTTAGGCCAGCACCGGTCCCGCCACCGAATGCTGTTTTGCCGTGCAAACGCTGAAAAATCTTGAACACCTTGTCCTGATCTTTCGTCGCGATGCCAATCCCATTGTCTTTTACAAAAAATGTTTCGTTTGAGCTGGGATCATCTTCATCGTTGGCAATAACGCCAATCTCAATGCGCTTGTTGGCCGACTCATTGTATTTTAAACCATTCGTGATGAGGTTCTGGAACAACTGCCTGATCGCTACAGGTTCGCATACAATTGTCGGCAAAAGCGAAACCACGTCGACGCTGTGAGACGCATCGCGCGGCAAGATCCTGATCGCTTCCGCCACTAACGCATTAAGGTCAACTGTGTCCGTGCGTTTCTCGCTATGCGCCAATTGAGAATACTGCAACAACTCCGCGACGAGCGTATCAGCCCGCTTCTTGAGCTCGGTAATGCGGTCTAATTGTTCGACGGCGTCGCTCGGCAAAGTATCGCCGTAGTCCTCTTTTACAAACTCAACCAGACTCCCGATACCGCGCAACGGTTCGCGTAAATCGTGTGACGCGATATGCGCAAACTCGTCGAGCCGCTCCATCGACTGCGCCAATTTTTCTTGAGCATTAATGTGATAGGTCACGTCCTCGAGAGATCCTGCCATTCTTTTCGGCTGACCGTGCTCGTCCCACACAGCTTGACCACAAGAGCGAAACCACCGGTACTCACCATTGACCCAGGCACGAAACTCAACATCGTAAGGTTCTCGATCTTGCAGGTGCGCACGTAATTTTTCTGCGAGGCGTTCTTCGTCATCCGGGTGATAGCGTGCGATGAATTCCGCTATCCCCATCGTACCGTTGTCTCCAGCAAGTCCTAGCTGTCGCTTGATCCGATCGGACCAGAACACGTTATTCGTCGTCAGATCCCAGTCCCAGATGCCTGCGGCCGATCCGGCAACCGCGAGTTCATAGCGTTCTTCGCTAACCGCCAATGCCTCTTGCCCGGCGACGATATCGGTAATGTCGCGACCAATGCCGACAATATATTGGCTGCCGTCGCCTTGTTCGAAGCGGATCTTTTTGGTGGACAACACGCGGCGCTTACCATCCGGGAAATCGATCGTCTCAATGGTCGAAGACTCCCCGGTCTCGAAGGCAACTCGGTCATGAGTCAGGAATTCTTCGGCTTGCGCCTCATCATACTCTTCGAGCGTCGTGAAACCGATCACTTTGTCTCGCATGTCTTCCGGGTACAACGAAAGAAACGCAGGGTTCGCCATGACTATTCGGAACTCGCTATCCTTCACAAACACCACGTCAGGACTGCTTGATAACACCAGGTCAAAGAATTGTCTGGAGCCACTCAGGCTGTCACTCGACGCCAGTATTGCCGCTAGATTCGTATTCCCCACTGCGCTCGATTCCTTCCTAATCAACGATCCCTAGTCCTTTTGCTTCAACAGTACAGCGGCCCGCGCACTATGGACTTTATCGGTTTTCGTCAGACCAAGACCGTTGTTTAACAATTGTTTGCCGAAAACGTGCTGTTTTCAACTCGATGTGCGAAGCACCCGTCGCGCTCGCAGGACTCCTCAAAACATCATTATGCCCGGTCGCCTAGTGGCAATCGCGCCACTATCAGCCCTCGGGTGTCGGCGAAAAATGCCCGACACCGAATTGCGCATCCAGTGAAAAGTCCGTCCAGATGACTTCATTTTGCTTCACACCATTATAAAACAGCCTTACACGACCCGGCTGCACCCACTCAACACCAGGTTTGGTAAAAAACGCTGAATAATGGCGCTCATGCCAGCCTCTGTCTGTGTCAAAGCCAACGTACAGAATACGATACGTTTCGTGCTCGATGCCGAATCGGGTCATTGCACCGGACGGGTCGGTCAACTCGATGAAATAGGCAGGTCGGCCGTCTACGAGGTCATCCGGCAACCGTACTTGCGTCCAACCTGCATCCAGCGCGTGGCGGATTGCACCAAAACCGAAGCTGGCACTCCAGCGATCATTAGCCTGCTCACTATTGAGCCGCCCGTTGGCGTCGTAGGTGTGCGCTCCGTCAAACGCAATAAGAAACGTACGTTGCGCGCCACGCCAGGCTTCAATTTTGACCTTGCCGTCCGCCGCATGCGCGCGAGTCTTGCTCGTCGGATAGACACGACTCATTTCATAGCGATCATATTCAGTCGCCTCGGCGCCGCGGTAGAACACCGCGTAACCGCGCATGAACAACGAACGTGGTTTTTGCCACGTTTCGCCTCCAGCTGCTGCGTGCGCATGCACAATGATGTCTTTGGCAGTGAGCGCAGGCGCCTTCGAGATTTGCCCTTCAAACACCGCACGCTCAGCGAAAGCAACGCTGCTGTGTAACGCGAGCACAATAACGACAGCCCAGTGTCTGAAAACCATTTGGTCTACCCCATATTCACCGCCACATCGCTATCGTAGCGCAGCTACGCAACGCACCGCATCCACGTCCAGCTTAACCATCGAAATTGACAACAGGTTGCGGTTGACATATGGTTGCAACCTACTTAAGGAGAACGCGATGCCGGGCAATGCATCTACGCTACAAACCGTTACCTCACTAACGCCGAAGGAAGCTGCGTCACGCCTTATCCGCGCATCGAAGTCGGATCAGGATTGGCTTGATCGGTTTTCACGACAACTGGATCAGCAACGCGGTGGTCAATCGCTTGCGCGCGTCTTGCAGGTCTGGGGACTGAGTCAATCAGAGGCCGCACAGCTGTTTGGTGTGTCGCGTCAAGCGTTAAGCAAATGGCTGCAGCAAGGCATTCCCGCAGAACGGTCCGCAGCGGTAGCCGACCTGGCCGCCGCGACCGACATTTTGGTACACCACTTAAAACGGGATCGAATCCCTGCGGTCGTGCGTCGTGCTGCACCGGCACTGGATGATCAGAGCATGATAGAGCTCGTTGCACTGGAGCATACCGATACGTTATTGGCATCGTGTCGCGCGATGTTTGATTTCTCGCGCGCGCACGCCTGAGCGCATGCTCAAAGAGACGCTCCGCGACGGTTGGGTTTGGTTACGTTTAGCCTCAAAAGCATGGGCCAATCCGCTGGATCCCGCGTTTGCTGAGCGTTTTGGTGGGCGGTGGAACCCACCAGGGGCGTTCCCGACGCTCTACCTTAATGAGGACGTGGTAACAGCGCGGCTCAATTTGCGCGCATTCATTGCGCCGATGCCATACGAGCCGGAAGATCTCAACCTACAACATGGCCCAGACCTGATAGGCGCCACGCTGCCGCGTCAGCAATCGGTCTGCGATGCGCACACCCCGGAAGGCATCGACGCGCTATCGCTACCGGCTCAGTTTCCTTTGACCGCCAACGGCGACACTGTCAGTCACACGGTGTGTCAACGCGTCGGTCAACGTGTGAAAGATCGTGGGCTGCGTGGCCTGCGCGCCAGATCCGCGCAATCACGAGACGGCGTTGGTCGCGAGCTCGCCTGGTTCCCGGCATCAAGCCGGAGTAAGGCAACGCAGGTAAGCGTTGCGCCGTTCGCGACATGGTATTGGTCTTAGCTTCAAGCAGCGCGTTCCGTTTCGGTAAACAGCTGGCTTCGGGCGGCACCGATAATACGCACGACCGCAGGGTGCTTTAAACGCCGCTCAGGAGAGATCACGTAAAAATGCTCCTCGATTTCCTGCGTACGGCCAATCGAAACACAATCGTACATCCGCAAGATTTCGTCTTCGATCACGCTAGGGCCGACGAACACGCCAATGCCCGCCTCTCCAAATGCTTTCATCAACGCGCTATCGTCGAATTCGCCGACAACAACGGGCGAAATGTCGTTAATGTCAAACCAGTCATCCAGTCGCCGGCGCAACGCCGTGCTTGTGGTCGGCAGTAACATTGGTTTGCCGTTCAAACACGCCGGAAACACACCACCAAATCGTTCTGCCTGATCACGCCGCGCGAAGAATGACATACCGCTGTCACCCAATTTATGGCTGTAGGCGCGCATGCTCAGACCGTGCTGCATGGGCTGGTCAGACAACACTAAATCCAAACGGTGGGTCGCGAGATCGCCAAGCAGATCGCCCAGCGACGCTTCGTGGCAGCGTACCCGAACCGGATCGCTGTCATCATAGGCCGGCGCGATGATACGCTCAGCGATCAGCTTTGGCATGGAGCTGACCATACCGACCTTGAGCGTTGATGTGCTGCCCTGCTCCTGACCACGAACCACGTTCGCAAGTTCGTTGCCGATGGTAAAGATCTCATCGGCATACTCGAATACAGTATGGCCTAACTCCGTCAGCTCCAGCCGGCGGCCCACTCGGTTAAACAAGGGGCTGCCAAGCGATTCCTCCAGGAGTTTTAGCTGACCGCTGATTGTCTGCGGTGTGATGTGCATGGCTTTCGCCGCTGATGCCATACTGCCCTCACGTGCGACCGCCCAAAAATACTGCAAATGGCTGTAATTTAGATGCCTCATAAAACCTGTCTCAATGCTGTTTGAGTTCTGAAATACCGATGCTGGGAGTATCGTATTGCAAGCGTTATTGCATTGCACCAGCAATCGGCAACAGTTCGGATAAATCAGGGTTAACCTCAGGTTTACTCGATTCATGTGAGACCTTGCGTCGATGGTTGCTGCGGGTCATTATCGCAACATGAAAGGCGTTGCCACCGCGATACTCTTGCTGCTCTTCAGCGCGACGGCTAACGCCGACGTGTTAACCGTCGCGGTAGCAGCGAATTTTCGAGCGGCTGCCGAGTCGATCGCCCAACACTTCTCAGCCCAGTCGGAACATCCCGTGAGAATTGTCAGTGGCTCTACCGGCAAGCTCTACGCGCAGATCGTCAATGGCGCCCCGTTCGATGTTTTCCTGTCTGCCGATCAATGCACGGCTCATGCGCTCGGCATTGCAGACGCCGCCATTGCAAAAACGCAAACAACCTATGCCATTGGCACGCTCGCGTATTGGTCTGTGGCTCAGCCAACGCAGACAGAACCCGATTGGCCCGCCATGCGCCGACTCGCGTTAGCAAATCCGCGCACCGCGCCCTACGGCGCAGCCGCGCACGACGTCATTGATGCTTTGGTCGGCGATGCAAGAAACACACGGTATGTGCAGGCCGAGAACGTGGCACAGGTCTATCAATTTATCACGAGCGGCAATGTGGACGGTGGCTTTGTGGCGCTGTCGCAACTCAAACAGAGCGAACACCTCGGCGCTAGTGTGTATTGGTTGATCCCGCAGACACTGCATCGCCCAATCGTGCAAGACGCGATCATCACAAAACGCGGCGCTCAAAATCCAGCGGCGGCGGCGTTCCTATCGTTTTTGCGCAGCGACGCAACACAGCGCGTCTTGCAAGACTACGGCTATGTCACCGCACCTTCGCACGCGAACCGGGCAAACGAAAGATGCCGTTGAGTCTCGAGGATGTCACGGCGCTGTGGCTCACAGCCAAACTGGCTGGCGTCACCACCGGGTTGTTGCTCGTATTGGCGACACCACTCGCCTGGTGGTTAGCCAGAAGCCGATCGCGATGGCGTGCACCCGTGTCTGCTATCGTCGCATTGCCTTTGGTATTGCCGCCGACGGTACTGGGGTTCTATTTGCTCGTTGCGATGGGTCCGGCGGGCCCTGTCGGCAAGCTCACAACATGGCTGGGAATCGACTTGTTGCCATTCACGTTTTCTGGCTTGGTCATAGGTTCTCTCATCTATTCCCTACCCTTTGTTGTGCAACCGCTGCGCAATGCATTCGCCGCAATTGATCCGGACATTCTTGACGCTGCGGCAACCTTGGGCGCAAGCCCGCTCGACCGGTTCTGTTCCGTCGCGCTGAGATTAGCGCGGCCGGGATATCTTGCTGCCGGCGTATTGGGGTTCGCACACACCGTCGGTGAGTTTGGCGTCGTACTGATGATTGGTGGCAGCATCCCGGGTGAAACGAGGCTGGTCTCGGTGCAGATCTACGACCATGCCGAGTCACTGAGTTTTGCCAGCGCACATGCCCTGTCGATTGTATTGGTGATGTTTGCCTTTATCGCGCTTAGCGCATTGTATTGGCTCGGCCCAAGACAACGAACGGCATCGGTAGGGCTATGACAGAGGGTCTTCGACTGCAGCTCAACACCCGCCCGGACGCAGGCACCACCTTTTCGTTGGACGTTGACGCGCACTTCCCAAACACAAAGATCACCGCACTTTTCGGTCCGTCCGGGGCAGGAAAAACGACGGTACTCAAAGTGCTTGCTGGATTGCGCCCTGACCTATCGGCCACAGTTGAGTGGCGCGGCGCGAAGTGGCAATCGACGGAGCAATTCGTCCCGCCGCACCGACGTACGCTTGCCTATGTGTCACAACAAGGTGCCTTGTTTCCGTCAATGAGCGTCGCCGAAAACCTTCAGTTCGCATCGCGACGTGCACATCAAGCAATTCCAGAAGCTGAGTTTTCCCCTTTGATCGATGCGTTGGCACCTGCCGAACTGATCGATAAGTCAGTGGCGATGTTGTCGGGCGGCGAGCGTCAGCGCGTCGCAATTGCGCGCGCTGCTTTGCGGCGACCTGAAATACTACTGCTCGATGAACCGTTGTCGGCGTTGGATACCGAGCGTCGGCAGCCAGTACTCGCCGCGCTCGAACGATTGCGCGACAGTGGCCAAGTTACCATCCTCTATGTGAGCCATGCTGTCGACGAAGTCGCCCGCATTGCAGATCACCTTGTGTTGTTGCGCAATGGAAAGAGCGAGGCCGAGGGCACGTTCGCTATGCTGACCGATGCCGGTCATGTCAACGCACTGGTTGCCGGCGGCCGGAGCGCTCAGTTGGCCGGCACAGCCGGCGATATCGATACCCGCTGGGGCCTCATGCCCGTCGATGTGTCGGGCGCAACACTGTGGCTACCAGCACCATCCAGCACGGGAATACGACAGGTACGCGTCCACATTCTCGCGCGCGACGTGAGTATCTCTTTGGATCGCACGGTGGCGAGCAGTATTTTGAATCGAATACGCAGTACAGTAACGGCGCTGTCCGACAGCGGTGACGGTGTCACCTTACTGGTCAGCTTGCGCGTCGGTGATCAGTCGTTTTTCGCCTCGATTACTCGTCGATCTTGCGTCGAACTCGATCTGCAACCAGGTCAAAAAGTGTATGCACAAATCAAGTCTGCTGCCCTGCTACCATAGTGGTTGGTTCGAGGTCTACTTGACCCTCGATTCCCGACTCTGCTTTCGTACCTGATCACCCTACACTTCGGAAAATCGTTTTATGGAAACGCTCGCAGCGGATCTTAGATCAATGCAACGAACGCCACTGGCGCAAAGCCATATCGACGCGTTAAGCAGGCATGGCGAAGAAAAGCACTACGCTGTCGGTGAGACGGTACTTGAAGTTGGTCAGCCATTGGATCGCTTTTGTTACGTCGTTAGTGGTGAACTTGAATTGGTCAATCCATTCACAGGTGCACGGCATCTCCCGCACGGCCTTGGGCCAACACAGTTCGCCGGCGAGATTGGTTTTCTGAGCGGTGACGCGATCATGATGGGCGTGCGCGCCGCAAAGGACAGCGTGATACTTGAGGTGCCGCGCGACGCAACGCTTCAACTGATGGCTGCCATTCCGGAAATGAGCGACATTATCATGACCGTGTTCGCCGCACGCCGGCGACGCTTGCTGGACGACGGCGATAGCAACCTGACTCTCATCGGCGCAGATCAGACCGCGGATATGCGCCGGGTGACCGCGTTCATTCGGCGCAACCGGCTGCCGGCCAATGAGCTCCAACTTGGCAGTGACGAGGCCAGAGCTGCCGCGAAACTTTGTGGTATTGACGCTGACACACCTGCTGTGTTGATTGGTGCAACCGCAAGCGTAGAGGCACCGTGTCCGTCCGCGGTCGCGCGTGCGCTCGGCATGGACATTGCGCTTGCCGAAAACGCAAATGTTGATGTACTGATTGTGGGTGGCGGCCCGGGTGGTGTGGCGGCCGGCGTTTATGCCGGTGCAGAAGGTCTGCAAGCACTTGTGGTCGATGAGCTGGCCATTGGCGGTCAGGCAGGCACGTCATCGCGTATCGAAAACTACATGGGTTTTCCAACCGGCATATCCGGCGCCGATCTTGTATGGCGCGGAGAAATCCAGGCAATGAAGTTCGGTACGAAGTTTGCGGTACCACGGCGTGTGCAAAACCTGCTCAAGCAAGACGACGGCACGTTTTGCGCCGAACTCGATGATGGCTTTATCGTCAATACCCGTGCGGTCGTCGTCGCGACAGGCGTCCAATACCGACGGCTGCCGTTAGCACGGCTTGAGTGTTTCGAAGGCATGGGCGTTTACTACGCGGCAACAGAATCAGAAGCCCGGTATTGTCGGCAGACCGACGTTATCGTCGTTGGCGGCGGCAACTCTGCAGGTCAGGCAGCCATGTTCCTGTCGCGTACTGCAAACCATGTGCATGTGCTGGTTCGCGGTCGCTCGCTGGCTTCATCGATGTCCGATTATTTGTTGAGCAGACTCGAAGCGGACCCGGCCATTACCATCCACTATCAAAATGAAATACACGCATTGCACGGCGATTCTCAGCTAGAACATGTCGATGTGGTAGATACCGCGTGCGGCGCGGTCCGCAAGATTGACTCGCGTGCTGTGTTTTTAATGGTTGGCGCTGCACCAAACACGACTTGGCTGAAGGCGCTTGTCGCAATGGATCCCAGAGGATTCGTGTATACAGGCACAGCTGCCGACCAGCGCCGGCAATTTGAAACGTCCTGTCCGGGTGTTTTCGCGATCGGTGACGTTCGAGCCAATTCCGTCAAACGCGTTGCATCCGCGGTCGGAGAAGGCTCTGTTGTTATCTCCGAAGTTTGGTCACACCTCGGAGACGATTAAATGCTCAACCACGAAGCAGCAATCCGCGCGAGCATCTTCTTTGGCCTGCTAATCATCTTCGCGGTGGTTGAATATGCGTTACCGAAGCGCCGTGGCAACGCACGTCGAACCCAACGTTGGCCAGTGAACATCGGCCTTGTCCTGATCGATACGTTGATCATACGTGTCCTTGCACCAGGCCTTGCCGTCGCAGCAGCTGTTCTCGCGCAACGCGAGGGTTGGGGCGTTTTTGGTCGTTGGGATGGTTTACCAACCTGGTTGATCATCATGATCTGTATTGTGCTGATGGATGCATTTATTTATTGGCAACACCGGTTGATGCACAAAGTGCCGGTGTTGTGGCGGCTCCATCGTGTTCACCACGCGGATACCGAATTCGACGTTACCACCGCCTTGCGCTTTCATCCGCTGGAGATTGTGTTTTCTTTGTGCCTTAAAGCGGCCTTCGTTGTAGCGCTTGGCGTGCCGGTCATCGCGATCGTCATTTTTGAAGTGCTGCTCAACGCCTCGGCAATGTTCAACCACGCTAATATTGCGCTTCCTGCAGCGCTGGATCGAAGCGTACGTCCCTTCGTGGTGACACCGGACATGCACCGGGTACACCACTCAAGCTACGAGAAGCAGACGAATAGCAATTACGGATTCTTTTTGTCGCTCTGGGATCGCCTATTTGCAAGCTATCAAGCGGAACCGGCTGAGCCACATGAAACGATGCAAATCGGACTGGTTGAATTTCGCGAGCGACGTGATCAATCGCTATGGCAGCTTTTGATTCAACCTTTTCGTCGCGCATAAAAAAAGGCCGCGCCTTGTGGCGCGACCTCCGTGAGTTGGGCCATTTGCCCGCGAGGCTCAGCACTACCAGATAGCAGCTACCCGAACACTCACTAACTCAAATGACCGGTTAATCTCACTCGACATTTGATCACCTCCTTCGCGTCACCTAAAGACGGGTTGAGCATAACAAAAAACCACTCCCGAGCAACCAGCGGATCGCCCTTTTCTATTGACGCGGTAAACCGTTTCGGGCGATGGTGCGTTATAGGGTGTATGGCCGACTACTCTCGGCCGACGGGAGTCCAGCTTATGTCGACATTGCAAACGACAAGACACGCCATCCTAACAACGCTTCTAGCTCTGTTGGTGGGTGGTTGTGGCGGTGGCGGAGATACGGCGCCAACACCTATCGTCGTCACGCCACCAACACCGGTAACGGTTTCCAAGTCGCAACGTGACGCCGCAAGCCGCTTTGCGAGTCAAATGACGTTCGGCATGCCATACAGCGCGTTAGATGATATGGCGAGAGCAGGCGACGAAGCGTGGCTAGACGCGCAATTTGCGCTGCCGGCGACCTTTCACCTGCCAACCATTGACAATATTCTTGCGCGTCGGGATGCCGGGGAATTCGATGCGTTCGAAAACGACATTGAGTATTTGATTTTCGCCCGTCGACTCGGCTGGTGGCACAACACAATCACCGCTGAGGATACTGTTCGTCAACGCGTCGCTTTCGCGCTGAGCGAAATTTTTGTCGTGTCCGACCGTGTCGACGTCCTCGAGGTCTACCCATACGCGCTCGGTCAGTACTATGACAATCTGCTTAAGAACGCCTTCGGCAACTTTCGTCAGTTGATTGAGGACGTCGCGTTGAGTCCAGCGATGGGCGTTTATCTCAGCCATATTAATAACCGGCGCGCAGACCCGGATAACAATATTTTCCCTGACGAAAATTTCGCACGCGAAGTCATGCAATTGTTCACGATCGGCTTGTTTGAGCTCGACCCGGATGGATCCGTCCGGACCGATGCGAACGGTGACCCAATCGCGAGCTACGACAACGATGATATTGGTGAATTCGCCAAAATTTTTACAGGCTTGTCGTTTGGCGGTGATGGCGCGTTTTTCGGAAACACTGACGATCCGCGTTTTTATGTGCCGATGGTCATGTTTGAAGACCAACACGAACCCGGCGAAAAACGACTACTCAACGGCACAGTAGTGCCACCCGGGCTGACCGGTATCGAAGATATCAATCTTGCATTGGATAACTTGTTCGAACACCCGAACGTGGGTCCTTTCATTGGTCGCCAGCTGATTCAAAGGCTAATTACATCAAACCCCTCCGCGGCGTATGTGCAACGTGTCGCGGCAACGTTCAATGACAACGGCAGTGGCGTTCGCGGGGACATGCAAGCTGTGATTCGGGCGATCGCACTGGACCCTGAAGCACGGGCAGCGCCCGTAAACAGCGGCAGTTTTGGCAAGTTACGCGAACCCGTAGTGCGCTATGTGGAGCTGTTGCGTCAGTTTGAAGTCACAAGCCCGGACGGCTTCATTGCACCACTCGGATATTTCTTGCAAGACGTATCACAACAGCACCCGCTGTCGTCGCCTAGCGTCTTCAACTTTTATCTGCCCGACCATTCACCTGCCGGAGAGCTCTCAGAGCTTGGTCTGGTTGCGCCCGAGTTCCAGATCACCAACAGCAACTCCATTATCGCGTACCCGAACTTTATCGATGCGATTGCTTTCGGCGATTTCGTCACCGACACACCCGATGGATTCGAACCTGCCTCGCTGTCATTAGATGCGTGGGTAACACTCGCTGCCGACCCTGCCGCACTCGTAGAGCAGATGGATACCTTACTCATGTACGGGTCGCTCAGCGCCGAGATGTCGGAGATTTACGTGAATGCGATAACCGAACTGAATGATAACGAGTTGCGAGTTCGTGCTGCGATGTACTGGTTCCTGACATCGCCCGAGCTTGCCGTTAAGCACTAGGACACAGGAGAAACGCCAAGATGAACCGACGCTCCTTTCTCACCCATTCATGTGCTTTGGGTACGTGTGCGCCAACGATTGGCACCTCCTTGCTCAGTCTCGCCGCTGCGCGCGACGCAGCGGCACAAAGTGCACCAGACTACAAAGCACTTGTCTGTATCTTGCTGGCCGGCGGCAATGACTCATACAACATGCTCGTTCCAACCGACAGCGATCAGTACAACGCATATGCAGCGATCCGGTCTGATCTGGCATTACCCGGCCAGGATCTACTCGCGCTTAACGCGGTCAGCAGCGATGGTGCCAGTTTTGGCGTACATCCAGGCATGGCCGCACTGCAGCAACTCATTGGCGATCAGGACGCATCCTTAGTTGCCAATGTGGGTACGCTGCTTGAGCCGTTTAACGCAGCCGCAGTTGATGCTGGCACGGCAAGACTACCTGTCGGTCTGTTCTCACACGCTGACCAAATCAGCCAGTGGCAAACGGCGGTGCCCGACGGCAGAACCAGCGTAGGTTGGGCGGGTCGCATTGCTGATCTTGCACAAGCATCGAACCCGGCAAACGGCATCGGCATGAATGTGTCACTCTCGGGGTCCAACACGTTCCAATCCGGCCGTACGACAGACACATTCAGCATTTCACCTGCCGGCACGGGCGCCATCGGCATCAATAGCTATGGAGACACTGACGACTTTGGTGAGTACCGCACACGAGTGCTCGACCAAGTCCTGCAAGTGCAACAGCCTCACGCGCTGCGACGCGCTTTTTCG
>JBCBZK010000144.1:0-8694 GCA_039815365.1 Pseudomonadota bacterium | reverse complement strand
CTCAGACGTGGGTCGCGGTCACCCTGAGTACTACCAGGATCTCGGGCGCAAAATTGCTGACGAGCGCGGCGCGTATTTCATCAACCAGTTCGGCAATCCTGATAACCCACTGGCACATGAGCAAACCACCGGACCGGAAATTCTCGAGCAACTGGACGGCGATGTTGATGCCGTGGTGCTGGGCGTTGGCTCAAGCGGCACAGTGAGTGGGTTGTCCAAATACTTCGCCGAGAACGCGCCGAACCTCAAACTCGTGCTGGCGGATCCTGTGGGTTCGATCCTGGCTGACTACATCAACAAAGGGGAGATGGGCGACAGCGCAAGCTGGCTCGTCGAAGGTATCGGGGAGGACTTTATTCCTGACATCGCGGATTTCTCAATGGTTGATTGTGCCTATGCGATCAGTGATGCCGAGTCGTTCGACGCGGCACGCGCGTTGCTGCGCAAGGAAGGTTTGTTGGCTGGCTCGTCGTCCGGGACGTTACTCGCAGCGGCGCTGAAGTATTGTCAGGCGCAATCCGAACCTAAACGCGTGGTAGCGTTCGCCTGCGACACGGGTAACAAGTACCTGTCAAAACTCTACAACGATTTCTGGATGGAAGATCAGGGTTTTATTTCTCGCGAGCACTTCGGTGATTTGCGCGATCTGATTGGTCGCCTGCATGATGAGCGCGCGACCATTACGGTGGGTTCCGAGGACGTGCTCACAACGGCGCACAATCGACTGCGCAACGCCGGTGTATCGCAATTGCCCGTTATGGATCAAGGACATCTCGTCGGCGTATTAACCGAGGATGACATTATTCGCTTTGCTTTTGGCAAACCGGCGTTATTGAACGCATTGGTTCGAGAGGCGATGCAGGAAAGTTTCATTCGTCTTGAGCCGACCGCATCTATCAATAACCTCGTGGCAATGCTGCAGGTTCAGCCATTCGCCGCTGTGACGCAGGGCGATGAATTTTTTGGCCTGATCACGCGCGCCGATGTGTTGAATCACCTGCGTAAGCAAATGGCAGCGACGCCGGTCTGATATCCGGTAACATCGCCCACAGAAAGTCTAGAGAGCAATATTATGACGGACAAGAAAACAGCCTTCGCGACTCGCGTTATTCATGCAGGTCAGTCGCCGGACCCATCAACCGGCGCCATCATGCCGCCGATCTACGCGACGTCGACGTATGTGCAGTCGAGTCCGGGCGTACATCAGGGCTACGAATACTCGCGTTCGCAGAACCCGACGCGAATGGCTTTTGAGCGCTGTATCGCTGATCTGGAGGGTGGTACGCACGGTTTCGCGTTCGGGTCGGGCCTCGCTGCGATCGGCACGATTCTCGAATTGCTCTCCAGCGGTGATCACGTGCTGGCCATGGACGACTTATACGGCGGCACCAACCGTTTGTTTAGCAAGGTACGCGAGCGTTCGGCAGGACTGACATTTGACTATGTCGACTTTACCGACGTGGATAGCGTGAAAGCGAAGATCACCGACAAGACCCGCATGTTGTGGATTGAAACGCCGAGCAACCCGCTGCTCAAACTCGTGGACATTGCAGCGATGGCTGAAATCGCGAATGCGAACAACTTGATTCTGGTGGCCGACAATACGTTCGCGACACCGTGGGCCCAGCGACCACTGGAGCAGGGTGCGCATATTGTGATGCATTCGGTCACGAAGTTTCTGAATGGTCATTCTGACATGGTGGGCGGCGTTGCGGTCACTGGGCACGCCGGCTTGGCTGAGCAGCTCGGATTCCTGCAAAACTCTATCGGCTCAATTCTCGGTCCGTTCGATAGCTTTCTTGCGTTACGTGGATTGAAAACGCTGAACGTTCGGATGCAACAGCACAACAAGAGCGGCCAAAAAATTGCCGAGTGGCTCAGTGGCCATGAGAACGTGTCTCGCGTCATTTATCCGGGTCTGGAATCGCACCCGCAGTACGCGCTTGCACAGCGTCAGATGGATGCTGCCGGCGGTATCGTGACATTCTTTATCAAAGGTGGTCTTGAGGCTGCCAGAAAATTCCTGGAAACCGTCGAGGTGTTCGCGCTTGCAGAAAGTCTGGGTGGCGTTGAGAGTCTGGTTGACCACCCGGCGATCATGACGCACGCATCGGTGCCGGTGGAGCAACGTGACGCGATTGGGCTGACAGACGATCTGATTCGCTTGTCGGTCGGCATCGAGGATACGCAGGACCTGATCGACGATCTCGCCAATGCGCTTGGATAGTCCGCTTAGGAGCGACGAATACTGATCCAAGCGCGGCGTTAGACTCCAAGTGTCACGAACAGTACGCTGTTTCTGACGACCACTTTTTTGAGCAACAGTTTTGCGGCTTTCGCTTTCACATCGGTGTCTTTCAACGTGTAGATCGGCCGCTCGGCGTAGAATCTTGCGAGCGCCTTGGTCATGACTTCATCTACTCTGTCTGTGTATCTCGAGGGCACACCCTGAACGCTTAGGTCTTCGATGATTGGGTCTGTTAGAAAGAACTGGCCGATCTCGGAGGCGTAGCGCACGCCACCGGAGATGTCGATCTTGCCGCCCAGAGGCAGTGGTTCGTTTCCAATGCGGATGTTCAGTGTCACGTCCATGCCGGCATTCACTCTGTCTGAGCCTTCGACCAGTCGCAGTCGCGGATTGTCCAGAACGACCTCGAAAATAAACAAATAGTCACGGCTGACAGGCAGTTTTGCGGAGAGTTTTTCCTGAAGTTCTGTCTCGGTGAATTGTAATGTGTAACGCGCACCCTGAAAGTACAGGTAAGCACCAGCGCCAACGAGAGCGATGCAGAGCGCTGCAATAATCAGTGTTTTTCGCACAATCTAAACCGCCTCGGAATGGTCTTAGAACGCGTCACTATCCAGCCAGTCGGGCAGTGTAATGCCGCGCCCGGTAAGGAACGCTTTGTTGAACAATTTCGCCTTATACCGCAAGCCGCTGTCACACAGAATTGTAACGATCGTGTGCCCCGGGCCGAGGCGCTGCGCCATGCGCATAGCGCCGGCAATGTTGATGCCACTGGAGCCACCCAATAGCAAGCCGTCACTGCGAATGAGCTCATAAACGATCGGCAGGGCTTCGGTGTCGGGTATCTGGCAACTGAAATCAATCTTCGTACCGGCCAGATTCTCAGTCACACGCGAATTGCCAATGCCTTCGCTGATAGAACTACCGATAATCTTGATCGCCCCATGCTCGAAGTAGTGGTGCAAACCGGAGCCTTCCGGATCACATAGGCCAATGTGAACGTCAGGATTGTGCGCGCGCAGCCCGGCTGCAACGCCGGCCAGCGTACCGCCTGTGCCTACGGCGCACACAAACCCATCTACCGATCCTTCAGTCTGCCGCCAGATTTCCTCGGCGGTCGTTTGCCTGTGTGTATCGCGATTGGCGGTATTGTCGAACTGGTTTGCCCAGAACGCGCTGCCCGACTGCTCGTTGTTTATCGCGGCAGCTATGCGACCGGATTCATGCACGAAGTGGGCTGGGTTTTTGAAGGGGACCGCCGGAATCTGTCGTATTTCGGGGCCGTACGCGGCCAGCGTTTCCACCTTTTCCGCGCTTTGTGTATTCGGCATCACGATGATGGTTTTGTAACCTAGCGCGTTGCCGACCATTGCAAGGCCAATGCCGGTATTACCTGCAGTGCCTTCGACGATAGTGCCGCCAGGTTGCAAGGTGCCATCTGCCTCAGCCGCGCGCACCATACCTAACGCTGCGCGGTCTTTCACAGAGCCGCCAGGGTTCATGAATTCGGCCTTGCCCAGAATCTCGCAGCCCGTCGCGTCGGACAGTTGATTGAGGCGAATCAGCGGTGTTTCGCCGATCGCATCAATCAGCCCGCCGGCCCGGCTCATGCGTCGCTCGCTTCCAGTGCCGCCAGTTGGTCCGCCTGATACTCATTGGTCAGTGGCCCTATCACCGCTTCCAGATCGCCTTCCATGACTTCTGCAAGCTTGTACAGCGTCAGGTTAATGCGGTGATCGGTCACGCGACCTTGCGGATAATTATAGGTGCGGATGCGCTCTGAGCGATCGCCGCTGCCCACGAGTGATTTACGCTGTTCTGCCTGCGCGCTGCTTTGTGCATCACGTTCCGCGTCGAGCAGGCGTGCTTTAAGCAACGACATCGCCCGTGCACGGTTTTTGTGTTGTGAACGTTCGTCCTGACACTCAACGACGACACCGGTAGGCAAATGCGTGATACGTACGGCTGAATCCGTTTTGTTGACGTGCTGACCGCCTGCCCCGGAGGCACGATACGTATCGATGCGAAGATCGGCTGTGTTGATATCGATCTCTTCGACTGCGGCGACCTCCGGCAACACGGCAACCGTGCACGCCGAGGTATGGATACGTCCCTGCGACTCCGTTTCCGGGACGCGCTGCACGCGATGTGCGCCGGATTCGAATTTGAGATGTGAGAAGGCGCCCGTGCCGTTCAGCAGGCAAATGATCTCCTTGTAGCCGCCGTGCTCGCCATCGCTTGCGGACAGGATTTCTACTTGCCAGCGCTGACGTTCCGCGTACTTTGAGTACATCTTGAACAGATCGCCGGCGAAAATAGCGGCCTCATCGCCCCCAGTGCCCGCACGAATCTCAAGGAATATGTTGCTATCGTCGTTTGGGTCGGCCGGGATGAGTGCTTTTTGCAGCTCGATTTCGGAGGCTTCAAGGCTGCTCTTCAGTCGTGCGACCTCGTCCTGCCCCATCTGGCGCATCTCAGGGTCACTGTCGCTCGCCAAGAGCTCGGCCTCGTCGAGCTCTGTCGTCTGTGAGCGGAATGTCTCGTAGCGCGCGACGACAGGCTCGAGTTTGGCGTATTCCATCGACAAGTCGCGGAACTGGCCTTGATCACTAATGACATCAGGGTCTGCTAGCAGGGCTGCGAGCTCTTCAAAGCGATCGGCAAGCCCTTGCAGCTTGTGTTCTATTGAGGTTTTCATGCCGGCTAACGCTGCGCGCGTTGGGTGGTGTCTTTGTCATTCTCGTCGGCATCGGCATCCGGTTGCTTGCCAAGGAACAACTCGCGGGCGATGTTCAAAAACGCCTCATCGGATTCCGCTGCCGCTTCGCGCAAACGCTCCGTCGGTTGATGCAGGATACGTTGTGTCAGGGTATGCACCATTTGCTGCATCACATCATCAACAGGATGGCCGTTGGCGATGCGCTTGCGTGCAGCATCGAGTGCTTCATCGCGAACCCGCATCACTGATTCCCGGACAGACAGGATGGTCGGGGTCGCGACGCGCTGGCGTTCAGCACGGCGGAACATGTCCAATTCTTTTGAGATGATTTTGTCAGCTTCAATGGACGCTGCTTCTCGCGATTTTTGACCATCGGTGATGACGTTATTCAGATCGTCGATCGAATACAGGTAAATATCGGACAATTTGCCGATTGCCGGTTCAATGTCGCGCGGCACAGCGATATCGACGGCGAACACCGGTTTGCGTCTGCGGCTGTTAATCGCTTCTTTCATCATTGGCGCCGTCACAACAGGATCAGGGCTGCCGGTAGAACTAATGATGATGTCGGCGTAAGGCAGCGCTCGGTTGAGGCGCGACAAAGGCAAAGAAAAGCCGTCGAACTCATCCGCGAGCCGCTGCGCCCGGTCTTCACTGCGATTCGCGATATAGATTTTGCCAATGTTGTGCCGATGCAGATGGCGGGCGACAAGCTCGATGGTCTCTCCTGCGCCAATCAGCAGTGCGGTATGTTCTTCGAATCCTGCAAACAATTGTTTGGCTAATCGAACCGCGGCGTAGGCGACCGACACCGGGCTGGCGCCAATATCGGTGTCCGTGCGTACCTTTTTGGCGATTGAGAACGCCTGCTCGAAAACACGCCCCAAATGTGCGCCACATGCGCCCAGCGTTTGCGCCTCACGATAGGCATTCTTTAGCTGACCGGTAATTTGCGTTTCACCAAGCACCATCGAATCCAGACCGGAGGCAACCCGGAACAGGTGCTCTGCGGCGGCGCGATCACTGTGATGGAACAGGGCGCCACGAAACCCCTCCCCGGTGTGTTCGGAGCGCTCCAGCAAGTCGGTAATCTCGTCTGCGGGCTGGGTGCTGCTGCCCGCCCAATAGACCTCGGTGCGATTACAGGTCGACAGGACGATCGCTTCGGTAACCCCGGGCAGCGCACGAATATCGCGCAGGGTTTCCGGGACGGCGGACTCAGCGATGACCAGCTGCTCACGGACCTCGACGGAGGCCGTGTTATGGTTAATGCCAAGAATGTTTATTGTCATCGCGCGAACTTTTGCGATCAGGCTGCATCGGAACCTCTATGATAGGCGAAGTCGCAGGTAACTGCCGCATTGGAAGTTCAATTAGTACCATGCATACGATCAATCGATTTTTAATTACGCTCATCTTGGGCATCTCAAGCACACTGGCAGCGGCAAGCGATATCGATGCTTTGCGCCAACTCGCTGGCGCCGAAGATGCGATGCGACGCGGCGATTATGCTGCCGCTGTCGATAGTTACGTCTCGGCAGCCGAGGCTGGTGCGGGCATGGAATCGGCGCGCCAGGCGACGATCACTGCTTTTGAGTTCGGTTTTGACGAGCAAACGGTCCGTGCGGCTGCTGCCTGGCGGAAATCAGCAAAGTGGCCGGATGATGCTGATACCTATGCGGCAATGGCGCTGACACGCGCAGGTAATGTCGATCCTGCGATCAAACGCTTCACCGCACTATTCGGCAAGACATCTGATCCTGACGCAATTTGTGATTTGGCAGAAGAGGGCTTGATCCGCGAAACACGCGCACAACACCTGGACATGGTGTTCTCCAGACTGGCGAAGAAGTTCAAGTCGACGCCGTGTGTATTGCGTATTGCGGCAACAGGTGCCGTGGCGCTGGAAGAATACGAGCGCGCCGACACCTATTTTGCCCAGCTGCGCAATTTAAAAGCGTTCGGGAACGACGCCCGCTTACTGGCGATCGCGCGTTACGTGCGTGATGAAAAGACCGATCAGGCCTTTACGGATCCGTTGCTACGTTTGGACGATGAGGCCACGGTCAAGCAGCAAATCGAGCTCGCCGCGCTTAACGCGACGGCGGAAGACAACCAAAATGCGCTCAACATGCTGTTGCAACTGCAGGCTGAGAATCCCAAAGACGGCGACGTACTCGAGGCATTGGCTCTGGCTCAATTGCAGGCCGGAGAAGCAGAGGCATCGCGTGCGACGCTGACGCAGTTGCTCGGCAGCGGTAAGAAAACATCGAGCGCGTTGTTTTATCTGGCGCGATTCGCAGAAAGTGAGCGTCGCGTCGACCAGGCGCTGCGCATGTATTCACAGGTCGATAGCGGCGATCTCGTCGTGGCCGCGCAGCAACGCGCCGCAGCGTTAATCAGACAGCAAGATGGTCTGCCAGCGGCGCTGCAACACATTGATGACTTCGTAGAACGCCATCCGCGCTATGGGCTGTCATTGAGCGTGTCGCGAGCATCGTTGTATGCGGCGGGCGAGTATTACGATCAAGCGTTGTCATTGTATGACGACTATCTTTTAGTGAAACCAAAAGCGGAATTCGCGATGTTGGCGCGCGCCGATGTGTTGTTGCGCTCGGATAATCTGGATGGTGCGTTAGATGCGTTTCGTGGCGTCGTAAAGTCCTACCCGGAGTCTTCAAGCGCGCTCAACGCGCTTGGTTATACGTTGGCTGATCGCACCAAGAAATATCGCGAAGCCGAGCGTTTGATCGACAAGGCGCTCGACAAAGACCCTGAGAATGCCGCGATTATCGACAGCAAAGGCTGGGTGCTCTACAAGCGCGGCAAGCTCAAGCAGGCCCGTGAATATCTGGAGAAAGCGTGGGAGCAATATCAGGATGCTGAGGTTGCCGCGCATCTCGGCGAAGTCATGTGGCGGATGGGTGAAGAGGATGAGGCGCGCAAACTACTTGAAGAAGCGTATCGTCGCGCCCCGGACGATGACGTGTTGCGCGAGACCATTCGCCGTTTGATGGAAGATGGGCCTGCGACACGCAGTTGATCGACGGGGTGTAGCGCGACACGCGAGCGAGCCATTCGGTCGCGCTGTTCGTTGGCTGTCGGTGTGTGCGCTCGCCGCGCTGCTGCAAGCCTGTGCGACGCGCGGTGTCCAACAACTACCGTTGTTGACTGATTGGCCAACGCGAGAGCGCGTGATGGGCGCGCTTGATGTCTGGTCGCTACGCGGTCGTATCGGCATTCGCACGCCTGAAGATTCGTCTAGCGGCAACCTTTTCTGGGTTCAGGATCGTCGGCAATTCGATGCACAAATTGACGGCCCACTAGGTATCGGTGGTGTGCAGCTTGAAGGCGACCCTGATCGTGTCACGTTGTCGGGCAGCCGTATCGAAACTCGCACCGTGAATGACCCGTCGACTGAGCTGTTTCGTCAAACCGGTCTGCGCGTGCCGATCGAAGGTCTTCGCTATTGGTTGTTAGGCGTACCGATGCCAGATGCGCCGGCCGACGTTACGATGGGCGCTGAGGGTCTTCCTTCAGCGATCCAGCAGTCAGGCTGGACGATTTCCTACAAGGAATACCGCCGCTGGACGCTCAACGAGCTGCCGCGTCGGATCATTGCAGAATCCGGGGATACCAAACTCACGATTGTCGTTCGTGATTGGGACATTCGCGAGCAGGCTTAGGACCGGGTGTTGTGGCTAGGTGCTCGTTGGTAGCTTCCAAT
>JBCBZK010000013.1:0-40749 GCA_039815365.1 Pseudomonadota bacterium | reverse complement strand
GGCCTACCAAGGCGACGATCAGTAGCTGGTTTGAGAGGACGACCAGTCACACTGGAACTGAGACACGGTCCAGACTCCTACGGGAGGCAGCAGTGGGGACTCTTGCGCAATGGGGGCAACCCTGACGCAGCTGGAAGCTGGCGACGCAGATGGCCGTGCAGGACGTGGATTCGTTGAACGGCGTCAGCAAACAGAAGAGAGCAACGTCGTCGCGAGCAGTCAAACGCGTCGCGAGCTGCGGCGTCTCCGCGAACGACGCGGCGCCCTGCAAGAGCACCGGCTCCGACCTGACGAGTTGGTACTGCGAGCGCTTCCAGGCGACGAGCACGCCGTCGCGCGCGACGTTGGCGTAGAACGCGTCGATCGCGTCTCGCTAGCATGGGACGGCGCTAATGTCATCGATCAGACGCACGGCGTCGCGTTGGTCTGCAATACACAACGCTAGTCGGTAAAAAATAGTTTCCACGGCAAGCACGCCGGAGTAAGCTCCGAGACAGGACAACAATCAGCGATGTGGGGACGTCGCCATATTGGTCTGCCGGTGTGGCGCGAAAGCGATATGAATCCAACCGATACGAAAGACCCGGATTATTTTCATCGGGTCGTAGATTGTCAGTGGGCGTGTCCGGCGCACACCGACGTGCCGCACTATATTCGCCTGATTGCGCAAGGCCGGTTCACCGACGCCTACATGGCAAACCGCCAATCCAATGTTTTTCCGGGCATTCTTGGTCGTGTCTGCGACCGTCCGTGCGAACCGGCATGTCGTCGCGGGCGGGTTGAAGACAAACCTGTCGCCATTTGTCGGCTAAAGCGCGTCGCCGCCGATCATAAATCGGATATCAGCGACCGATTGCCGAAAGCGCCCGAGCAAGGTAACGGAAAACGTGTGGCCCTGATTGGCGCTGGTTGTGCGTCGCTCACGGTTGCCAACGATCTTGCGCCGCTCGGCTACGAAATTGATATTTTCGAGGCTCATGCGAAGCCGGGCGGATTGATGCGGACCAATATTCCGCAATTCAGATTGCCGCCAACCGTTCTCGACGAGGAAATTGACAATATTCTGAACATGGGTGTGAAGGTGCACTACGAGCACCCTGTCACATCCATGAAAACGTTGCTCGATGAGGAGCGCTACGACGCAGTGTTCGTCGGCACTGGTGCGCCTAAGGGCAAGGAATTAACACTGCCAGGTCGTGACGCATCGGACCGGATCCATATCGGTATTCAGTGGTTAGAGTCAGTGGCCTTTGAGCACACTAAAGACATTGGCAAGCGTGTGCTGATCATCGGCGTTGGCAACACAGCGATGGACTGCTGTCGGTCATCGCTGCGCCTCGGCGCGAGCGAAGTGAAAGTGATGGCTCGTAAACCGCGTGAGTTCTTCAAAGCGTCGGATTGGGAGCTCGAAGACGCAGAGGAGGAGAATGTTGAAATTATCGTCAATCACTCCCCGAAGTCCTTCGTCATTGAGAACGGCAAGCTCACCGGCATGCTGTTTGATGAAATGCGCTACGACATCGATGAGGACGGACGCATTACCGACACCCATGTTGATGGCGAAGTGTTCATTGCCTGCGATGATGTCATCTTGGCGATCGGCCAGGAAAACGCCTTTGACTGGATCGAGAAAGACATTGGCATTGATTTCAATCAATGGGACTGCCCCGAGGTGAGCGAGGACACAATGATGTGTAGTCGCGACGGTGTCTTTTTCGGTGGTGACGCGGCGTTCGGTCCCAAGAACATTATCTGGGGTGTTGCGCACGGTCATGCCGCAGCCATTTCGATGCACCAGTACTGCCAGGGCTTGGATATCAACGAGCGACCACATTCGACCTTGCAGCTCGACGCACAAAAAATGGGTATCCATGAATGGAGCTACTCCAACAATTATGACAACGCGGAGCGTCGCCTGATGCCTCACGTCGGATTGAAAGAGCGTTTCAAGAAACTCGACATTGAAGTGGAGCTGGGTTTCACCGAGCAGCAGACGCTCGAAGAAGTGGAACGATGTTTGAACTGCGATGTGCAGACGGTGTTCAATGCGAGCACCTGTATCGAATGCGATGCCTGTATCGACATCTGCCCGACCAGTTGGCTGACCATGACCGCGAACGGTCCGGAGGACGAACTCCGGCTGCGGTTGTCCGCACCTTCCGAAAACCTTAGTGAGCCTCTGTATGTGTCAGAGGATTTGCCGCAGACCGGACGTGTGATGGTCAAGGACGAAGATTTGTGCGTGCATTGCGGTTTGTGCGCAGAGCGTTGTCCGACAGGCGCATGGGACATGCAAAAGTCACGGGTGTTGCTGCCTTACGCAGGGACGTTAACACCGCCGGAACCGCGCGTTGTAAGAAAAACAGGCTAAACAATGAGTACAACGACTCTGACTTCGGTCAACGATTTGACTGTGCGCATCGGTACCGTTAACGGCAGCGGCTCGGCGAGCGCGAACGGCCTTTTGCTCAAAGCACTGTTCCGGATGGGGATACCGGTATGCGGTAAGAACTTCTTCCCGTCGAATATCCAGGGGTTACCAACATGGTATGAAATCCGTGCGACGAAGGATGGCTATCTCGCCGCATCGGGTCACGTGGATGTCATGGTTGCGATGAACGTTCAGACGTACGAGAAGGATCTTGCCAACGTTCGACCTGGCGGCTGGCTTATCTATGACAGCACGTGGCCACGCAGCCGTCAGTTGGCACGTGATGACGTGACGATCATCGGTGTGCCGCTGTCGCAGATGTGTAACGACCATTTCGATGGCGCACGTGCACGCGTCTTGATGAAAAACATTTGCTACGTCGGCGTTTTGGCTGCCTTACTGGACATGGATCTCGATATCATCGATGCACTGCTACGCGAAACATACGCCAGTAAACCAGCGCTTGTTGACTCGAATCTAGAAGCTATTCGCCTCGGTTACGATTACGCGTCAGCGCATTACGATTGCCCGCTACCCGCCAAAGTGGAGACGATGGACAGCACGGCGGGGCATATTCTTGTTGATGGCAACACGGCGGCAGGTCTTGGCTGCGTTTATGCCGGCGCAACAGTGGGTGCCTGGTATCCCATTACACCGTCAACATCATTGATGGATGCATTCAGTAAATTCTGTGCGCAGTTGCGCGTTGACCCCGAAACCGGTGAAAACAACTACTGCATCGTGCAGGCTGAAGATGAACTCGCGGCCATTGGCATGGTGCTTGGTGCTTCGTGGATGGGTGCGCGCTCGTTCACCCCGACCAGTGGACCGGGTATTTCGTTGATGAGCGAGTTTCTCGGTTTCGCCTATTTCGCCGAAGTGCCCTCTGTGCTGTTTGATGTGCAACGCACGGGGCCTTCAACAGGTATGCCGACGCGCACGCAGCAAAGCGATCTGATGGCCTGCGCTTACGCATCACATGGCGACACGCGCCATGTGTTGTTGATCCCCAGTGACCCGGCCGAGTGCTATGACATGGCGATCGAGGCTTTCGATGCTGCCGAGTCGTTACAAACCCCGGTCATTGTGATGTCAGACCTTGATATCGGCATGAACGATTGGATGGTACCTGAGCTCAAGGCGCGCGAAGACTATCAACCCGATCGCGGCAAAGTGCTGGACGCCGCGGCACTGGAAAAGGTCGAACACTTCTATCGGTATATGGACAGCGACGGTGACGGCATTCCTTACCGAACGCTACCGGGTCAGAGTGCGAAAGGTGCCTACTTTACGCGCGGTTCGGGTCATAACCGGTTTGGTGGCTACACAGAGGATTCGGCAGAATACAAAGACGTCGTCGATCGCCTGTTACTCAAATGGGAAACAGCGCGCGGCGTTTTGCCTGAGCCCATTGAGCATAAGCAGCGGTTCGCCAGCGCTGGCGTGATTGCCTTTGGCAGCTCGGATGGCGCGGTGCGCGAGGCGATTGCGCGCCTGGCGGCTGACGGCTATGTCGTTGACTACTTGCGTGTACGGGCGTTTCCGTTTCATGAAGACGTTCGTAGCTTTATCGAGCGATTCGATACTGTTTTCGTTGTTGAGCAAAATCGCGATGCGCAATTGCGCAGCATGCTCATCAACGATCTTGGCGTTGCCGGGAACGTGTTGAAACCTGTGTTGCACTACGATGGCTCGCCGATCACGGCAGCCAGCGTCGCACTGCCGATTGCCGGAGAGATGCAAAAAGGCCGAGCGGCCTAGGATTACTATGAGCTATCTTGCGAAACCTAAAATTGCCCACCCGAAATTACCGAAAAACCGGCACGGGCTGACGTTCAGGGATTACGAAGGCGTGGTCTCAACGCTGTGCGCGGGTTGCGGGCATGACTCAGTCACCGGCGCGATCGTCCAAGCGGCGTTTGAGCTTGAGATCGAGCCGCATGGTTTGGCCAAAATGAGCGGTATCGGTTGCTCGTCGAAAACACCGGCATACTTCATGAGTGGTTCACATGGGTTCAACTCAGTGCACGGGCGGATGCCATCGGTGACGACAGGCGCCAATGCAGCAAATCGTGATCTGACCTACCTTGGTATTTCCGGCGATGGCGATTCGCTGTCTATTGGTATGGGGCAGTTTGCACACGTGATCCGTCGTAATCTGAATATGACGTATCTGATCGAGAACAATGGCGTGTACGGGCTGACGAAAGGGCAGTTCTCTGCGTCAGCGGATCTTGGCAGCAAAGCCAAAAAAGGCGCCGCTAATCAGCAGCCGCCGATTGATCCTGTATCCGTTGCGTTGGCCTTGGGCGCGACTTTTGTTGCGCGCAGTTTTTCCGGCGACAAAGCGCAACTTGTGCCACTGATCAAAGCTGCCCTGAAGCACAACGGCTTTGCGATCATCGATATCATCAGTCCGTGCGTGACGTTTAATGATCATGAAGGATCGACCAAAAGTTATTCGTGGAGCCGTGAACACGTGCGTCAGGTGATGGCAGCCGACTACGTTGCGCCACAATCAGAAATTGTTGCCGACTACGCGGCTGGTGAGTCGGTTCCGGTCGCTTTGCATGATGGTAGCGAAGTGCGTTTGCGCAAGGTAGATGCCAGCTACGACCCTAGTGAGCGCGGGTCGGCGATTGAGTACATTCAACGGCACAACGCCGCTGGCGAAATTGTCACGGGACTGTTGTTCATCGACGAGGCCCCAGGTGACATGCACGCGGTGGCTGGTACAACGAAAACGCCTTTGCGCGATCTTGATGTCGCTGCACTGAATCCGGGCCAACAGGCGTTAGACCAGATTCAGGCAGCGTGGCGCTAAGGCGGCTAAAAATAGAATTTGCCGCCGATTGACCATGTCGTGGTGTCTTCTACCCAATGAATCGCAGGGCCAATCGCAAAGCTGTCGCTAAAGTAGAAATCCAGCCCGGCAAGCACTGATTCTTCGTCGTCAAATTCCTCAAACTGGAAGCGGTTGAGCGAGGCATACAGCTCTATGTCATCGCGGACGAAACTGCGCACGCCGGCGGAAAACAACACGCCATCTTCGCTAGGGTCGACGAAAAAATCGTCCGCGGTGAACGTTGGCGTGTTGAACTCGGCGTCAACGATACCGGCGCGCAGCACAATGTCGGTTCGCGCACTGAGGTCGAATGCCCAGCCGATACCAAGGGATGTTGTCTTAAGTTCGACATTGTCGTCGAACGTGAGCTTGTCGAACCCTGCAAAGACGTGCAGCGCGTTAGAGATTTCTACCGATCCGGCAAGTACGTAACCATCGCCATCAATATCGAACGCACCAGCGTCAAGTTCTGACTCCTGGTAGCGATATTCAAGAACATCATAACTAAGCGCATTGTCGCGATGATCGGCATAGGCGCCAACGGACAAAGCTGTCAGTGTGAGCGCGATTAAGGGGCGGTGGGGCATGATCTTTCTCCATAATGGCCGGAATCGACGTGATCGCCGACGTTGGAGATGATCTTAGTGGGTGCGCCTGAACCCAACCTGAAGACAAAGCGAGCGACTTTTGGGGCACGGGTACGGCATAATACCCGCACTTCGAAAACAGGTTTATGGCCAGTATGTTACGTAAACTGTCCGGCGCGCTGATCCTTGTCCTTATCGTCCTGAACATCGTGTTCTGGTTCATACCGATCATGGTGTTTGCCATTGTGCGATTGATTTTACCGTTTGCTGCCGTGCGGCGGCTTACGTCACGCATTCTGATTGCCTGTGGCGAGAACTGGATTACTGTTAACGGGATTCTGCAAGACGTCACTCAGGACACACAGTGGCACGTTACCGGTGTAGATGCGCTGCGCCGCAATGATTGGTATCTCGTGCTCGCCAATCACCAATCCTGGGTCGACATCATCGTGTTGCAGTATGCGTTGAATCGTAAGATCCCTTTTCTGAAATTTTTCATCAAAAGCCAACTGATCTGGGTGCCGTTTCTTGGCTTGGCATGGTGGGCGATGGATATGCCGTTCATGAAACGCTATTCCAAGTCGTATCTCAAGAAGCATCCAGAACGAAAAGGCCAGGATCTCGAGTCGACACGCCGGTCGTGTGAGCGCTTCAGCGAAGTGCCTACGTCGGTGATCAACTTTGTCGAAGGCACACGCTTTACACCAGAGAAACATGCCAGGCGCCAAAGTAAGTACACGCATCTATTGCCGCCTCGCGCCGGCGGCATTGCGTTTGCGTTGTCTGTGATGGGTGAGCAGTTCAGTTCAATGCTGGATGTGACCGTCGTTTATCCTGGTGGTGCGAAGAGTTTTTGGGAGCTGTGCACGCGCCGTTTGAAACACGTCATTGTGGATGTCCGCGAAATACCGATTGAGCCGTGGATGCGAGAGGGCGACTACACTAACGATCGCGAATTCCGTGCACGCTTCCACCAGTGGCTCGCAGATTTGTGGGCCGCGAAAGACCGACGATTCGAAGAGTTAGAGGCGCTACACGCCGATGCGATTGGCAGCGACGACAAGGCCAGGGATGAGTCACTATGAGCGATAAAAGTCAGCCACGCGGCGTGGATTTACTCCGCGACGCAACGCGCAACAAGTCAACGGCATTCACGATGGAAGAGCGAGATGCACTCGGTCTTCGCGGCTTGCTGCCGCCGAGTATTAACACTCAACAGCAGCAACTCAATCGCATCCTGAGCAACATTCGGCGCAAGGCATACGACATCGAGCGTTACATCGCGCTACGGGCGCTGCAGGTGCGCAGCGAACCGTTGTTCTTCAAGCTCGTCGTTGAGCACATCGAAGAAATCATGCCGTTGATTTACACGCCTACGGTCGGCGAGGCGTGCAAAGAGTTCGCCAATATCTTCCGCGATTCGCGCGGACTGTATGTGTCAATTGATGATGCTGGCGATGTCGACAAACTGTTGGCTAACTGGCCCGAGGACGACGTCCGTGTGATCGTCGTGACCGATGGCGAGCGCGTGCTAGGTCTCGGCGATCTCGGTAGCAATGGTATGGGGATTTCGATTGGCAAGCTTGCACTCTACACCGCTTGCGCCGGTATTCGGCCGGAGCAGACGTTGCCGGTTGTGATCGATGTAGGCACCGATAACGAAACACTGCGCAATGATCCTGTGTATCTCGGTATTCCGCGTGGCCGGGTCCGTGGTGACGCCTACGAGGCGTTGATTGACGAATTCATTCAGGGCGTCCAGCAGCGTTTCCCCAAAGCGCTTATTCAGTTTGAGGACTTTGCGACGCCGAACGCACAGTTGTTTCTCGATCGCTACCGCGATCAGGTGCTCTGCTTTAACGATGATATCCAAGGTACGGCATCCGTTGCGCTCGCTGGGATCATCGCGTCAACGCGGGTCACCGGCATTGCGTTGGCCGATATGCGTGTGATGTTCCTCGGGCATGGCTCAGCGGCAACAGGCATTGCAGACCTGCTGGTCTCGTCGATGATGGACGAGGGATTGAGCGAAGCCGAGGCGTGTCGTCGTATCCGCTTTGTTGGGCGCGCTGGTGTTCTGACTCAGGCAGGCGCATCGGGCAAAGGTGCGGCGCTGGCACGGTTCGCGCCGGACGAGCCGGAAATGAGTTTCCTGGAAGGCCTTGATGCGTTTGAGCCTCATGCGTTAATCGGTGCTACCGGTTCGCCTGGCACATTCACGCAAGAAGTCGTTGGCAAAATGGCCGACATCAATCAGCGGCCGGTTATTTTTGCGTTGTCCAACCCCACGTCGCGTGCGGAGTGCACCGCCGAGCAGGCATACCGGTGGAGTAATGGCCAAGCACTGTTCGCAAGCGGCAGTCCGTTTGCGCCAGTGAAATTCGGCGGGAAAACGCATTGGCCGGGGCAGGGCAACAACGCCTATATTTTCCCCGGCATTGGTCTGGGCGCGGTTGCGGTGGGTGCATCACGCGTCACGGATGTCATGTTCCTCGAGGCTGCTCGTTGTCTTGCGAATCTGATCAAGGACGAGGATCTTGCCGATGGTACGTTGTATCCGCCATTGACCCGGATCCGTGAAATTTCGCTCGACATTGCTGTGTCTGTTGCTGAACGCGCGTTCTCCGACGGCACGGCATCGATGAGTGCACCGCCCGCCAATCTTCGCGACATGATCGCTGAGTACATGTACGACCCGACGTATTGAGCTGATGTCTGACTGGTGGCTCTATGTCATCCGCTGTGCGGACGGATCGTTATACACCGGCATCACGACGGATGTGCAACGGCGATTCGTACAGCATGAAACTGGCAGCGGCGCGCGCTATGTGCGTGGACGCGGGCCGTTAGCGCTCGTCGCCACATGCAAGACATCCGGTCGCAGCCGTGCCAGTCAGCTTGAACTGCGGTTTAAGTCACAGACGAAAAAACAAAAAGAGGCATGGTTGTTACGCGACGATGGGTTGCGTCGTTTTTGTGATCAGTGTGAGTCTGAAACGCTCGTATCCTGATCCTCTTTGCGTGCCTGCTCATTGTCACGCCGCAGCAGCGTAGCGAGATCCGCCGCTGCCTGATGTGCATCCTGGATCAATTGCTTTTCGTCTTGCCGGATGGCGGCTTGCTGGCGCAGGTAGCGTTCGTCATGAGTCAGGAACGTCTCAACGGCATGCGCTGCCTCTTCCTCCGGCAGTCCGAGTTCCGCCAGTAACCGTCGTGTCATCAAGAGTGATGAGTGCAGCGTATCGCGGATCGGATCGGTGATGCCCAGATCCATCAGCCGGTGTGCGTGGATGCGGTTGTGCGCACGCGCAAACACGCGCAAGTGTGGGAAGTGATGGCGGATGAGCGTTGCCGCCTCAACTGACTGTTCTATGTCATCAATCGCAAGCACCAGGTACTTCGCAGTATCGGCGCCAGCAGCGTGCAACAGGTCAACGCGTCGCGCGTCGCCGAAATACACTTTGTTGCCGAATTTTCGTACGACCTCAACCTGTTCGGGGCTGGATTCCAACGCTGTGAACCCGATGTCCTTGCTGCGCAGAATGCGACCGATGATCTGACCGAATCGACCAAAGCTCACGAGAATCACATCCGTTCTTTCGTCATCAATGTTGTCGTAGTCGGTCCGGGCCGGCGGTTGCGAACGTTTGAGCCATGCATCAGCGGCAATCATGAGTAGTGGCGTCAATGCCATCGAAATACTGACAACGACGATCAGAAAATCGGCGAGTTCTTGCGCGATCACGCTGGCTGATACCGCGGCGGTAAACAGTACGAATCCGAATTCACCACCTTGCGACAGAATCAAACCTAAACGCACACGTTCATCGGTACGCAGATCAAACCTGGCGCCGAGTAACATCAACACACCTGTCTTGATGCTCATCAATACGATGACGGCTGCGGCGATTGCGCCCGCGCGCTCAACGACTAAACTCAGGTTCACCGACATTCCGACTGCGATGAAAAACAGTCCAAGCAACAACCCTTTGAACGGCTCAATATCGGTTTCAAGTTGGTGCCGATACTCTGAATCGGCGAGCAGCATGCCGGCAATGAAAGCGCCAAGACCCATCGACAGGCCAACCTGTTGCATCAGTGTGGCGCTGCCAATCACGACGAGCAGCGCTACGGCCGTGAGCAGTTCGCGAATTTCGCTACCTGCCACGATGCGCAGAACAGGTCGCAGGATGAACCTGCCGCCCAGTATCAGTGCTGCCATTGCCGTCACCGCCATTGCGATCGCGAGCGGCTCAAGCTGCACCCCTCCACCGGTCGCCAATAGCGGGAGTACGGCCAGCATAGGAATGACCGCAAGGTCCTGAAACAGCAGAACCGCAAATGACGAGCGCCCATAGCGGCGTGTGAGTTCCTGACGTTCATCGAGCAACTGCATCACGAACGCCGTGGAAGACAGTGCCAAACCAAAGCCGACGCACAAGGCGGTACTGACACTCAGTCCTGTTGCCAATGCGACGGCACTTAGCAACACCCCTGACAGCAACACTTGCGCGCCGCCCAGACCGAAGACGGCTTTACGCAACACCCACAGCCGCGAGGGTTGGATTTCCAAGCCAATGATGAAGAGCAGGAAGACGACGCCAAGTTCGGAAAAATGCAGGATTGCTTCAACGTCTGTGACCAGACGCAATACCGATGGACCGATAAGCAATCCGGCGAGCAGGTAGCCCAGAACCGATCCCAAGCCAAGACGTTTGGTCAGCGGTACTGCAACGATTGCGACCGCAAGATAGATAACAACGTCGGTCAGAAAATACACGTTCGGCAATACTCCACTTGCTGAGTGACGCCCTTTAGGTGGGCCAACAATGCAAGCGATGAGTCTAACCGAGTTGCGTGTCCGACGTTGGCCTCAACGCCATTGCAAACGCTCGGTTTTGCCTGAGGAGCGGCGCGATTAACGCGCAGTAGAGAACAGGAAAGTCAGTGTCTCCGCAGGATTTTCTGCGCCGCGCACAACGATCCGGTAATCACCGTCGGGCACCATAGCGGTACTCAGTCGCATGTTCAGCGATTCGTACGAATCCATGTGCAACGCATCGAAACGCTGAATGAGATCACCTTGCGTGTTTTGTAGCGAGGCTGAGAATGAAGTCTCGGCACTACCCATGACATCAAGTGTGAGTACCAATTCAGAAGAATCGCCAACGGCAATCTCGACCCCTTGCTCGCTGCCACGCGTCGCACCTAGCGTAAATACCGGGAAGTTAACCGATGTGTTGCTGGCAACTTGCATCGACACATCTTGCGGTGCTGAATTCATTTGGCTGTTGAGGCCAACAAGCACTAGCGCGGCAACGGCTACCAGTGTCGCCGCGGCGCTGTACATGGGTGACGTCAACAGACGCGACATTGTCGACGTCTTGCGCTCACGTGCTGCCGACAGACTCGCGATTGTTTTGTCAGCGATGTCTGAGTTGCGCGCCAAGTGTGCGAAACCATCGATCATTTGTGCAGCTTGTTCTAATTCCGCCATAGTCTCAGGTGAGCTGGCATAAAAGTCTTCGAACGCCATAGCATCAACTTCACTGAGTTGACCTAACAGATAGCGATCTACGAGGTTATCCTCGATGACCTTGTCACGATTCATACGGGTATCTCCGTCCATGTCTGGATTAGCTGTCGCGTCCGGCGATCAACTCTTTAACCAATCCGCTGTCGCTGGCCTGCAGCAACTCGCGGAACCTTTTCTTTGCGCGATACAGCACTCGGTTAAAGTGCAGGTCGCTTAATTCGAGGCCGTCGCAAATGCTGGCCTTGTCTTCCTGATTCAAATAAAAGCGCGTCAGGATCGCACGGTCGCGATCGGAGCCTAACTCTTCGAGCAAATCGCGAACGTAAATCGCCATCTGGGCGGCTTCCGTTTCGTCTGCTTGGGTGGCCTGACCGTCATCGCGGGCTTCTGCGATCGCATCGCTGTCCGCGTAGGTCTGACGTCGCTGACGCCGACGAATGACGCCGATCAGCAAGTTGCGGCCCGTGCTTTGTATAAAGCCAGCCAACAAGGCCGGCTCGGCAATGCCGCGATCCCGCAGCCGTTCGATCACGACGCGGAACACATCTTGGTGCAGGTCGTTAGCGAGTTCGGGGTCGCCGCAACGGCGTTTGAGCATAAACAGCAACGGCGAAGAGTAGCGCTTGACCATCTCCTGTTCTGCAGCCAGGTCACCCTTACGGATGCGCGCCACCAGGGCGGTTGCCGCGCGCTGTTCCTTAGCGCGGGCATCCTCCTCCGGTGTGAGCGCCACGTTGCTCCCGGAATCCGTCCCCTTCATGGGTTTGGATTCTGGCAGAATTTTCGCGGGGCGTCTGTATGCAAGTACTGTCATTTGATGCTCTGTGTGAAATCGCTGCTAGGTCGGCGTCGAGCCGTCCTCGGCATCCCAATCGCCTTCATTGGGATTGCGTCGATGGTTACAACTGATTTTTATGCCTTCCGGCGTTTGTGCGATCGTCATCTTGAACGTGCGACCATCTGAAAAAGAGCCAACGATGACTCCGGTCTCTTCGCACAAAATGGCGCATGCGTTGTTCCATAGTGCGGTGTTCTTCGGGTCTCTCTTGGTTCGATGGAAAAAACTCGTTTTGCCATCCGTTGCAACCGAGATGAACAATCGATCGCCTGCCTCCATTGGTGGTTTTTCTTTACCAATTGGAGTGATTTTCGTAACTACCCATACCCATTGGTAGGCTTCCCGGGTGTTTTCGACACCACAAATGTTTGTTTCTGCAACCATGTTTTTATTCCCTTCTCGCTTGATTCATTTCAACTGCGGCACACGCAATTTTTATTCGCTGCACCTTCCCTCTGTCACCTATCCAGTGGATATCTCACCGCATGGGTGCCCAATCTCCCAATAAGACGAATCCTGACCAATAATAAGGATGTCGCCACCGCCGGCTTTTTTGCAATTGCGCCTTCGCGTGCGCGAGTGCGGCAGGAGGCGAACGTCCTTCGTTCAGCAATGCCGTGTAAAAGTGCTTCATCAATTCCGCCGTGGCCCGGTCCTCAACTTGCCATAAACTGGCGAGTACGCGCTCGGCGCCGGCATACATGAAGCCTCTGGTCATGCCTAGCAGGCCTTCGCCTGCCATATCGCGACCTAGCGCTGTGTCGCACGCGGACAGCACGACAAGTTTCGCGTTGAGCCGCAACTCATAGATGTCCCTGAGGCCAACGTATCCTGATCGCGGCTCTCCAGCCGCGTTGCGAATCGATAGTGCTAAGCCATTGCTTTCCGGGATTTCATCGTCAACAAACCCATGAGTAGCGATATGCAGGACTTCTGCGTCGCTGACTGCTGTGGTTTTCAGTGTGTCCACATTGGCGGCGAATCCCTCATAGACGTTGACGTCATAGGTCGTTGCCAGAGATTCGATTGTGTCGGCTTCGAGCGCAGTCATTGCTAACCGGTTAAGCCCTCTGACGCTGTCGGCAGAGCGTAGCTGCTGCGCGCTGGTCCGATTCTGCGCGCGGTGGTCTGAATCATTAAAAATCGGATCAGCAAGTACTGTGATGACATTACCCGGGTTTCTGGGGTTGTCGCGGTTCAGCGCAAGCGTGGTGAGTGACGGTGCATAAGTGACGTTCTTACCGTCGAGTATGGGCTTGCCGGTGCCTCCTGTACCTAGTACGTCGAACGGCACGTAGTGAAGCCCACGGTCGGCGATAACGATGACGTCGGTTGCTTTCGATGCCACTGATTCGACGCCGCCAAGCACCAGGTTGCCAAGCTGTGCGGCTATTGGGTTCGTCTTGCCGCGTTTCGCTAACGCAATATTCAGCTCACGCGCTTGCGAGTCTATCTCGCCTGCCTGTGGCAGTTCGATTGCGCTGATGCGCTCCGGCGTGATTAACCAGCGATAACTGCGGCGTTTTCCGAGGAAGTACTGCAGTGCAATTTGATCGCTGCTGAGCAAGCGCCGCATCGCGTCTGGCTGCAGAGACACGCTGCTCTTTGCTGCCCGATAGCGTGGATCCAATGCTGCGATCTGACCATCGAGGGCATCAAGTCTGACGGCGAGTTCACTAAAGTCAGCGCCTTGTTGGCCTCTGATCCGGCGCCCCTCAGCTTGATTAATCCGGGCGCGAAGCTCATCGCGCTCGCGTAACAACGATGGCGGCACACGTTGCGTGGGCGCATCACTAGATTTTGAGAGTGCATCAACCAGCGTCCTCGCGCGGAACGTTTCTGCTATGGCCAAAGCCCGTTCAGGGCTCCTATCCAGCACGATATAGGAATGAATCAGCAACTCTGATGCATCAGCAACCGCAGATTGATAGCTTGCGCGCAAATCTGCATTGGCTATATCGGCGCGCAGGCTTTCGACCAATTCGATTGCTTGTTGTGCATGAGATTGCGCCTCTCGTTGTTCATCCTGCTCCCATAGCAGCCACGCCATGACCGCGAGCGACTCTGCTTGTTTCAAACGATCGCTCTGCGCAACGTAAATGAGATTGGCTTGCTTAATCGCTTCCAGGCTGGCACGCCATTGTTCTTTTGCCTGCAGAGCTCGGCCCTGTTGCATCAACGCGGACGCGTACTGCGACCTCTGCCCATCATCGCCTCGCAATTCTGCAATCACAGGCCGCAGGCGTCTGATTGCCGCGTCGACATCGCCGGTATTGATCTCAATGTTGGCGTGCAGCACCTCTATGGCATTCAACGAGGTAACGTCTCGCGTCTGCCCGGCACTACGTCTCGCGTCGCCCAGCCGTTTTCTGGCTTCATCGAAGTCGCCGACAGCGCTGAGCGCATACGCCAGGTTTCTAAGTTTGATGGTCAGCGCTTCCGGATGCCCGTTTGTATTCAGTCGTACAGCTTCTTTTAGCAGGCTGACTGATCTGCGAGGAATCCCTAATTGACTGTAGACGCTTGCGAGGTTTCCGAGCACGCGCGCCGTTTGTTTGTCATCGCCAATCTGTCGAGACACTTCCAGCGCGCGCTGGAAGTAAGCAATCGAGCGTTGCGTCTTACCGAGGCGGTTCAATGATAGCGCGAGATTGTTGAGCACAGACGTTAACTCGCGCAGCTGTTCACCGTCGTCGAATTCACCCAGTGCCGATTCGAGGACTTCGACGGCGCCGGAAAAATCTCCGCGAATTTCATAGGCGCCGGCAATGTTCCGATAGTATCGCGCGACCGATCGTTGATCGTCAGCTTGCTCGGCAATCGGCAGTATGTCGCGGTAACACTGTTCGGCATTGTCCGGATCGCGCTGTTTCAGATAAACGTAGCATTGGTTTGATTTGGACGGATTGACGCGTCGGCCAAAATACATTGGATCGAGGATCGCCTCAGAGCGCTGTAGCAAAGACTGCGCGATGTCGAAATTTCTGAGCTCAGATTGGTTCAGGCCGGCAAGCATGATTGAGAAACCCAGCCACTTCGTTTCACCGGTTGGTGTCAGCGTTTGGGATGCGGTGACGGCGTGCTCGAGTGATTGCAAGATATCTTCCAAGAGGTAACTCAGCGTCGCGGCGTAGTACTGATTCACACCCGCACGTCGCGTTTGGCCTGCCTGACGCCACTGCTCGGCAGCAGCGAGTGCAACGTCGCGCGCGGCGATCAGCTCCTCGTCCGATGCCTGCAGCGGCAATTCGCTGAGTGCACTTTCCAGTTTGGTCGCGGTAGCGGCATGGACATTGCTGAGCAGCGCTTCTGCGCGCTGTATGTTCAGTGTCAGCGTGGCATCTTTTGCCTCGGCCGATTTAGCCGTAACGGCGAGCCGATAGACTTTTTCGTTACTGATATCGATCAGGTAACGAATTTCGGCGAAACCCGCATCGACGCCATTAAGCGTCGTGATTTGATGGCCAGCCTCGTCAGAGACTTCAATAACCACGTCGACAAAGTCTTCATCAGCTTCGAGTAACCATTGGCCCGGATCAAGCGTCAGCATGATATCGCGCCGGTCATCTTTCGCCAGCGCCAATAGCAACGGCGCATCTGCGCTCAGCGTGAGCGATGCCCGGTCTTGCGCCGGCGCGGTGCCGAAGATCAACAGCAGCAATGCAAAGACGCATAAACGCCAACTATTAACCGGTTCAGCACACATAAAAGGATAGTGTCATTGCCCGCTAGGCACCGCAACCGGCTGTTTTGGCGCTGGTTGCTTCACAAGCGTGGTGATTCAGTGCCAGAATAGCGCGTCTAAGTCTTTGTCGGAGTTCGGTTAATGCGTTGGAATGATCGCCGTACGGGTGTTCACAGTGTTGTCCCGGTCGTCCTCAGCTTGCTACTTCTGGGCTGTGGTGACACGCCAAAAACGACCGAAGCTGACGACAACGTCGGTACGCAATCCGCAACGCAGCCTGAACCCAAGCCAGCCGAGCCTGTGGCAGAGCCAGAAGCGCTAACGGTCGCCACGATCGAAATGCCGTATGGCGAAACGGACGACGGGCTGTATCGCGGGCATTTTGCGTACCCGGAAGCGATGGTTGAGCCGCTGCCTGCCGTTATCGTGATTCATGATTGGTGGGGGTTGGACGATGCGACGAAAAATGTCGCCGAGCGTCTCGCCGGGCAAGGCTACATGGTTCTTGCCGTAGATTTATTCAACGGCCAGTCAGCCAAGACACCGGAGCAAGCTGGCGCATTGTCGATGCAGTTGCTGGAGCAGACGGACGCAGCGGAAGACAATTTGCGCGCCGCACACCAGTTTTTGACCGATGCTGCCGGTGCGCCGGTGGTCGCGACATTCGGCACAGCTATGGGCGGCTATTGGTCATTTAAGAGCTCGCGCATTCTGCCTGACGCTTTAGCAGCGTCTGTGATGTTCTACGGGCAGTTCGATACCGATCAGGCCAAACTTGAGCTACTCAATGTGCCACTACTGGCGATTTTTGCAGGCGACGATGCGTCGACGCCAAAAGGTCAAATCAAGGTATTAACCGACATCACCAGCGCGCTGGATAAGCCTGTCAACGTGCATGTGTTACCGCGTGTCAAACAAGGCTTTGCGAACCCTGACGATGCGCGTTTTGATGCGCGGGCGGCGCAGACCGCGTGGGAGCTGACGCTTAGCTTTCTGGCGCAGCATCTCCAAGCGCCGTAGTGTTTTCGTCCGGCGCTGTGCAATCCACGGCAACATCCAGAGCGATCGCGGCAGGGTAGTGGTGCGCGCGCTGCGCGTCTTCGCAAATCAATGTCGCTTGCAGGTTGAATGCGCCTTTTAGCACCCACTGCGGATTCGCTTCGGGCGTGTCGTTGATTCGTTGGCACAACGTGGCGACTTGCAGGCCAGCGAGCTGACGTGCATTGATCTCAAAATTGACCGTTTGTGCATCGCCGTCGTCGAGCTCGAGCATCTTGGTCGCATCCGCTGAGCCTAACAGCAGCTCGGTCGTCTTCCCCATGGTCGGGCAGGCGGCGCTAACTGAGAGCGCGAACGCAACAGTGGAGTTTTCATCCTCGTACGCAAGCGGCGCCACGGGTAACGGGGCGAGTTGCTCTATGTGTATGTCAGCGGATTGCGCACCAACGTTACTCGCGATAAACGCGAGTATCAGGCTCGCTTTCGCGATCCGTGCAGTGGTCAATTGAGCAAGCTCGATAGCTGGCGCCGGTATTGCTGAACACGTTCGTCGGCGCCGCCGAGGATATCGAAGATGCTGATCAGCGTGATCCGTGCCTGGCCATCAGCAAATCCAATGTCCCGGCCAAGTAGCGTGAGCAAGTGGGGCATTGCGTCTGAGTACTTTTGGTCTCCGGCCTGGCGCAGCGCGAGCGCATAACGAGCGTCGTTGTCATTGTCGTCGTCGGCCAGCGTATCTTTCAAGGTTTGCATATCGGGCAGAGCCTGCGCTTGTAACGCGAATGCCAGCTGTTGGCGGAACACTTGCACGTCTGGCGCTTCGTCTACCGCTTTGGGTAGTGTGCTGAGCGTCGCGTGCGCGTCGTCAAATCGCCCCAAAGCGAATTCAGCGCGCGCGATATCGGCGATGATGCCGGCGTTCCCGGGTTCTGCCTGTAGTGCTTCGCGCAACATTGCCAGCGCGGACTCCTGATCGTCATTCAGCAAAACATCCTGAACAGCGGTCTTCATGCCGTCCGGCGCTGTTTCAACGTACTTGTCAATGAGCTTGATGAGTTCTGCTTCGGGTTGCAGTCCGATGATCTGCTCAACCACTTTTCCGTCATGAAACAGAACGAGCGTCGGGATGCTGCGTACATTGAAGCCGGCAGCCAGCGTGCCTTCCTCATCCACATTAACCTTCGCGACCCGCAAACGACCTTGATAACGATCAACCAAAGACTCAAGGATCGGTGCGATGTGTTGGCACGGACCGCACCATGGCGCCCAAAAATCAACCAGTACAGGCACCGGTGCTTGCGCCACCTGATCATCAAAATCCCGTGCGGTGACATCAAAGAGTAAAGGCGTTTCAGATTGAACTGCGGTCGACATGGTGAAATCCCGGATCTAGCTTCAATAGTCGATATCGGGGATTTATAGGCTTTTTCAAGAAAAAAGACAGGGCTGGAATAGTCGAAGGGGGAGATGACTATGCCACTGGCGACCAATCAGGGATTGGCTCCAGCCCTATCGAGTGCAGCGGCCGCCCAAAAAGGGGGGGTAGGGCGGTCGCTGCAGATCCTTGCGGATCTTGTGGCTCCCATCACAGAGCCGTGGGGTTGTCGTGCCAGTCAAAAAAGGGGGGGATGACTGGCACTTCTTGCCCTGGAGAAAACAGTTATTTAGTCGTTATCGGCAATCACAAGCGCTGTCGGGCTTCCCAACCGCAGCTCCAGATCGACCAAAACGTCTGCCATCAGCGATTCTTGTGCGTTATTGGCGGCTTTTGCGGCGCTGTTGGCAACGACATCAGCTTGCACCAAACTGCGGTCGACAATGACCTCAGCCTGAATCTCTTCGATAACGGCTGCAGGTTCATCTGCCAGCAGCGATGCATGCCATGTACCACCGAGAGCCACTGCGGCTGCCATTGCGGCCATTGCTGTGCGGAGTTTCCATGTATTCATGATGCTACCTTCGCTTCAAGGTTACGGCCGGTCAGATGAGACGGCTCCTACGCACCTTGTTGCTTCGTAAGTACTATTGCAGGAGGTGTGCCAACTTCGGTCGTATATAAATCAATAACTTAGAGAACATTATTTTCACGATATTCCGTAAATAACGAAATATCGTGAAAATAGTCACGAAAACCCGTAAATTTGCGTGATGAAAGAACCAACAGACGACCGCTACCAATATCTGTTCCGCCGTTTGCCGATCATGACGGCCGCACTAGATGGACGCGGTTACTTTATTGACCAAAGTGACGCGATGATCGACAAGTTGGGTTACAGCCGCGAAGAGCTCGTGAAGCTGCGACCGACAGATATCGCAGACGCGGCTTCTGTGCGACGTATCGAGGAAGAAATGTTGCCGCAATTGCGGCGCACGGGATCCGTTCGAGACCTGCCGGTCGTATTCATGACGCGCAGTGGTAAACCGCTGCGTCTGAAAACCAGCGCATTGGTTGAATTCGATCCTGATGGTTTGTACGTCCGCACGTTAGCGATTTATCGTGACGTCGATGAGGCGGCGCAACTGGAGGCGCGTTTCGAAGCGATGTATCGGGCGACACCGGCGATGTTGCATACCGTCGACGCTAACGGCGTCATCACGAACGTCAGTGATCACTGGTTAGTGAAGCTTGGGTACGAACGTAAAGACGTTCTTGGTCGCTCGGTGATGGATTTCATGAGCGATCAGGTTCGAGAAAGCGTTGGTGGCCAGCAGGCACTTGAGCGCTTAATCGCCTCTGGCGACCTGCGCAATCAGGATCGCCAAATGATCTCGCGAAGCGGCGAGGTGCTTGAGCTTGTGATGTCCTCTATCGCTGAGCGTAACGCGGCCGGTGATGTGATTCGTATGTTGGTGGCATCGAAAGATGTGACATCACGAAACGTTGCCGAGCGTCAGTTGCGCGAGTCTTTGGCAGAGAATGCGCGGTTGCGTGAGGAGCTGGAGCAAGAACGCGATTACTTGCGAGAAGAATTTCAGGTGTCACTCAAGTTCGGCGAAGTCGTTGGCGATAGTCCGGCACTGCAGGCGATGCTCGCACGCGTTGAAGCGGTAGCTGATACTCCTGCAAGTGTGCTCATCCTGGGTGAATCCGGTACCGGAAAAGAGCTCGTCGCACGTGAGTTACATGCTCGTAGCCCGCGCGCCGGTCAGCCGTTGGTCAAAGTCAACTGCGCGTCTATTCCTGTCGAGCTGTTCGAAAGCGAGTTTTTCGGGCACGTCAAAGGCGCGTTCACCGGCGCGCATCGCGACCGTATCGGTCGCTTCCAACTTGCTGACGGTGGAACGCTGTTTCTCGACGAGGTTGGTGAGATTCCGTTAGACCTGCAAGGGAAGCTGCTGCGCGTGTTGCAGGAGAACGAATTCGAGCGAGTCGGTGATGACACGACGCGTAAGGTCGACGTGCGCGTGATCGCAGCGACCAATCGCGACTTGCAAAAGGCGGTGCGCGACGGCGAGTTCCGCGAGGATTTGTACTACCGGCTTAGCGTGTTTCCGCTTGATGTGCCGCCGTTGCGTGATCGCGATAATGATGTGCTTACGCTTGCCCAGCACTTTCTGCGCGAGACAAGCAAAGACTTCGGTCGTCCTGAATTGCACATAACACAACGGCAGGCGGCCGCGTTACGCCACTATCCGTGGCCTGGCAATGTGCGTGAGCTCAAAAACGTGATCGAACGCGCGGTGATCTTGTCGACCGGTTCGTCATTACGGCTGGACTTGTCGCTGCCGCCCGATGACGACGCGCTGGCGACAGTCGTCGCAGCAGAACCTGTCGTCTCGCAGATACCGAACGTCGAAGATCGTGTGCTGACCGACGACGAAATGCGTGAATTCGCCAAGAACAACACGCTCAGAGCCTTGGAGCGGTCAGACTGGCGTGTCTCCGGCGACCGCGGTGCTGCACGCTTGCTCCAGGTCAAACCGACCACGTTGACCGATCGCATGAAGGCGTGGGAGTTGAGACGACCGGGTTGAGTGTATAGTGAGGCGAGCCGATAGCGGCCTGTCGTTATGAACTATCATCTATTACCCATTCGCGTTGGCGTTTTCATGTTGCTTGTACTGGCGGCGGCCGGCTGCGCGACGCAACAACCGCTGCTCGACGCCCGGGCGTTACCGGAACTCAGTAATATCGATGCTGAGCAATGGGCGCTGGCAACAGCGCCGGGCAGCAGTGATGCCTTGTTGGCGCTTACCGATGAGATGCGCGAGTTTGTTGACGCGCACGTCACCGAGCGCCGCGATAAGGATCGTCGCGTACGCCAGCTAACGCGCGCCGTATTGCACCCAGGCTCGCTCGGCGTTGATTACGACGATGCGTTTACCGGTTCGGCGCAACAAGTGTTCAATCGTGCCAGCGGTAATTGCCTCAGCCTGTCGATGCTGTTCGTAGCGATGGCGCGCTACGCCGATATTGACGCCAGCTTCTATGAAGTTGATGTGATCCCGAACTGGACGCGCAGTGACGATATTATTTTTGCGACGCGGCACGTCAACGTAGGCGGCAAGGTGTCTGCTGACGCCGAGTTTGTCATGGATTTTTCGCCAGACATTGTGCGCCGCGAAATCCGTCGACGGAAAATGCGTGACCGCGAAGCTTACGCGCAGTACTACAATAACCTTGGTGCACGCTTTCTTGCCGACGGCGACTTGCCTAGTGCCTGGCTCCACTTTTCCGAGGGACTCGCGTTGGCACCTCAGGTGAGTTTCCTGTGGTCGAATCTTGCCGTTGTGTATTCGCGCAATGCGCAGTTTGACCAGGCGCGATTGGCGCTTGAGTCGGCCTTGTTGCTCGACGGTGACAACACGTCAGCGCTCACCAATCTTGCGCTCATGAAAGCTTCGGATGGTGATGAGTCTGGGGCCGCAGCGCTGCGCGAACGTATCGCGTTATTGCGCCAGGACAATCCGTATTATCAATTCGCGTTAGCCGAAAATCTATTGCGCTCAGGTGACTTCGATTCCGCGTTAGACAGATTGCATGCAGCAATCAGGTTGCGTGACGACGAACCACTGTTCTTTCACGGCGCGGCCGCTGCGGCGCGTGGCGCAGGCGATGTCGCGCTGGCCGATCGCTACATTGCACGTGCGGCGAAACTCGACAAGGCAAGGCAAGCTCGCCACACGCGTGCTCTGAATCGCTAGATCGCGGCGACGACCAACAGCGGTCCTGCGGAGACAACCACACCGCCCGGTTGTTCACGAGTGATCGCAAATGCAGCCGGCGAAATGACGTCCAGTTTGGCATCAATCGGGATCACAACTTCGTTGCTGCTCGCAATGATGTCGAACACGCCACCGTCGATCGGATTCGCATCTCGCGACGGGTCGACAATCCACAACTGATACTGCGAATTAGTCGGGGAATTTACGGGCATGTTGGCTAAACGAAGAAAGCCGCGCTGCTCGTCGTTATTCCAGACGACGTCGCCGGTGACCTCTGTGTAGCCTTCGATATCAGATGCGCCCCATTGCACTGTCATGCTGCCAGAGCGCTTGCGCAACGCATCGCGCAACTGCCCGGCATCAGGTTGTTCAAGCGGTGCTGCTGTTGCGACCGGCGTGGTATCCGGTGCGGCTGCTGGTGTGACGTCGTCCGACTGATTGGTCAGCATGGCGATCAGTAGCGCCGCCGCTGCAGCCCAACCAAGGCCGGAGAACCAGTTGCTTTGCTTACGTTCCGTTGCATCGTCGACCATCGTTACCGGTCGGCGACTCTCAATACTGGTGACCGTCGTGCCTGAGCGACTAACGTACTTTCCGGCGTCCTTAATGACGCGCTCACGCACCGCCTCCGGTAATGGTTCACGAACGGGCTGTAAAGTGGCAAGCATCGCGCTCGCAGCTGCAAGTTCGAGTTCTTCCGCCATTGCGCGTTGCTGCGGATCGCCGACGCTCGCCTCTGTTAGCGCCTCGGGTACTGTGACCATTCGTTCGACCAACTGATCGAGAATGTCTTTATTCATGTCACTCATGACAATGTCTCGCTTGTCGTGTTGCCCACATCCAGACCAAGTTCCTGACGCAGTGTCAGCAAGCCTCTGCGAATGTGGCTCTTCACCGTCCCCAACGGCAAGTTCATTTTCTTCGCGATCGCGGCATGCGACATTCCCAGCCATGCGGAAAGTCGCAGCGCTTCACGCTGTTCTGTCTTCATACCTTGCATCGCCGTCGCGACACGTGCAACGTCCGCTCCCACTTCAGCCGCGTGTTCGGCCGAAACGACGTTTGTCACGGTTTCGTCGAAGCTCTCTTCGACCGGTTGACGATTGTGTTTGCGCAAACGATCGATCAGACGCCGCCGCGCAATCATCGCAATAAACGTTGCCTGACTTGCTTTCGCAGGATCGAAACGGTCGGCAAAACGCCAAATCTCAACGAACACTTCCTGAACGGCATCTTCGGCATCACTTTCATTCGGCGTAAGCCGTCTTGCCAGCGACCAGATCAAACCGCCGAATTCATCAATGCACTGTGCAACGGCCGATTGGTCGCCGTTCGCAATTCTCTGCAACACCGGAATGTCGTTGCTCACTATGTTCCCTTTTGACGATGTGATCGCACGAAGTGCAGGTGCGGGGCGAACAACATCCACTACCGCCGCGAAGCGACGGTAGTGGGTTTGTCCCGCGTTTGCAACAGAGCGGTACATCGTTTCAATGGCCTGTCGCAGCGCTCATTTGACCGCGAGTCAGCGAATCGCGCGCCGCGTCCAGCGCGTAGCGCAATGTCCAAGCTTGCTCGCGCGCATCGCGTTGCATGCCAGCCTTGCGCATACTGTTTTCGATTCGTGTCACCGTCGCGTCTGACAAACCAGCTGCTTCAGAGAAATTGACGAGTGACTTCAGTGCAACCGTATAGATCGCGACGGTGCTCTGAGCGTTACCGTGGTTGAACATCGGCACACCTGCATCAATCGCCGTCTCGATAACGTCGACCGCCGGTAGTTTTGGCGCGCGTGTTTGCGACATGGTTTCCGGAGGCAAAATCACGCGGTCGATCACATGGATGACGCCATTGGTCGCCGCGATATCGGTTGCGACGATTTTCGCACCCTCTATCGTAAAGCCGCCTTCGCTGGCTGCAATGCCTGCGCCGATACCAGCCAGCGTATCAACCTGGATACCGTCGGCCAATGCGCCGCTACCGACTTTGCCGGCCAGCACATGGAATTTAAGGATTGTCGCGAGTTGTGTTTTATTTTCAGGCTTCAGCAAATTCTCAACGGTGCCTGCCGGAAGCGCTTCGAACGCCTCGTCAGTTGGCGCGAATACCGTAAACGGCCCGCCGTTCGCCAAAGTATCGGCCAGGCCAGCGGCTTTGGCTGCCGCAAGCAATGTGCCGAATGAGCCTGCTGCTGCAGCGGTCTCAACGATATTGCTGGTGGTGGTCTCTTTCTCTTCGTGATGACCGGCTAATGCCGGTTGGTACGCGCTGGCGAAAGCCAGCAAACCTGCGAGTGCAAGCGAAACGCTGCGACGCGTTTTTATCGTGGTAAACATCGTGTCATCTCCTGTTGGGGTAAGGTGCCCCGGCGCCGGGATCATTGATGACTTCGACGCCTACCGCCGAATGGATGCGACAAAAGAAAATAGTCTGTATTTAACGCTTGAAGGCAAGGCCGACGCGAAACGTCACGTCGGGCAAGACTTCGACACTCAAGTCTTCGGTCACCGTGATATTGAGCTGCCAGTCTCGGCCAAGCGCGAGTGATCCGCCGAGGACGAGCGCGACCGCTGTGTCGGACAATGGGTCGGGTCCGTTACTGAGCGCCGCGGTGTGCACCTGTATTCGGGCGCCGAGTGTGAGTGCCTGCGTGATGCGTCGCGCGGCCGACAGTTGCCCGAACACGACCGTGTCGTTTTGGTTACGCAGGGTCAAATCAGCATCGCCTAGAAATGCCGCGCCCAGATTTGCATCGAACGACCAGCCGCTTTGCGTTGATTGTTGTTGCCAGCCAAGCGCAACGGTTGCATCGGCGCTGCCGCTGCCCGTGAGTTTTTCAGCGCTGCCTGTCGGCAGTTTCAGGCCAAGTAGCAATGACCACGGACCGGACAGATCACCAAGCTGCCTGCGCGCCCCTAACGTCATGTCGCCGATGCCTTTGGTATTGCGGCTGAGATTGAATACATCGTTGCCAGCGTCGGTGTAGCGAAACTCAAGCGTATCGTCCGGCCGTTCGTTACGAATACCGTCCGGAAGCCCGAACGCGTCGTGCCAGCCGTCTATAAAACCGTCGAGCGCGCCGGCGCTGTGCCACACGTAAGGTGCTGACACCGCAGCAGACCATCGATCGGACAGCGTTGCGTTGAAGCCGAGCGTCAGCATGCTGGTTTCTCCATCAAACAGGATGCCAGTCGCCTGCGAACCATCGCGCGCCGAGTGACTAGCCGTTGTCCAGTCGGCAGTCCATGCAGGCGCATCAGTAACGTCCACAGCATTGAGCAGGAACACGCCGGCCAACGGTGCACGGTTTCGCTCGCCGGCCAAAAAATCGGTCGCTGCGGCCGTACCGGTTAGCAGCAGCGCGAGCACAGTCACGCCGCAGCGCGCTGCGTGGTGCGCTGACACAAGACGATGTTTTTTGCTCGGCGCTTTGCGCATAATCACTCTATGAGACATAACCAACGACCGTGCACCACGCTTCGGGCACGCTGTGCGCTACATGATAGCTGATCGAGTGTGCCGCCGGCTGGCGAGAATGACGTTTCTTACGATCGTTGTCGGATGTTGCCCGCTGCTGCACGCTACGGCGCAAACGTTGCCGGAAGACGTGTCGCGAACGCTCAATCGGTTCAACCTGAGCGCTGATGACGTCAGTATTGAGATCCGCGATCTTGCCACTGGCGATACCGTCCTGCGTCATCGTGCGAGTATCGCGAGAAACCCTGCGTCGACAATGAAACTGGTAACGACCTACGCGGCTTTGAACATTTTGGGCCCGGGCTATCAATGGCGCACGGAGGTCCACACCACGGACGACATCGATGCTAACGGTGTGTTGGACGGCGATCTTATCTTGCGCGGCGGTGGCGATCCGTATCTCGTCGACGAGGAAATCTGGCGGCTGACGCAAGAGCTGTGGCGGCGTGGGTTGCGACGCATCACGGGCGATATCGTCGTAGATGAGAGTTATTTTTCCGTACCTGAAGTAGACCCTGGTGCATTCGACAGCGAGCCGCTGCGCGCCTACAAAGTCCAGCCGAACGCATTGCTGACCAACTTCAAGGTCGTGAGGTTCTGGTTTGAGACCGTCGAGGGTAGCGATGCGGTGCGCATCACTATGTCTCCGAATTTGCCGAATCTGGCCATACGCAATGAGCTGCGCAGCGTTCCGGGTCGCTGTCGTGGCTACCTTCGCGGTATCGAAGTCGACGCAAACGCCAACGCGAATCAGGTGCGCTTCAAAGGTAGCTTCCCGTCGGGTTGCAAGCGCTATTCGCTAGCGCGTTCGCTGCTCGATCATGACAGCTACGCCTATGGTTTGTTTGTCAGCCACTGGCGTGCGCTCGGCGGTGAGATCGACGGTGACGTGCGCCGCGAGGCGCTGGTGACTGATCAGGAGCCATTGCTAACATGGCGCTCGCGCGGATTCTCCGAGCTAATGCGCCTGATTAACAAGAACTCCAACAATGTGATGACTCGCCAGGTCTTCCTGACAGTTGGGGCCGAGACGTTCGGCGCACCGGCGTCGCTTGCCAAAGCACGCGACGCCGTGAACGATTGGCTGGTTGCGAAGGGGTTCAATTTTCCGCACCTATTGCTCGACAATGGCGCTGGGTTGTCGCGAGACGCGCGTTTTTCTACCGCGTCGATGTGTGCGCTGTTGGTGGATGCGTGGCACAGCCCTTTGATGCCGGAATTTCAATCGTCTTTGTCACTGTCCGGCATTGATGGCACGTTCGCGCGCCGGCACAAGCAAGGTGCACTGACCGCCCGTGCGCATGTGAAGACCGGACGTCTGGACGATGTCACAGCGCTTGCCGGTTATCTGCAAGCCGCCGACGGGCGCCGTTATGCGCTGAGCGTGATGCACAACGCCACTGATGTTCATCGCGGCAGCGGCGAGGCCGTGCAGGACGCCGTGCTACGCTGGCTCTATCAATATCAACCGGTTACGCCCGAAGACCATCAAGATTCGGCGTCTGACGTCGCTACCACAGCAGTTATTTCAGGAAACTCGTTATGAGCCGAATGGTCCGTTTTGCAGCAGCATGCGTGTTTGCGTTAATGGCGTCTGGCGCTGCCGACGCTCAGGAAGATATCGCTTATGTCACCGACGTATTGCGCCTTGGGTTGCACAACGCACCGGACACATCAGACCGGTCGTTCAGGGCGTTGGAGAGCGGTCAGTCAATGACGATATTGTCTCGCGACAGCAATTACGCGCGCGTGAGATTGCCCGATGGCACCGAAGGCTATGTGAAAGTGCGCTTCACGGTCGACGAAAAACCTGCGCGATTGGTTGTCCAGGAGACGTTAGCCGAAGCAGAAGCGCTGCGCGCATCGCTCGCCGAGGTGCGTAGCGAGTTCAGTGGCTCTGCACAGCGCATTGATAGACTTTCGAATGATCTGGAAGTGGCGACAAGCAGCGTCGCGACGCTGCAGGCCGAACTGGACAGGGCTAACGTGCAAAATGCTGAATATGAGCAAAAAATGCGCGGATTTGGTTTCAGCTTGCCGTGGCCTATCGCGCTTGGGGCGATGCTTGTCGCGTTAGCCTTGGGTTTTGCCGGCGGATTCTGGTGGATAGATTCGCGCAGTCGCCGGCGTCATGGTGGATTTCGAATCTACTAACAGCGGTGATGAACGGCTGGCTTCATGCTCACGAGCGATGTGCAGGGCTGAGACAGCGATCACGGCGAGCGCAGCGCCAGATCGCTAATCTATCGCAACATAATGACTGTGCTCGACGGTGAAAGGGGCGACCGTAGTAGTAACGTCGTATCAACAGCGAAACGGATATGGCTGCCAGCGAAGACGCAATCTCACACAACCACGACGCCACGCCGAGTGTTTTGCGCGATGCGTTGCAGCTGGCAAACGCAGAGCTTGAGTTCGTCTATAACCTGGAGGGCCGTGTCGCACGCGAGACGCACGGCAAAGCGCGATTGACGCGTTTGCTCGGAGAGCTGACCCGCTTCTTGTGTACCAGCTACACCGTCCTGCTGATTCCAGCCAAGAATATTCGTATCGCGGTCACTCACGATAACTGGCAACCGGTCGATCGCAAAATGATCGATGACCGTTTGTTGCGCGATGTCTTTCCGGCGCACAACCAGTCGATGAAACCGGTCATGCTCACCATTGCCGATACGCCGCATGGTGCGCGTGGCAATACGGGTCGCTATCAATTGCTTGTGAATATACTGCGCGGCAGCGATGGTGAGGCGATCGGCATGCTAGTGTCGATGTGTCATGTGCGTGGCGTGCCAATGACATCGAACGCACCGCGATTGGTCGCGCACGTCACCCGAATGGCAAAGCGACTGGTTGATGGCAGTTTCGACCCGCTGACTGGCTTGATGCGGCGCGATGATTTCGTCGCACTGTTAGATGCGGCTGTGGCCGAGGTACAGGACGACTCTGACGACCACTGCTTGCTGTTCCTGGATCTGGACAAAGTGCAAGTTGCAAACGACACGTTCGACCAGCGCGCCGGCGACGAGATTCTGCTCCGGTTTGCAAAGTTGTTGAGACGCACGGCGCCATCGGGCGCGTCTATCGCGCGGCTCGGTGCGGACAAGTTCGCGGTGCTGTTGCGTCACCGTACGCTGCTTGAAGCGCTGGATTACGCCGAACGCCTGCGTGACGAATGCCGCTCATTGGTGTATCTGCGTGGCGAGCAATCGTTTCCTGTCACTGTCAGCGGCGGTGTTGTGTCACTGAGCCACCCGGGCTCGCAGAACCAAGGTCCGATTGTTGTCGCGCGGCTTGCCTGTGCGAAGGCGAAAGACCACGGCGGCGACCGGATGGAGTGCTTCAGCGAAGCGGATGCCAGTATTATTCGTCGTGTCGACAATCTCGAATTGTTCAGCAAACTACAGTCCGCGATTGACGACAAAGCGTTTACGTTAGTGGCGCAACCGATTGTTCCTATCGCTGAGGGCAACGCGGCGCCGCACTTCGAAATATTGCTGCGAATGAACGGCCGAGCCGGTGAGGTGATCCTGCCAGAGCAGTTTTTTGCAGCGGCCGAGCACTACAGGATGATGCCGCGGATTGACCGACACGTGTTGCAGACATTCTTCGACACGATCGAAGCGTTGGAAGACTGTCTCGCGTTGCATGAAGCGTCATTCGCGTTGAACCTGTCGGGGCAATCGCTGAGCGAGCCTGCCTTCCATGAGTTTGTGCGTCAGTTAGTCGATGCCTCTACGTTGGATGCGGCGCAGTTGTGCTTTGAGATCACGGAAACTGCGGCAATTGCCAACCGCGCCGTTGCGATGGATTTCATGCAGAGTTTGCGCAGCCGCGGTTGCCGTATCGCGTTAGATGATTTTGGTGCGGGTCTAAGCTCGTTCGCCTATTTACGCGACATGCCCGTTGACATACTCAAGATCGACGGTAGCTTCGTTCAGGATCTGGATCGAAATAAAGTGTCCGAATCCATGGTCGCAGCAATCGCACAAGTTGCGCGGGTCATGCAGCTCAAGACGGTTGCGGAATACGTTGAATCCGACGCCGTTCTTGCAGGTCTGAGACGTTTGGGCGTGGATTATGGGCAAGGTTATTTGCTGGGACGCCCGAAACCGCTCAGCGAACAACTCAATACGTTGACCGATGGCCCGCTGCTTGACGGTTCTTGGATCAACTTTACTGACAGAGTAGTGGTGTCTTCTGCGATCAGTGATAATTGAGTGATAGGCCGCGCGTTGCGGTGTCATGGTGACTTATGACTCAACTGCTGTTCGTCTCGCATTGCCCGTCTGATAACACGCGCGCGATCCGCGACACGGTCCTGCAATCGCTCGACGGGTTCGGGGATGTGCAGCTCGAGCACCGCGATAGTCTTGAGGCAACGGTCGAAGATGTCGAGCGCTGTGATGCGTTGGCGCTCGCCACGACCGAGAACTTCGGCGCCATGGCTGGCCGCACCAAAGACTTCTTCGAGCGTATCTATTATCCGCTGTTAGACGCGCGTCCATCGCTCCCGGTGGTCTTCTATGTGCGCGCCGGTGAAGATGGTACCGGGACCGTTACCGGTATCCAGCGCATCCTGACAGGCCTGAAATGGCAACTTGTGCAACCTGCGCTCGTGCTGAAAGGTAGCTACGACAAGGCATTCAGTGACGATGCTGCCACGCTCGTAACGACGCTTGCAGCCGGTGTCGATGCCGGTATTTTCTGATTTCACCCCTAACCTGACATTTATTCGTGTCCAGGTGAGATAAACGCCGATGACGTCACAGTTCACTCAATAGCGACGGGAGCGTCGCGACAACAACACAACAGATTGGGTGTAATAGTAATGGCAGCGCGTATGGACAACGCTCGGGTAGAGAACACGGACATTGAGGCCGCTGTTGCTGTGTTAGGTACGATTTATGGCAGCTTTTTGCTCACCGTCATCGCACTTAATGTTGGTTGGTTGTAGTCGGCGTCAGGTCATGGCCGCCCGCGCCATTCTGATATCGAAAGCAATTCACAATAATCGCTAAGGACGGCTAACAACAACAATACAGGCATCGGCTGCCTTCGTAGGTATACGTTGCCGGGTTTCGGGGAAACCCCTTCAGCACACGCCTTTCCCGAATTCCGGCAACGTATTTTTTTGCCCGCAGTTTGCGGGCGAATACCCCTCAGTTAGACTCGGCGAATGGATTGGACTGCCCACGCCGCTATCGCCTCACTCCCGTTGATCAAAACGCTGGGGAAAGAAAACGCCGATACGCTTTCTCGTTGGGTGGATGCATTCACGATCAGCGACGAGGCAGCTCATGCGTTGCACCAGATGGATGCGCATGCACCTGCCTACTGGCGCGCCATCGCCAGTAGCGCTTTTATCCGCGACAGTCTGTTGGCCGAGCCTGACTTTGCGTGCGCTTTGCTGCGCGGTGACGAACCAGATCCCAGTCTGAATCTCCCAGAAGATGACTCTGGCTGGGAACGCGCATTGCGGCGTTACCGTCGCCAGCAGCTCGCGCGCATCGCGCTTCATGATATCAGCGGCGATTGGTCGCTACGGCGCGTACTCACATCTGTGAGCGATACGGCTGACCAATGCATCACCAGTGCAATGCGCATTGCCCGCGAACGGATGCAAGCGCGCTTTGGCATGTTGCGCGACGTCGACGGGTCGCCCGTCGCTCTGCTGACGTTGTGTATGGGAAAGCTTGGCGGTCGTGAACTGAATTTTTCGTCGGATGTTGATTTGATCTTCGCATTCACGTGTGAGGGTCAGAGCGATGGTCGTCGCAGCCTGACCGCTGCCGAGTACTGTCTGCGTGAGGCACGCGAAGTGATCGCGCTACTGGATCAGCGCACCGAGGATGGTTTCGTATTCCGTGTCGACACCCGGTTGCGTCCGTTCGGGGAGGCCGGGCCGCTGGCGATCAGCTTTGATGCGTTAGAGGTTTATCTGGCTCAGCACGGTCGTGATTGGGAGCGCTATGCCTTTGTCAAAGCCAGGTTTCTGGCAGCAGAAGATAGCGCCAATGCAGCGGTCTCCCAGTTCCAGCAAACGGTGATCAGACCGTTTGTCTATCGTCGGTACGTCGATTTCGGCGTGCTTGAATCGCTGCGCGACATGAAGACAATGATCGGCGCGGAGGTTGTCCGCCATGAGCGCCAACAAGATATTAAGCGCGGGCCGGGCGGTATTCGCGAGGTCGAATTTGTGGCGCAGTCCTGGCAGTTGATTCGTGGTGGCCAGATCGCCGCATTGCAGACACAGAGTCTGTATACAGCGCTGGCGGCTATTGTTGAACACGAATGTATGTCGACGACGCAAATCGCAACGCTGACACAGGCTTACAATTATTTGCGGCAATTGGAGAACCGACTCCAGGCATTGGATGATCAACAGACGCACACGCTGCCGAACGAGGACAGCAAACAGCGGGCGCTGGCGGTTGCGATGCATGCGTCAAGCTGGTCAGACGTGCTGGCGACGCTGAACAAACACCGCGAATCAGTCAGTGCTGCGTTCGAACAATTGCTGTTCGTCGAGAGCGTACAAGGCGCATCAACCGATACGCTCGCCTGGCTTGACCGCCCAGCCGCAAAGCTTGCGCGCGACATTGCCGCGACCGGTCTCGCGCCGGCAGACGAGCTTGCGCATATTCTGTTGGACTTCGCGCAGCGGTTGCAGCGCACGCAAGGTGATGACCCTGGCGTCGCGCGCAGTCGCACGCTCGTTGATCATGTCATGGCGCGACTACCGCAGTTTGATGATCCGCTTACGCTGTTGTTGAGAGTGTTAAGCGTTGCAGATGCGGTGCGTCGAAGAAGCGCTTATTTGAGTTTGCTCAATGAACAACCCGATGCATTGGACCGGTTGTTGTCGCTGTGCGCCAGTAACAAGTTCGTTGCTGAACAGATCGCGCAGTATCCGATGCTGATCGATGAGCTGCTGGATGCCCAGCTCGCCACCGCCGTGCTGTCACGCGCAGATATCGAGGCGATGTTGACGGCATTCCCGCAGATCGACGATACGATTGACGTTGAGGCCGATATGGCACGGCTTGTGCGGTTCGCGCGCACAGCGCGATTTCGCGTCGCTGTGGCTGATCTGACCGGGGGGTTGCCGGTTATGGCCGTGAGTGATCGTCTGAGCGATATCGCTGAGCTGACGCTGAGCCGGGTGCTCAGACTGGCGTGGTGGGAGATGACGCAGAAGTTTGGTGTGCCCGCCGTGGACAGCGATGAGCCAGCGGTCGCGATTGTTGCCTATGGCAAGCTCGGTGGGCTTGAGCTCGGTTACGGCTCTGATTTGGACATTGTCTTCCTGCACGATCTGCCAGCGGGTCAGACGTTAGGAGGTAAACCAGTGGACAACAGCGTGCTGGCAACGCGCGTTGCCCGACGTGTCGTGCATTTGCTGAGTGTCCAAACCGGGCACGGTCATCTTTATGAAGTCGACACCCGCTTACGACCCAGCGGACGGTCCGGACTGCTCGTTTCAAGCGTGGACGCTTTCGCGCGTTACCAGCGCAGTGACGCGTGGACCTGGGAGCACCAGGCGTTAATCCGTGCTCGTTGGATCACGGGCGCACCCGCGGTTGCAGCGCAGTTTGACGCGGTGCGCAAAGACACGCTGCGTCGCTATGTTCGGCGCGACGACTTGCGTGATGCGGTCAGTAGCATGCGCCTGCGTATGCGTCGCGAGCTCTCGCGCAGTGGCCCTGGTATTTTTGATCTGAAGCAGGATGCCGGCGGGATTACCGACGTCGAGTTTATCGTGCAGTATCTGGTGTTGCGTGACGCCAGGGTGCACCCGGAAGTCGCGCTGTGGAGTGACAATATCAGGCAGCTCGACAGTCTTGCGGAGGCAGGCGTGTTGTCGGTCTCCGAGGCGCAGCAGTTGCAGCGCATCTACCAGACCTATCGGCGGGAATCACATGTTCTGGCGCTCGAGGACCAACCGAGTTTGATCTCCGACCGGCAGTTTGTGGTGGAGCGCGATGTGGTGACAGCGATCTGGTCGCGGCTGTTCGCCACCACCGACATGGCGCAATAGCGGCACATTCTACGAAAGCGCGGCAGTGCTGGCGTATAATCCGGGTTGTCACGTATTTTTAGGTTCGCACAGATGTCTCAAACGCCGGAAACCAAGAAACGAGAACGGGCTAATGCACAGAACGAGTACGTCGTGAGTGCATCCGACTTGCCATTGTCGTGTCCTATGCCAGACATGCACCTATGGAACTCGCACCCGCGCGTATACATTCCGGTCGAGGTTACCGGCGAGGCGAAGTGCCCATACTGCGGCGCGATGTATCGCCTGCAACGGGATTAGCGCATGATTATCGTCACCGGTGGCGCAGGGTTCATTGGCGCAAACCTCGTTGCCGCGATCAACCGGCAGACGTCAGAGCCGGTCATTGTTGTTGACGACATGACTGACGGTCACAAGTTTTCGAACCTGACCGATCTTGCGATTGCCGACTATCTCGATAAAGACGAGTTTATCCACCGTATCGATGCCGGTGAGTCGTTCGGTGATGTCAGTGCCGTATTCCATCAAGGGGCATGTTCGACGACGACTGAGTGGGACGGCCGCTACATGCTGTCGAACAATTTCACATACTCCAAGGCGTTGTTGGCATGGTGCCAAACGCAGCGCGTCCCGTTTATCTACGCGTCGTCCGCGGCGGTCTACGGCGGCAACACAACGTTTACAGAGCATCCGGCCAATGAACGGCCGCTGAATGTCTACGGTTACTCCAAGCTGCTTTTTGATCAGTACGTACGCCAGCACGCGACGCAGTTCACCGCGCAGGTGGCAGGGTTACGTTATTTCAATGTGTACGGCCCGCGCGAACAGCACAAGGGCAGCATGGCAAGCGTTGCCTGGCATTTTTACAATCAACTCAAAGCCGATGGCGTGGTTCGTTTGTTTGCAGGTCACGATGGCTATGCTGACGGCGAGCAACAACGCGACTTCGTCTACGTTGACGATGTCTGCAACGTGAACTTGTGGTTAATGCAACATCCCAATGTGCGCGGTGTGTTCAATTGCGGCACCGGTTCAGCGCAAACATTTAATACGCTTGCACAGGCGGTCGTGGCACATCACGGTAGCGGTGAAATCGAGTATGTCGATTTCCCGCAGCATCTCGTTGGTGCCTACCAGAGTTTCACCGAAGCAGATCTCACGCAGTTGCGGGCGGCAGGCTTTAGCGGCGCATTTCGTGACGTCGCCACAGGCGTTGGCGATTACCTGACCTGGCTGGACGCGGCTCACGCGTGACAGAAGCAGGCCCGATACTGATCGTCGGTCCTTCGTGGGTTGGCGATATGGTGATGGCACACTCGCTGTGTCAGCTGTTACAGCAACACGCGCCGGAGCGCGCGATCGATATGCTCGCGCCGCCCTGGTCGTTACCGATTGTTGAGCGGATGCAAGGTGTGCGCCGCGGCATCGCATTGGATCTCAAGCACGGCGAGTTAGGCTTAGGCGTGCGTCGCCGGCTAGGTCATTCGCTTCGCGAGCAGCGCTACGCACGCGCCATCGTATTGCCGCGCTCGGCGAAAGCGGCGTTAGTGCCGTGGCACGCGAACATTGCACAACGGACTGGCTTCAAGGGTGAGATGCGATTCGGCTTGCTGAATGATATCCGGCCATACGATCGCACGGTGTTAGACCAGACCGTGAAACGTTTTGCCGCGCTCGCACCAGCGACGCACGGCGAGTTGCCCGAGACGTTACCTGCACCTGTACTGCAGAAGGACACAGCAGCGCTCGATGCTGCATTAACCGTTTTTGACCTGTCCGCAGATCAACCGATAGTCGGTCTTCTACCAGGTGCCGAGTACGGCCCGGCAAAATGCTGGCCACTGCCTAAGTTCGCGACGCTGGCGCGCGCGCTGATCGCGAGTGGCGTGCAGGTAGGTATTTTCGGTGGCCCAAATGATCGCGCGGCAGGTGCAACGATCAGTGAGGCGGCGCCCGGTGTGACGAATCTCGTCGGTGAGACATCGTTGGCACAGGTCGTGGATTTGCTGTCGGCTTGCACCGCCGTGGTGAGCAACGATTCAGGGCTGATGCATGTTGCTGCGGCCGTAGGCACGCATGTGGTTGCTGTGTACGGCTCGAGCAGCCCGGCGATGACGCCGCCGCTGACCGAGCGCGCCGATGTGCACTACCTGCAATTGTCCTGCAGCCCGTGTTTCAAACGTGAGTGTCCGTTAGAACATTTGAACTGCTTGCATCAGATTGACGTTGATCCGGTGTTAAATAGCGTACGCGCGGTATTGGCAGGCTAGCGATTCAAGCGAGCAGTGCGTCCAACGCGCGCGTAACGTCAGCGACCTCAATCAACGACATCGCGTCGGCATGACGCACTCGCTGGCCCCAGCGCACGTCGTCCGGCGTCTTACCCATAAACTGTTGCAATGCTATGGGGTAAGCGTTGACGGTGTGCTCCGGTTGCAACACCGGTCCGGTGCGCCCCGGATTAGACGTCGCATACAAACCGACGACCGGCGTGCCGACGGCACTCGCCATATGTGCCGGACCGGAGTCGGGGCACAAAACGACGCTCGCACGATCAATCAACGCGGCCAGTTCTTTCAGTGACGTTTTGCCGACCAGATCGTGGATGCCATCCGGACCGTCATTGCAGATCCACTGTGCGTATTCATGCTCCACCGCGCGGCCACCACCCGTCACGACGACGATAGCGCCGTAGCGGTGCATCACGTGCGCAGCTGCCTCGACAAAACGCGCTGCTGGCCAGTTGCGGTAGTTGTTGCGTCGCTCGCTCGAGCACGGGCTGATAACAACGATCGGTCGCTCACCGTCGCTAAGTCTGTCGGCGACGGTGTAGTGCTCATCAGTGAGCGGCAGTTGCCACCTAAATTCGCGTTGGCTGACGCCGACGCGCTCAGCGAAGCCGAAAAATCCATCGATCACGTGTGGGCGCTGTTGGGCAGCTATCGCATCGTTGGTGAACAGCCACTGCATGTCGCGCGCGCGCGCTTTGTCGAAACCGATTTTTCGCGGTGCGCGTATCCAGCGACTGACGCGATTGGCGCGCCATGACGCGTGCATGTTGAGCAGCACGTCAAAGCGACGTTCGCGCAGCGTTGCCGCGAAAGCGCGTCGCGTTTGCCGGTCAGCGTGTTTGTCGTAAACGACCAGCTCGACGCCATCCAGGCCTTGCATGAGCTGGGACTCTGTCTTGCCAATGACCCATGTGATGGCGGTTTGCGGCAGATGTTTTTGCAGTGTTCGTGCGACGGCCAGCACATGGCAACAGTCGCCGATCGCAGAAAGGCGCAGGATGCAAAGGGACTTCGGATCGGAATCGCTCATGCGAACAGTGTAACGGGCGCATTGCCCGTGCGGCCACCACCAGTGCGGTCCGGATGCGCAAATCAGGTAATATAGCGTCGCGCGGCGCATAGCGCGCCGTGCGGAGAGACGAAGAATGGCGCAACAACAAAAACTATTACTCGATCATTCTGTCTATGCTGCTGCGCCGGATTATCTGTTTCGCGCGCGCGACTGGCCGCAGCAACGAGGCACGGCAGGCGCAGGTCGCGGCACGACGACTTTCGTTGCTGACGACAACGGCGAATTTGCATTGCGTCACTACTACCGAGGTGGGATGGTCGCGCGATTGCTGTCAGACCGATATCTCGCGCGCGGCGCTGCGCGCTCGCGTGGATTTCTGGAGTGGCGTTTGCTGCAGCGGCTTGTGGCACTAGGGTTGCCAGTCCCTCAACCAATTGCGGCACGCTACGTGCGCCACGGTCTGTGGTATCGCGCCGACCTGTTGACGCGCCGCATTGCTGACGTTGCGACCTTGGCGGAGTCGTTGGCGCAAGCGCCGCTGAAGGAAGCTGCGTGGCAGTCACTCGGCGCCACGTTGCGTCGCTTTCATGATGCTGGTGTATTCCACGCCGACCTGAATGCGCACAACCTGCTGATTAACGGTGCCGGCGATTGGTTTGTGCTGGATTTCGATCGCGGTGAGATGCGTGCGCCGGGCGATTGGCAACGCAGCAACCTCGAGCGTTTGCAGCGTTCGCTGCGCAAACTCAGTGGTGAGAACGCGGCGTTCGCATTCTCCGCCGCCGATTGGCTGGCGCTACTTGACGGTTATTCGAGCGCTTCGCTGGCAAGATCGGCATAGGCGTCGTCGAGTGTGTCGGGCCGCCCTTTGAATTTGCGGTGTACCCAAAAGTACTGCGCGGGCGAGCGCCGGATCTCAGCTTCAAAAATCTCGGTAATGCGCAGCGTGTCCGCGAGCGGATCGTCGCTTGGGAACCGCGCTAAAGGCGGGTGAACAACAATATCGTAACCACTGCGGTCTGCACGCCGGTGTGGGAAAAAGCCAATCACCGCTGACTTGCCGAGACGTGCCAGCGCACTGGTCGCGGTGTTGGTCATTGCAGGCTCACCAAAAAAGTCGAGCAGCGCGCTTTGTTTACGGCGGTAACTCTGGTCTGGCGCATACCAGACGGGCACACCACTGCGCAGACTTCGCACCATTTCTTTGATATTGCTTTTCTCAATTGTTTGGCGACCTGCGTTTTCGCGGCCACGGCGGATCAGTTCGCTGACCAGTGGGTTGCGGTCTTTGCGATAGACGGCATCAAACACAAGGCCGCGTGCTTTCAATGCCGTGCCGCCAACCTCGAGGGCGCCAAAGTGTGCGGTCAATAAAATGATCTGTTTGTCGGGTTGTTGATCGAGGTGCTCAGCGCCATGCACCGTGATGCGGTCAAGCAGCCGCGCGGGTCGGTAATAGGCCATCGCCATTTCAAAAATGCTGATCCCCAGATTTTCGAAATGCGCTCTGACTAGCGTGCGGCGTTCGTTGTCGTCCATGGTTGCGAAACACAGTCGCAAGTTGCGGTGCGCTACTCGCTGGCGTTTCGGCAACAGGCGCATCGACAGCCGACCTAGCACGGCGCCGAGCCACATCTGCGTGCGGAATGGCAATGCACTGGCCGCGCGTAGCGCGCCAAACAACAACCAGACCGGCCAATACTTCGGAGCGAGGTATTGGCTCAAGCGACGTTCGCGTTGATCGGTCATGGGTTTGCACTCAACGTTTCATCGCGCCGCTTGAAGCGTCTGTGGACCCAGTAGTACTGGCTGGGCGCATCGGCGATCTGAGACTGCACAATGGCGTTGAGCTGCGTCGCGTCGCGCACGAGATCTTCGCCAAAACCCTCTCGCGGCGCATCAATGACGATGCGAAAGCGGCCGTTCGCCTGACGTGTACACAACACCGGGATGACCGCCGCATTGTGCTTGGCAACCAACTTGGTGACGGTGGTGTTCGTTGCTGCCGGTATGCCGAAGAATGGTGCGTCAACGCCGCTCGCGGTGGTGTCCGCCTGATCGACGGCTAACCAGATGTTCGCGCCGGCGCGGATGCGTCGCAACAGCGCTTTGGGGTTGTGCTTGTCGATCAGATGTTGCGTGCAGCGCCTGCGTCCGTGCCGCGTAAACACGTCGAGCAATTCAATGCCTAACGGTCGATACAGTGCGTCCATGGACGCATACAGGTTCAGGCCGCGTCCAACGATGTCGATGGTTGTGAAATGACCTGCCACCAGCAATGCTGCCTGGCCAGGCTCGCGCTCGCGCAAATGGGCAAGTCCTTCAATGTCGATCCATTTCGACAACCGCTGATCCGACGCCCACCACGCCATACCAATTTGCATAATGCCGATACCCAGTTCGGCGAAGTGTGCCTTCAGCAAATGGTGGCGCTCTGCGTCGGTGAGCGTAGGGAAGACTTGCGCCAGATTGTCAGCGGCGATCGTACGACGGCGCTTTGCCAGATGGCGGGCCAGCCAGCCGATACCGCGGCCAATGACGATTTGCAGGCGCCAGGGTAGCAATACCGCCAGTCGTTGGACGCCGATAGCCAGCCAGATTGGCCAGTGTTTCGGGTGCACAAACTTAAGCTTCATGAACTCGGCAGTCATTCGTGTGTCTTACATGTGTAGCAATAGGCGCCCATCGCGGCACAGTGTACCGTGTGCCGCTTGTTGGCGGGTGCGCTTGAAAGCAGGCGCCGACGTCGCCATATTAGGTATCTAACTTTTTTAAGAGGCATAGACCGTCATGAACCGTATAGGTCTGTTTTTGATCACAAACGTCGCGATTTTGGCTGTTATCAGCATCATTTTCAGCGCGATGGGTAAAACTGGTGTGCTGGATTCAGCAGGGTCGCTCGATTTGACCGCCTTGCTGATCATGTCCGCCGTGATTGGTTTTGCCGGTTCATTCATCTCTTTGTTTTTGTCCAAGTGGATGGCCAAACGCTCTACAGGCGCGCAGGTCATCACCGAACCGCGCAATGAAACGGAGCAGTGGTTGCTCGCAACGGTGAAGCGTCAAGCTGAGCAAGCCGGCATTGGCGTGCCAGAAGTCGCGATGTACGATTCGCCGGAAGTGAACGCGTTTGCGACGGGTGCCAACAAAAACAATGCGTTAGTCGCAGTCAGCACAGGGCTGATGCGCTCAATGACGCGTGACGAGGCCGAGGCTGTGCTGGCGCACGAAGTGACGCATGTCGCGAACGGCGACATGGTCACGCTGACGCTGATTCAGGGTGTCGTGAACACCTTCGTCGTGTTCCTGTCGCGTCTGGTGGGTTACTTCGTCGATCGCGTTGTGCTCAAAAACGAGAATGGTCTGGGTATCGGTTACGACACGGCGATCCGCTACGTCGATCAGCACATCGGCCAACTGCTCGACACGCTCGCGTCCCTCGGTGTCCTGGACGATACGGCCATCATCATCTCGGCCGACCACGGCGAGACGCTGGGCGAGATGAACGTCTACGGCTGCCATCAGACGGCGGACTACGTCACCACACGTGTGCCTATGATCATCCGCTGGCCCGGGGTGAATACCGAGGGCAGACGGCCGATAGACAGAGCGCTACGCTACCACTTCGACGTCGCGGCCAGCGTGGTCGAGTGGGCGGGAGGAGCGACGCCGGAGTCTTGGGATGGCCAGAGCTTCGTCCGTGAGTGGGAAACCAACGTCCAAGGCGGACGCGACCACCTCGTGCTTAGCCACATGCAAGGTTCCTGCCAGCGGGCTGTGCGGTTCGATGATGGGGGCCGGTCCTGGCATTTCATCCGGACCTATCATGACGGCTTACGTGAGCTCCCTGACGTGCTGCTGTTTG
>JBCBZK010000099.1:0-13017 GCA_039815365.1 Pseudomonadota bacterium | reverse complement strand
AGGATCGCCGAGCTGCGCTTCGTCTTCGGTGAAATACGAGACCGGGCTGTAGCCGCCGATAGACGGATTGACGGGGATGTCTTGCGCATAGGCGAAACTGGCGAAAAAAAGACTGAACACAGTAACAAATCTTGCAGCGGTCATACGGCGATTCCTGTAGTGCCATGATTGATTCGCTACAGATGACCTGTGCGTTGCTCGCTTTATTACTGGCGTTGCCGTCAATCCATTCGCTGGTGCGGGTAGCCGCTGATCACAGCGACGTCGTCGAACAAAAAGAACGCTTTGTTTTCAGTTTTCCCAGACTCATACGAAAGCCGTATTGTGAAACCCTCGATCTTGTAGTTTCCAGATGCGAGTCTGCCATCTGCCTCAACGGCGCCGGTCGAGAGATCGTCGGCATTAGAGCGCAAAGGGTATTCGCCTCGAGAAAAGGTACCGTCCGGCTTGAAATCGTAAACGACCTGCGTGGCATTCCCAACAGCTGCGCCGTTAGCGCCACGCGCCGAGTCGGGGTCGACAAATTGGTACCGATCGTTCAGGCGCAATCCGGTTGCTGGCGCGACATGCCGATAACGGCGCGACGCAAGGATGAGATCTTTACCGTCGATAACGAGTTCACGAGACTCTCGCTGGCGCAGTTGCAGTTTTTGCAGCTGCTTCGTCGCCACGCGCGTTGTCGTCAGACTGCCGTTGACGTACTGGTACCTGCTGCACTGACGTGCATAGGCTTTGCAATATGCCTTGGCATCACCGGCCATCGCCGTTTCCGTGAAAACAATGTGCCCGCTCTTGGTCAGCCACAGGCCGCTTGCGCCTTGTTGCGCAGCATCACTAGTACTACTCGAGCCAGCGCTAGTCTCGGCTGCGCTGACATAGAAACCGGCAAGATCCGAGGGTGGCCGTTTATTGCGATTTTCATTTTTCCAGCCATCAATGGACAGCGTTTTGAGAATTCGGCCAAAAGACTGCTTGAGTTTGTTGCGACCTTTGTTGCCTACATCGACAAGTGTTATCGACACCGATTGGCGACCCTCGTAGACCAGCAACGCAGCAACGTACGTCCGCGTTTTGCCTGCCTTCGTAAAGCCTGTTGATAGTAAGCCGTCATAACCTGCGACGAGACTGACAGGAATCACTTTCCAGTCGGATTTCCCACCTGCGGAGACCAGCAACTGCTTGAGTGCTTGCTCAGGCGTGGCGGACAGTGGCTGCGGTTGACTGATTCGAAGCACGCCGCTGCCTTTGCGAAGTTCGCTCTCATCGCCTTGGCGCTGAACCGTCCAGTCTCGATCATTAAACTGTAACTGTCCCAGGTTGATCTTCGCGTTGGCGGACGTTGACAGCAGTGCGCCGCAGGCAATCCACAGGACAATACGCTGATATCTCGACATCATGAGCGAGCCTTTCTTATTCTTGAAGACAGTCGTTCTAGTATAAAGCGTATGCGACGGCGTCGTGAGTGTCGCACGCGTATTGTCACGAATTGGTCACATACCTCGCAGCTTTGAGACAGCGTCGCCGGTAGAGGGTTCAGTTCGTGACACTTGTTTGGCTGTGCTGCACTGACAAGCAAGCGGGCAGCCGAGCTTAAAATCGACAAGGTTGCTGCAACACGGGCGATGCCAAAAGACCACTGAACGCCGATGCGGCAGGCACCGGCGCGTCGTGGTCGGTGACTATGCCATATCGAACAATAAAAACTCAGCGTCGTTTGTAGCCGTAATCTCGATGAGTTCGTTAGCGCCAAGCTCCGCCAATGCCACACCATCGCCTGCGTTGAGTTGTTGTGCGTCTATATCCACGCTACCACGCACTACTTGAACCCAGAACTTACGATCAGCGCCGGCTGCGTGCGATAGACGCTGTCCCTTTTGCAAAAGTGATGCATAGACATCAATGTCCTGGTGAATTCGCAATGAGTCGAGTCGCGCGTCGCGTGACGCCACCAGACACAATCGATTCAATTTATTGTCGCGTGAAAAGTGCTTTTCCTCGTACTCCGGGGCAATGCCGTCGCGCTCCGGAATGACCCAGATTTGCAAAAAGTGCACGAGCGCATTGTCGAAATGGTTGAACTCACTATGTTGTACGCCGGTTCCGGCGCTCATTCTTTGAACGTCGCCTGCGCGCAGTACAGACCCTGTACCAAGGCTGTCCTTGTGTTCCAGAGCGCCGTCTATCACGTACGAAACAATTTCCATATCGCGATGTCCATGCGTACCGAACCCTTTGCCAGCTTCAACACGATCTTCATTGATGACGCGTAGACTTCCGAAACCCATGTACTGCGGGTCGTAGTACTCACCGAACGAAAACGAATGCTTGCTATCCAGCCAGCCGAAATTCGCATGACCTCTGTCCGTTGATCGTCTTAACGTCATCATTGCTTTGTGCTCCTGTCCCAGCGAAAAAAGATTCCGAGGAATCGTCTATAGTGATTGGATATTGGGCCTTTCATAGTAGAGTCAATGATCCATACGCTTGCCGTCGCCAACTACCGCTCTCTGATGGAATTGGTCATTCCCGTAGGGCAGTTGACGCTCATAACCGGTGCGAATGGCAGCGGCAAATCAAACCTTTATCGCGCATTGCGTTTATTGTCCGATACGGCGTCCGGAGGCGTCGTGAGCGCGTTGGCGAGAGAGGGTGGTCTCGACCGAACGTTCTGGGCGGGCCCCGAAACGCTCTCGAAACGAATGAAGTCCGGCGAGGTGCCGGTTCAGGGTGGTCCGCGCCAAAAGCGCAGTCGGTTACGACTTGGGTTCTCCGGCGATACACTCAGTTACAGCGTCTCGTTGGGCTTACCAACGGGTGGCGCGAGTCTGTTCGCACTCGATCCCGAGATCAAACGAGAGGTCATTTGGAGTGGTGATTTCTTCAGACCCGCTGCTGCGCTGGTCGACCGCGACGGTCCTGTCGTCCGGTCACGCCACGACAGGCAATGGCAAGTGATCGAGCAACATCTGGCCGTATACGACAGCATGCTCAGCGAGTTAGCTGACCCAAATGCAGCGCCGGAAATCATGAGTATGCGGCAGTTGGTGGGTAGTTGGCGTTTCTATGATCATTTTCGCACTGATAGCGGGGCAGTCACGCGGACACCACAACTAGGTACGCGCACCAACGTATTGCATCATGATGGTCGCGACGTTGCGGCGGCGTTGCAGACAATCATCGAAGTCGGTGATCATGAAGCGCTCGCAGACGCAATTGAGGACGCGTTCCCGGGCGCACGCGTTGAAATCGATGTCCAACAAGACAATCGTTTCGGTCTTCAGTTTTTCCAGCATGGACTGTTGCGCCCGCTATCAAGCGCCGAGCTTTCAGATGGTACCTTGCGATATCTGTTGTGGGTCGCGGCACTGCTGTCGCCGAGACCGCCGCCATTGATGGTTCTAAACGAACCTGAAACCAGCTTGCATCCGGATTTGTTGCCAGCGCTCGCAAGGTTAATCACGCGCGCAGCAACGGTGAGTCAGGTGTGGGTCGTATCACACGCACCAGCATTGATTGACGCGCTTGCCGACGAACCGGCATGCGAATGCGTCCATTTGCAAAAAACGCTGGGTGCGACGACCGTTGAGGGTCAGCGTGATCTCGACAAACCAGCCTGGTATTGGCCGGATAACGTCTAGGCGTCACTGCACGACGTGAACGTGCCATGTGAGTTCAAGTCGCTGCTGGTCGCGTCGCCTTGCCGGCCACAACAATCACGATCATCAGTAGCCCAAGCCACGGTAGCGTAAATGCCATCACACCATTCCAGCCGATGCCAGCCAACAATACGCCGGCCCCTATAGAGCCTAAAGCCTGTAGTCCGAAAACCAGGAAATCGTTGACGGCCTGCACCTTGAAACGCTCCGCGCTGTGATAGGTTTGTGTGAGTAGGGTGGTTCCCCCGAGGAAGAGAAAATTCCAACCGATCCCGAGCAATACCATCGTGCCCCAGTAATGCATGAGTTGCGGCTCACCCCAACCGACACAAACACACGCAATCATCGATGCAAACCCGGCAAAGATGATTCGCCTTACACCAAACCACGAAATCAACACGCCGCTGAATAACGAAGGCACATACATCGCAAGAATATGGCTTTGAATCACCCAAGTAGTGGCATCAAGCGTGTGCGCATCCATTTCGTGCATGCTCAGCGGGGTTGCCGTCATGATCAGACTCATTACGCTGTAGGCAACCGCTGCCGCGGCGATTGCAAGGATCAGCCTGGGCTGCGCCAGTATCGCGCCGAGCGGGCGAGGGACGAACTCATCCGTAACGTTACGTGTCGGGGTATCTCGATAGAAAGCCACCAGAATGAGCAAAGAGAGCGATAACAAAACCGCCATCCCTACGAACGAACCGACGTAAACAGGCCATTCGCCGATCACGCTACATCGGCGTGCGACTTCTGGCCCGAGCACCGCTGCGACAATGCCCGCCAACATCAAAACCGATATCGCTTTGGCCGCTTTTTCCTGCGGCACGGATTCAGCGACGGCGAAACGAAACTGCTGCATGAACGCGGCGTTGTGGCCAATGAAAAATGCGCCTAAGCATAACAGCACAAACGACTCAGACCACACGGCGGTCGCTCCGAAGAGCGCGCCGCCAATTCCGATCAGCGTTCCAGTGATGAAACCCTTTCTGCGCCCGACACGAGACATCAACAACGCGGCCGGTATGGTGGCAGACGCAACGCCAATGATAAGCGTTGCAACCGGCAGGGTGGCCCAATTGAGCGAAGGCGCGAGCTGCGCGCCAACGATACCGCCAAGCAATACGACAATCGGTGTCGCGCAGTGTCCGAAGCTTTGCGCAACAGTGAGTACCAAGAGCGTACGATAAGACACCGGCGCCTGCGCGGGCATCGCCTGCATCATGCGTCAGCGGTCACAGCATCAATGCTCGCGATGTGGCGCGACTTCTCTGCCTCATCGATAAATGCAGCACGAAAGCTGTTTTTGGCAAGCTCAATCAGTTGCTGATCGCAGAGCGCTAGCGCCTGTTGAACCGCGATAAAGTTGTCATTGATGTAGCCGCCGAAGTAGGCAGGATCGTCGGAGTTAATGGTTGCCAATAATCCTGCATCCAACATGCGCTCGATCGGATGCGACGTGATATCGTCGATGACATTGAGCTTCAGATTGGACAAAGGACAGACGGTGAGTGGAATCTGAAGATCTCGGAGCCTGCTGACAAGCTGCGCGTCTTCCATCGCGCGATTGCCGTGGTCAATGCGATCTACGCCAAGAACATCCAAGGCTTGGTAAACATAATCAGGCGGGCCTTCCTCTCCGGCATGAGCGACCAACTTCAGACCGTCTGCTTTGGCCCGCTCGAACACCGATTGAAACTTGACCGGTGGATGATCGACTTCGCTTGAGTCCAGTCCAATGCCGGTAATGGCACCGCGAAAAGGTGTCAATTGCTGATACAGATGATCTGCATCTGCGGCCGACAAATGACGCAGGATGCACGGAATCAATAATAGAGAGATGTCCTTGGAACTCGCATACTGTGTCGCGTCTGCAAGAGCATTCATGATCGAGTTAAGGGCAATGCCGCGTGCGATATGCGCTTGCGGATCAAAAAACAGCTCCACATGTCTGACATTGTCTGCTCTGGCGCGATCTAAATAGGCAATCGTCAGATCATAAAAATCCGCCTGCGTAAGCAGTACATCCATGCCTGCGTAGTACACATCCAGAAAGTCTTGCAGGTTGGAGAAATCGTACGCAGCTCGGATTGCGGTGACATCGGCAAACGGGAGCGCGACGCCATTGCGTTCGGCGAGCGCCCACATCAATTCGGGCTCTAGTGTGCCTTCGAGGTGAACGTGCAACTCCGCTTTGGGTAAAGCGGCGACAAGGCTTGCTGACATTCGCAAATCCTCATGGGATATCGTCATCGGAGTGTAACGGTATGCCCATTACGCGCAACGTACAAGGGTCGTTGCGCACCGGTCGCCGTAGGTCAATTCATCAGTTGCTACCGGTGCCTCAGATCTATGGCACGAAGAAGACGTTGTCTTGAATCTCGTCGCCGATAGTTGTGTTGTCGCGAATGACGTCAGCGAGCGTTGTCGATTCAATGCGCCGAAGCTCATCCGACGTCAGATCACGTTCGTACCAGAAACGATCCGCGTCCCGGAACGCTTCGAACTGCCGCACGTGCATCGCACGGAACAACTCCCCGAGCTGGGAGCCTTCGGCCGTGAGCGGGTCTTCGCTCAAACCTCCCACCCACAGGTCAATGTCGTCGACACTGTTGTAGGTGACCGCCAGTGCGGTTTGCAGCGTGACATCTGAGGTGATGTCCGCGAACACTGCCACTCTTGTCAGGCCGAAAACCTCGCGCATGTCATTGTATGACGGTACGCCGTGATCACGACCGCGTTGAATGTTGAGAGACAACAAATCCAACCCACCACCGCCAGGTGCGCCAAACAGGAAATTGCGCAGGTCATTGTTCGCCTTTGCATCGAGTCTTTGGCTGAGTTGCGATGCCATACCGCGAAGAATCGGTTCAAGACTCTCTTCGCTGTCGAGAATAGAAGGCGCGGTAAAAAAGGCCTCGCGTAAGGCGAGATCACCATCTGCGACCGTTGCTCCATTGGCATCAATACGCAGCAGTGTTTCGTTGACTAGCGAGTGTCCGTAACGATAAGCGGCGACCGAAAACTCGTTGAACATGCCTGGGTTCTCGTCTGCGTTGTAGCCTTGATAGGTGGCCAGTGCATCCGCGCCAATCAAGGCAGGCAGGTATTCGTCATACGTGATCTTCTGAATTTTCGCGATCACAAGCCGCCGAGTCGCTTGGTAGATTGCCTCACCTTCAGCCGTCGGGTTGTCGTCCAAAAGAATCGCTGCGATACGATTGTGTTCGCGAACCCACAATGTGTGCATGACGGCTAGACCGACCTGTTCGTTGGCGCGCACATCGCCCGCGAGAAATAGCTGATCGTCATCGACACCGAACGCGTTTGCATTAGTCGCACCGACGCTATTAAACGGCAACAAATTGCCATCGCTAGTCGCGAGGAACGGGCTTTCCTCGGAGACGCGCAGAGCCGCCGCGCGTTCGTCGTCTGATCCGTAAATCATACTGCCATCAATCCAAGCGGTGATTTCATTCTCCTGTTGGCGCGGATTACCCGCATCCGTACCGGTCGAAGAATCGAAGAACGCCCGACTGAACAGGATGACTTGTTGGCCGGTGCTGTCAGGGTCGAAAAAGTTATCGCCGGTAGGCACAGCAATATCTGCCGATTCTTCCGCGCCATCGGTAATGCCAATGTCATGATCAAGGAACTGACCCCACTGCCACAGAAAGTCGGTGGTACCAAAAGTATTCGGTATCGACTGACCTTCATCTTGCGCAACGACGTTGTTGGAAACGACACGGGCGCTAGGACGCTCACTCCCGGCCATTGCAGAGATCCCATCTTCGTAGTCAACCGCGCCCCAGCGTGCCAGTTGCGTGAACGCAGCGCCCCAGGTCGGGTTTGCAATGTTGTTGCTTGTTCCGTCGAACGTTCGTACCTCGCGACTATCGACCATCGGTCGATTGCCATTACGTCCGCGCCGCGCTCGATCCCGACGCTCGCCGGTGTCCTCGTCGATACCTTGTGGCGACGTGACACTGTCCAGAATGGTGATCGTTACGTCGTCGGTCGCAGAAACGCTGCCCGCATCCGACGCAGTCAGGCGCAGGACGATACTCTCGTCAGCATTAGTCGCGGGTGCCCGGAATCCCGGCGACACCGTTTGTGCGTCGTTTATCTGCACCATTGGCCCGGAAACCTGACTCCAACTCAGGGTCGTGGAATTTGTAGCATCCAGCACTTCACCTTGCACGGACACGAACGCGCGTTCCCCGACCGAAAAGTCCGGACCAGCGGACACAGTGACCTCTATCGTTGGCGCTTCGCTATCAGAGCCTCCGCAACCGGCGAGCATTGCCGATGTGCAAATGAGTAAAATGGTGCGTCGCATGCCGCGAGTGCTTTTGAGTCCCATGTGACAATCAACCTGTGAGTGACGTTTGGCGACACTCTAATGGTCAACATGCGAAGTAAAGACGCAGAGAATGTGCAGTTCTTGCGTAGTTTGGCTCGTCCGGCTCGACGGGTGCCGATCAAACTCTACGTAATGACGTATCGAACAACCTACTACAGTGAACACCCGCTGATCGTGCGCACTGCAACCCGAAACGGGCCATCTTGTCCGTCATTGATAAACAAACTGATACTGCTTGCTCTGGAAGGGTCGAACGCCGGCGCACGAACACGTTGGCCGAATACAGTCGGTTTGAGCTCAGAGAAAAATACGGTGGGTCGCGACCAATCGCCGACCGACAATCTACGAATATCGGCACGGTAGGCAACGGGCCTTCCCCTAAACCTTACGTTCGTCTGGATGCTCAATTGGTAGCGGCGTGCGTCCGGTTGCCATTCCAGTCGAATAGCGTCCATCCCGCCAAGACTACCGATGTCCAGACTCGCGCGTAGCGAAGAGAAACCGCCACCATTGGTATTTATGCTGCCGGAGAACAACAGTCCATCTGCAACGACGCTAGGGCCGCCGCGTGAACGCCCACCCATAACGTTGTCGTTCACAGAGCGCCACTGCGAAACGGCGCTTGGCTGCGAGAAATCAAATAAAGTACTGCAGCCTGTTTCGGCACTGGCGGATGTCATCGTGAACCCACCATAAACGGCGACTAGCAGTGCCTTTGCAGTTATTCGTAACGCCTTGTTACTCACTACAAGACTCCCGTTCGCACTGACTTGCCGGAAGCACACCGTCACTCAATCCTGTCATTTCCCAGCGAGACAACCAAATCGGAATGCTATCGATCGCGTTCAGCTCATCGAAAAATGCTTTTAGTGAAAACGGCGCGTTGGCGTCCTCGCGTTGTTTGCCATAGTCCGCCAGCGTCTGTTCCAACAAATATTTCCCAACCACATAGCTCGTGCCATACCCGGGCTGACGCAAATACAAGTGTTGTTCGAAGACAAGTAATTCTTCTTCAGTCTTCATCCAGCCGCGCGGTGTATAGGCCATATGCACACCACCTGCTTGTTCCATCGTCATTTCATTGGCGTGCGCGTAGAGAGAGCCAAGACCTCGTGCCGCGCGTTGCGCCAACATGATCCAGACAAGCTCACGCGAACGAGGACTGTCGTCGTACAGCCCAGCGTGCATGAACATTTCCTCAACGCCAGTTGCGGTGCCTTCGCTTCTGCTGTCGAAGATGTTGTAGAGCAACGCGCCCTGGCGAACAGGGCTCGCGTGTGGCGTTGTGTCCATCCGGGCTAGCTCAAACCAGTGATACCAATGGGTAAATAGCGGCGCTGGATCATAGTGCGCCGTGATCCAGAAAAAATTCCGCTCCGCTTGCGGGACGAACTGCCCCATATGCTCACGCATAACGGGCGCCATATAGTCTGCAACGGTAACGATCTCGCGCTCATCAAGGAACTGCATGATTCGCTCGACGGCATCCTTAGCCTTTGCATCGTATTCCTCAGGCGTTGTCGCGGCCTGCAATGGCGGGAGTAATCTATTGCGCTGCTCCTCAAGCTTGAGCGATGACCAAGCGCGTGCGAGTTCGCGCTTAAGCAAGCGCACTTCATCTTCCCAGCTCAGCGGCACTAAATGGACGTGTTGTTGATACCAGGTGTAGTTGTCTTTGCCGATGCCAGACGGCCCCGTCTTGGACGGCGCTTTGTCCTCAAGCCAATCAATGAGCTTCGTCGTCTCCGCACTTGCTTGCGACATCTCATCTAGTAGTGCATCACTCGCATAGTCTTTGATCTGGTCCGCGAGACTGTCAAGAACGGTGCGCTGACGACGAATGTCACGGATGCCAGCAACCCATAAATCGCGGGCGTTTCCGGTGAGATTCTGGCGAGCCTGTCGCATCAGCGGCGCAACTGCCGCGAGTTCGTCGGTCAAACGGGCTTGCTCGCTTTGCGTTAACGGAAATTCATAGGTCCATAGTTCAACAGCTGCATGGTTCGTCGGCCCCTCGTGCGCCGGTACATCACTGCGGTATGTCCACAACGACTTGTAAAATGCAGGATCTCGCGACCAAGGCTTCAGAACCCGTCGATTAAAGTCATAGCCATTCATTTCAGCGCGGACAAGGTGCCAATCAACCTGCTGTGGTATCGGCCAACTCGAGATATCGAACGCGTCGAGGCGGGCGCGTAATGCCAGAAATGCTGGTTGACGGCGTTCGAAGCTCGCCATGGTGTAGTCCGGTGCGCCTTCGAAAAGTGGTGGTTGCTCAAATGCACGCCATTGCGCAAACAACGTGACGAGATCGTCATGGTCCGGAGCGGGCTCAGCGCGCAGTGTGTTTGGTGCTATGACGAGTAGGAGGCTAAAGATCACAAGTGTTCGCATCGCGGATCCCAGACGAAGCAAGGGTAGAGTGAACAATATAGCGGATCACGAGCCAGACCGAACCGTGGGTCGCAACAAAGAGGGTTGACTCACGGGTTAGGTTGTATATTGTATACAGAATGCAAATAAACAAAGCCAACATTAGCCAAGCGGTAGCGCATGCAGTGCGCGAGCTCATTGTCGATGGTGCACTCGGCGACGGTCACAGCATCAATGAGGTCAGCCTGGCCGAAAAACTTGGTGTCAGCAGAACCCCGTTACGCGAAGGGCTTGGGCATTTGGTGGCTGACAAGATTGTCACGCGCGAAGCGCGTCGCGGTTTTTTTGTCGCGCCGCTCACACTCGAGGAATTCGAGCAGCTTTACGACATCCGACCACTACTCGATCCTGAAGCGCTGCGTCTCGCGGGCATCCCTGCAGAGAAACGACTCGACCGACTAGATGCGTTGAACCGCCGACTGCTTGATACCAAGAGCCCATCGAAAGCGATCGACCTTGATAACGAATGGCACACCGAGCTACTTGCCCATTGTCCCAATCGGATCCTGCTTGAGTTGATTCAACAGATCATCGTGCGTACACGGCGGTACGAGTATGCGTTGTTTCGGGAGACAAAGAATGTCTGGGTGGCCGGAAGCGAGCACCAGACTATTGTCACCGCGCTTCGCAATGGCGACTTGCGCAAAGCCTGTGCAGCGCTCAAGCAGAACATGTGCAGTGGCCGGGAGCCAGTCAAGCAGTGGTTGCAGGCACGTGCAGAATAGAAGGCGTTCTTTAGAACAGTCACCTATTAATTTCGAAACAGACCTTTCCAACTGGGGACATCATGAAAATCGTTAGCACCATAGCCGCCGCCGCGCTGCTGAGCATCTGCACTACAACGGCTCATGGCCAATCGCAGGCCAGCAACGACAGTTCAACAGACTGGAGTGGTCTTTGGGTTGCGGAAAAACATTACGGACCGGACTTTCACGGGCCAGTGACGTTGCAACAGCTGGGTGACCAATGGACAGCGCGTCTGCAAGGCGAGACCACCAAAGTGATTCGTCGCGAACAAGAAGAAGGCGGTATGGAGTGGCGCTTTGATTACGGCGAGCATGGGCGCTTCATTGGCTATCAGTCAGATCCCGAAGCGCCAATCTATGGCCATTGGGTGCAACCTTTCGGCGTTATTGCGAGCTATCCGGTCGCAACCCCGGTGCGGCTTGACTGGCAAGGTCGTGCGATGCTTGCCGGTCGAATCACGCCTTACCAGGACCGCGTCTCGCTGAACATCCCACTGGTGCGCGACACCCAGACGGGAAATGAAGAAGGTGAGCGCTACAACACGTTCTTGCGTAATCCCGAACGCAACTTTGGCGTTTTCTTCCGAATAGCAAGTGCCACGGCAATCGGTGATGAATTGCATTTTGCGAACGCGGACGGAGACACAATGACGGTTGCGCAAGGCACGGAGCCGGGCGAGCGTTTCTCCATGGTGTTTGGTCGTACCGGCGAGACGCTTGAGTTTACCCGCAGAGATCGAGTGAACGCGCCTGGCTTTTATTCGCGACGCAACCCAACGACGCTAACGCAATTGCCGCGTCCCGAACAAACCGATGATGGCTGGCAAACCATCGCGCCCCGCGACAGCGGATTGGACGAAGCGCCATTGCTGGCCGCAGTTAACTCAGTGGCACATTTTGAGCCGACACAATTGCGCGAGCCTTACATCCACAGCCTGCATATCGCGCATCGCGGTAAGTTAGTGCTTGACGAGTATTATCACGGCCACCATCGAGATATGACGCACGATTCGCGTTCGGCGGGCAAGTCGCTGACGTCGGCGTTGCTCGGTATCGCATTGCACCGCGGTTTGGCTGACAGTATTGACCAACCTGTCTATGACATTCTCGGCGGCGTGAGTAACTATGCGAATCCGGATCCACGCAAATCACGTCTGACGCTGCGCCACTTGATCACGATGTCCTCCGGTCTCGACTGTGATGACGGTGACTATGATTCACCGGGTAACGAAGACGTCATGCAAAACCAGCAGGCGCAGCCGGACTGGTATCGTTACACACTGGATCTGGGGATGATCCGTGAGCCAGGCGAGGCGGGCGTTTACTGCACAGGAGGCATCAACGTTGTCGGCGCCGCATTGCAGGAACTGACCGGTATGTCGTTGAAGCGGTTCTTTGACGAGTCATTTGCAAGACCGCTCAATCTCGGTCATTACGAAATGAATCTGTCACCGACCTACCATGCCTATATGGGGGGTGGTATTCGCCTGAAACCTAGAGACTTTCTGAAGCTCGGACAGCTATACCTTGACGGTGGTCAATGGAACGGCAAGCGCCTGTTGTCCGCGGCGTATGTTGAGATGTCGGCGGCACCGCAAGCGTCGATCAACACCGAAGACGACTATGGCTTTGCTTGGTGGCGGAGGAGCTTCGATGTCGACGGCCGATCTATCAACACGTTTTATGCCAGTGGCAACGGTGGTCAAACGCTATTGGTTATTCCTGAATTGGAGGCCGTCGTGCTACTGCAAGCGGGCAACTACAGCGATGGCCGCACCCGCACCGCTTTTCTCAATCAGTACATGATCGAGTCGGTGCT
>JBCBZK010000125.1:0-10421 GCA_039815365.1 Pseudomonadota bacterium | reverse complement strand
CGGTACCGGCTGCATACCGCGCCTGATGGATCAGTTTGTCGACTCAACCCTACCGGGCGAGCTTGACCCAACGTGTACTGAGCGTCTTCGCAGCATGCCAATTTTTGTAGGCCCTGCCGGCCCAACACCATAAAGAAATACCATGATTGAAGTGACCCAAATCGCCAAGTCATTTGGCAAGGTACAAGCTGTAAAAGACGTCAGCTTCCGTGCAGACAACGGCCGAATCATCGGTCTGCTAGGGCCTAACGGTGCCGGCAAATCGACAACGTTGCGTGTGTTGTATACCGCTATCACGCCAGACCAAGGCGGCGCGCGGATCGATGACATCGACGTCATCGCCGACCCGCTGGCAGCGCGGCGCAACATCGGCGCGCTACCGCATGGCGCCGGGCTGTATGACCACCTCACAGCACGCGAGAACATTGCTTACTTTGCGCAAATGCATGGCATCGCGAAACGCGACGTCAAAACGCAAGTCGACAAAATGATCGATTTGCTCGAGATCCATGATTTCGCGGATCGACGTGCCAAAGGGTTTTCACAAGGGCAGAAAACTAAGATTGCTCTGGCGCGCGCGCTGGTGCATGAGCCGCGCAACGTCATCCTCGACGAACCGACCAATGGCCTGGATGTGATGGCGACACGTAGCCTACGCAAGATTGTTCGCAAGTTACGCGATCAGGGCATGTGTGTGCTGTTCTCGTCACACATCATGCAAGAAGTCGCGGCGCTGTGTGACGAGATCGTGATCATTGCCGATGGCAAAGTTGCGATGACGGGCACTACAGAAGAAATACAACAGAAAACCGGGCACGACGATCTTGAGGATGCGTTCGTTGAAGCCATCGGCGCAACGGAGCAACCAGCATGAGTATCGCAACTGTCTTTCGCAAAGAGATTCGCGACAACTTCCGCGATCGTCGCACGATGTTGTCAGCGCTCGTCTTTGGTCCACTGTTCGGCCCGATTCTGTTCGCGTTTGTGATTAGCATGACACTCAAGCAAGCGACGGGGGCGGCTGAAAAACCACTTCCATTGGCTGTCATCGGCGCCGCCAATGCACCGAATCTGGTCGCCCACCTGGAGTCCCAGGACACCGAAATCAATCGTCTGGATATCGCCGCAGGCGCTGCCGTGGAAGCGGTGCGAAATGGCGATGAAGAAATGATTCTCATCATCGATGAGACGTTCGCTGAGGATTGGGATAGCGTCAACGTTGCTCGCGTGCAGTTAGTTCTCGACAATGCTGACAACAGCGCATCGCGGCAAGCTCGCAGAGCGCGCGGCATGGTGAACGCGTACGCCTCACAAATCGGCGCGATGCGATTGCTGGCACGCGGTGTTGATCCGTCCATCGCACGCCCGATTCTGATTGATGAAGTCGATACATCAACACCTAGCGGTCGAGCTGCGCTGATCCTCGGTATGCTGAGTTACTTTCTGTTGTTCTCGATGCTCGCTGGCGGCATGTATCTTGCGATCGATAGTACGGCCGGTGAACGCGAACGCGGCTCACTGGAACCCTTGTTGACGTTGCCGATCAAGCGCTCGTCACTACTCATTGGCAAACTCGCCGCAACCTGTTTCTTTATGACATTGTCGCTGGCGCTAGCGCTCACGGCATTTTCGACTGTGTTGCAGTTTATTCCACTACAACAACTAGGCATGAGCGTGAATTTCGGTCCGGTGCAAGCGCTTACCGCGTTTTTAGTCACCGTACCGTTCGCGTTAATCGGCGCGTCACTAATGACGCTGGTCGCATCCTTCACTAAAAGCTTCAAAGAAGCGCAAAGCTACACAACCTTTGCGATGTTCGTGCCAACGATTCCGATTATGGTCGCGGCCGTCATGAACATGAAACCGAGCCTTGAATGGATGGTCGTTCCAAGCATGTCCCAGCATTTGCTAATACTTGATCTGGTCAAAGGCGAACCATTACAGCCTCTGTTCGTTGCGGTATCCGTTGTGTCATCGGTAGTCATCGGAATTTTGCTGACCTACGTCGCTATATGGTTCTACAAACGCGAAAGTTTGCTCATGTAAGACAATACTGGGAAGTTCTTACAATTCGTGACAGTAGACGCATTATTGGGCATGCCCACTGCGCTACTATTAACGGTTATGGGGACGATGAGTCAAAACGTACGGCAAGATCAGCGACTGCGGCTGAAACGTTTTTATATGTCGGCAGCCCTCTACAGTATGTGGGCCGCGATGACGATTGGCGCGCACTTCTTCCAGATGATCAGCACGCCAACATTGCATCTTTGGATCACAGGTCTTGGCGTCGCATCAACGACGCTCGCATTCTGGGTCGTACTCTCTACCGGTTATAACTTGCGGTTCAAAGATCCATCGCTGACGTTGTTCCAATGCACCATCGGGTTGGGTTGGCTCATGGCGTTCATGATGATTGTGCCGGAATGGCGTGATCTGCTGATCTCGGTGTTTCTGATTGGTCTGATGTTTGGCATCTTCCAACTACAAGCCAGACAATTCATGGGGCTTGCGGTATTCGCGTTCGTTGGCTACATGGGGCTGACAGCCTACGACCTATGGACCGGTAGTCATTTAATGACACCTACCGAGCTGATCTTCAGAGCCGTTGTCGTAAGTTGCTTGCTCGCTTGGTGTGCGTACTTTGGCAACCATGTGGGCGCCTTGCGCGCGCGACTGACTGCGCGCAATCAAAGCCTCCAGGAATTACTGCGCGAGGTCACACTGCTCGCCGAACGCGACCACCTGACGCAGGCCTACAACCGACGCTCCATCATCGACAACTTGGGGAAGTTACGCGAAGCTGCGATCCGGTACGGCGAATGCTTCTCCATCGTTATTCTGGATATCGATTTCTTCAAACAAGTGAACGACAGATTCGGCCACCTGACCGGTGATGAGATTCTGGCTGCGGTTGCGGATCGTATTCGTAGCGAGCTGCGCATGCTCGATGAGTTGTCGCCCGTAGTAGAGCCGCGCATGTTGGGGCGCTATGGCGGTGAGGAGTTCATTCTGATTTTGCCACGCACGCATTTGTCCGGGGCAGAGCAGTGTGCCGAGCGTATTCGACACAGCACCGTCTCACACAGCTTCCATAATGATATGACCATATCAGTATCAGCCGGGGTTGCGGCGTTTGAAGCAGGAGAATCGATTGATGATCTGTTGCGACGCGCCGACAAAGGGCTCTATGCGGCGAAAGCCAACGGTAGAAATTGTGTGCATGCAATCGCTGCAGACGACAATATCAAAGCGATGCAGTCTGACGTGGTTAGCCTCGCCGACTATCAACAAGACAACTAAACGTCTCGTTATCTACTTACCGATACAGAATTCACCAAAGATGCGACCGAGCAAATCGTCGCTGGAAAATGTCCCTGTGATTTGAGTCAGTGGTTGCTGCGCCAGTCGCAACTCCTCTGCGAGTAACTCTCCGGCTTTGTGCTGCCGAAGTTGATGGATACCGGCATCGACATGAGCGCGCGCTTGCTGCAACAGTCCCACATGACGACGGCGAGCGCTGAAGCTGCCCTCTGTCTCACCATCAACAATTCCGGCGACGGCCATCAGTCTTTGCCGCAACTCATCGATCCCATCGCCTGTTAGCGCAGACACGCATAATGAGTGCGCTGGAATCTGAGCCAGTAATGCATTCGTCTTTGCTGCGTCAGTGAGATCTGTCTTATTGACAATGACCGTCATCGTCGCGCCATGGGGTACTTTTTCGATCAGTGCGCTCGCACTGGCAGCAGCGTCATCATCATCAGCTTGAACCAACAGCAACGCATGATCGGCGTTCTGCAGCGCCTGTTGTGAGCGCTTGATGCCTTCACGTTCAATCACATCGGTCGCATCACGCAAACCCGCTGTGTCGGTCAGCTGAACCGGCACGCCGTCGAGATCAATCGGTTCGCGAATCAAGTCACGTGTCGTGCCAGGTATGTCAGTCACGATCGCAGTCGCATCGCCAGACAGTGCATTCATGATGCTGGATTTGCCGACATTGGGTGCGCCCATGAGCACAACATTGAGACCGTCCGCCAGTGCACGGCCGGCGCGCGTTTTGGCTTGGAGGTTATCAAACGCGGTGATCACAGCATCGATCTGGTGCTGCAATCCAGCATCATCCAGAAAGTCGATTTCCTCTTCCGGGAAATCGATAGCTGCCTCAACATACATTCGTAGTCGAATCAGTTGTTCGACAAGGGCGTGAACGGCTGCGGAGAAGTCGCCCCGCATTGAACGCAATGCGGCGCGCGCCGCGCGTTCAGTCTGACTATTGATCAGGTCAGCAATACCTTCTGCTTGCGCAAGGTCCATCTTGTCGTTCAGGAATGCTCGCTCTGAAAATTCGCCAGGTCGAGCTGCGCGCGCGCCAGCGGCAATACATGATGAGCGCACCAGATCGAGAATGACCGGACCGCCGTGACCCTGAAGCTCTACGACATCTTCCCCCGTCAACGAGCGCGGTGCGACGAAACAAATCACCAGACCTCGGTCCAAACGAGCGCCATCGGCATCGCGCAACCACCGCAGCTGAGCCTGGCGGGGCTCGGGTAGCGTTCCAGCCACTGCGCGAGCAATGTTGAATGCGTCTGGACCGGAAAGACGCACAATGCCGATACCCGCTTTGCCGGCACCAGAGGCGATCGCAACGATAGTGTCTTGTGTTTGCACTCGCGCACACTGCGACAATTGCGCGAAGGTTGCAATATTCAGCGGCCTGCACCGGTATATTGAATATCAATCATCTTTAGCGCTTGCGGAGTCCGGCATGAAACAACAACGCATCACCTTCACGAATCGCTCTGGCGAAACATTGGCCGGTCAGATCGATTGGCCCGCTGATGAGAAGGTTGGGTACCGCGCGATTGCGCTTTTTGCGCATTGCTTTACCTGTACCAAGAACATCAAGGCAGCGGGTAACATCAGCCGCGCACTAACCGATCACGGTATCGCTGTATTGCGATTTGACTTTACCGGGCTTGGCGAGAGCGATGGTGACTTTGCAGATACCAATTTTTCCAGCAATGTTGAGGATTTAATCGATGCAGCGAATTGGCTTGCCGAGCAACATGCGGCGCCATCCCTGTTGGTAGGTCACTCACTAGGTGGCACAGCCGTCCTTCAGGCGGCGCCCCAAATTGACAGCGCCGTCGCCGTGGCAACGATTGGCTCGCCGTCGACGCCGGAGCACGTGACCCACCTGTTTAGTGACAAGGCAGCGGACATAGAACGCGACGGATCTGCCGAAGTGTTGCTCGCGGGACGCCCGTTCACGATCAAACAACAGTTCATCGAAGACTTACACAAACAACCACTGGCAGACACCGTCGCTGGAATGCGCAAAGCGTTATTGATTATGCACTCGCCTATCGATACGACCGTTGATGTCAGCAACGCCGCCGAGCTGTTCACACAAGCAAAACATCCGAAAAGCTTTGTGAGTCTCGATACCGCGGATCATTTGCTGAGCAATAACGCTGACTCGAGTTATGCGGCTCGCGTCCTGGCCGGCTGGGCTGATCGCTACTTGCCTGATGCGGAACCTGGACCCGGCGCCGCGCCCGGGCACACTGTCGCAGCGACCCGGACTGGCAGTTTTCGCACTGACATTAACGTTGCCGGACATGACATTGTTGCCGATGAACCGGCATCGGTTGGCGGTAGTAATTCCGGGCCTACGCCGACTGCGCTGCTGGACGCAGCGCTGGCAAGTTGCACAAGCATGACCATCCAGATGTATGCACGCCATAAGTCACTGCCACTCACTAAAGTCAGTGTCGATGTGACCCACAATAAAGAAGAATCAGACGGCGAGACGATCACCGTTTTTCATCGCAACGTGACGCTCGAAGGTGATTTAACCGACGCGCAACGTGCGCGGATGATGGAAATTGCAGATCGCTGCCCAGTGCATCGCACGTTGCACAGTGACGTGCAGGTGCGCAGCACACTGACTAGCCACTAGCGCGTTAATCGCGCTGGTCGCGTGCCTCAGCTTCAACGACCCGATTGATTTGCCATTGTTGAGCGACGCCCAGCAACGTATTGGTGAACCAATACAGCACAAGTCCCGCGGGGAAGAAGGCAAAGAATACGGTGAACACAACCGGCAGCACTTTCATCACTTTTGCTTGCACCGGATCAGCCGGCGCAGGATTCAGGCGTTGTTGCATGAGCATCGCGACACCCATCAAAAACGGCAGAATGAACAACGGATCACGGCTGGACAGATCTTGGATCCACAGCATGAATGGCGCCTGTCGCATCTCCACGGATTCCAGTAGCACCCAGTAAAAAGCGAGGAAGAACGGCATCTGGATCAGAATCGGTAGACAACCTGCGGCCGGGTTGACCTTCTCGCGTTTGTACAAGTCCATCATCGCCTGCGACAACTTGGGTCGATCGTCCTTGTAGCGTTCCTGGATAGCCTTGAGTCGTGGCTGCAGACGACGCATTTTTGCAATGGATCTCCCGCTTTGCTCTGTCAGCTTGTAGAAGATCAACTTGATCAGCAGTGTGACCAGAATAATCGACCAACCCCAGTTACCAACAAAGCTGTGAACTTTGTCCAACACCCAAAATAGTGGGTCTGCCAGCAGTGTCAGGATGCCGTAGTCAACCGTTAGCGGTAAGCGCGGCGAGACTTGTTCCAATTGGGATTGCAGTTTCGGGCCGATGAACAAAGTCATCGGCATGGATGCGGCGCTGCCCGCGTTGACGGTTACGGCCTCACCCACGTAACCAGCAACAAAGGTGTCGTTACTCAGCTGCACTTGCATGCGCGCTTTGTCGGTGTCAGATGGCACAAGCGCAGTCAGAAAGTGATGCTCGATAGCGGCAAGCCAGCCGCCTGATATCCCGCTGAGATTCACTTTTTCGTCTTCCAGGTCGCCTATCGAGTATTTCTCGTATTTCTTGCCATCGAAAACCACCGGACCTTTGAAGGAATAGCTCTCCACATTGAACATCGAGCGCTTTGGTGATTCGCTGTGGTGCACAATGCGGGCGTAAGGTGCCGCAAGCCACGCTGTTTCTGACTGGTTATCAACGTCAATCGATAACGGAACCGCATATTGACCGCGGCGGAACGTGTATCGTTTGGTGACGACGACACCGGCAGCATCGGTCCAGGTCAACGGTATAACTAGTTCATCAGCACTGTCGGCGAGCTCGTAGCGCGTTTTGGGCGCAGTGAACGTCGCTCGGTGATTCGGCTCGTTATCTTTGTTGCGTGTCGTCAATCCACTACGAAAGACCGCGAACTCTGAGCTTGAGGGTGATAACAGCGTGATCAATTCATCGGGTTGATCTTTGTCTACGGGGTAACGCGGCAAAGAGGCACTCACGATATCGCCGCCGATCAGATTAATGGCGACATCGAGCACGTCGGTGCGCACCGTGATCAAAGACTGCGATGCGACCGAATCTGCGGGTGCTGAGGGATCAGCAACGTCGGTTGCAAGCGTTGGTGTCGCGTCTGCGCTACCCGCACCCGCATCTCCAAGCGTCGGTAACGTATCGCCCGGCGCCTCAAACTGCTCAACGTCCGGTGCATCGGCGACGTCGCTTGCGGCAGTTGCGGGTTGCGGTCCGTAGTCGACCTGCCAGGCCTGATAGGTCATAAGAGCGAGCAGGCCAAAGAGGGCCCAGGCAAACAGGCGTTGGTTATCCATAATGAATGCAGTATTAGGTTGGCAGTTAACGATTCATGCGCGAGCGCACGGCGGCGCTATTATGCGGAATCTGACGCGGGCGGTGGCGGTTTTTTTACGCTGAGCCGACGCAGGTGTGTCTCTATGCTGTTCTGCAAAGCGCTGCGACTGGCGAGCGTCGCGGCTGGATGATTAACGACGACATAGTCTGCATGACGCAATTCCGGTCTTAGACGCCGGAAAACCTCGCGGATCGACCGCTTGATGCGATTTCGCTGAACTGCGAGCCGGGCGTGTCTTTTTGAGATAGCCAGGCCGAGTCTGGGTTGTGGTTGGCTACTGTAACTCGCGCGAACCGTGAAGAAAGTATCGCTGGAGCGTTTGCTGCGAGAAAAAACGCGCTTGAAGTCTGCGTTATTCAGCAGTCGCAGCGATTTGCCGAATCGTTGATCGACTGCCATTCGAACACATCGAAACTGACGCGCAGCGGCAGTCGCGTTCCTAAGCGCTTAGGCTATGACGGCCTTTGGCACGGCGACGCTTGAGCACAAGACGACCACCTTTAGTAGCCATGCGGGCACGGAAGCCGTGGGTGCGCTTGCGCTTCAGGTTGCTGGGTTGGAATGTACGTTTCATAACCTTAGGATCCTGGTTGCAGCCGAAAGCCGCGCACGCGCACGGGTTTCTCGGCTAGCCGAAAAGGCTGGCAAAGATACGTTGTCGCACCGCTGCTGTCAACGCGCGCGAAGAATAATCTGCTTGTGGATAACTATACCGTCTTCGGTATAAGCTTGAGCGTTCACCTCGAAGTCAATGCGGCGTGCTTGTGCATCGTTCGGCTGTGTCTTCGTCCTCGATTTTTGTGTAGAGATCAACGTCTTGACCCAACCGGATCTGTCTTTGTGGGAGCGCTGTCTTAAACGGCTGCGCAGCGAGCTCGATGAGCAACCGTTTAACACATGGATCCGGCCACTACAGTGTGAAGAGACACCCGGTCATCTGCGGTTGTTAGCGCCAAACCGCTATGTGGTGGAGACGCTGAATACTTCGTATATCGAGCAGATTGTCGCGATTGCGAGTGACATTGCCGGTGGCACCGTGGCCGTTGTTGCGGCGGAAGGCTCGACGCTGAAAGAACCTGTCGCCGAGCCGGCTGCAGCGTCTGGCGCCAAGGCACAACGCGGCGCGTTGCCACCAATGCCTGAAAGCAGATTGATGTCGAACTTCACATTTGACAGTTTCGTCGAAGGCAAAAGCAATCAGCTGGCGCGGGCTGCTGCCTCTCAGGTCGCGGAAAACCCGGGTTTGGCGTTCAATCCACTGTTTATTTATGGCGGTGTCGGTTTGGGCAAGACGCATTTAATGCACGCCATCGGCAATGAGGTGTTAGCCAACTCGCCCGGAGCGCGTGTGTGCTATGTGCATTCCGAACGCTTCGTTGGCGATATGGTGCGCGGCTTGCAACACAATCGCATTAGCGAATTCAAACGTGCATACCGCTCTTTGGACGCATTACTTATTGATGATATTCAGTTTTTTGCTGGAAAAGACCGTTCACAGGAAGAGTTTTTTCACACGTTCAATACGCTACTGGAAGGACAGCGCCAGATCATTCTGACGTGCGACCGCTATCCGAAAGAAGTGGATGGGTTGGAAGAGCGGCTGAAATCGCGGTTTGGCTGGGGACTTACCGTTGCCATAGAACCACCGGAGCTGGAAACGTCGGTCGCGATTTTGATCCAAAAGGCGCAAGCGGAAGGCGTAGTGCTTCCAGACGATGTCGCGTTTTTTATTGCTCAACGTATCCGATCCAACGTGCGAGAGCTCGAAGGTGCATTGCGACGCGTTATTGCAACAGCGAGTTTCACCGGTAGGCCAATCAGTGTGGAATCTTGCAAAGATGCGCTACGCGATCTGCTCGCGATGCAAGGTAGATTAGTTAATATCGAAAACATCAAGAAAACTGTCGCGGAATACTTCAAAATCCGGATCAGCGATTTGCTCTCGAAGCGGCGCTCCCGTTCGATTGCTCGGCCACGCCAGATTGGGATGAGCCTTGCGAAAGAACTCACACGGCATTCATTGCCGGAAATTGGTGATGCTTTCGGCGGACGTGACCACACGACGGTGTTACACGCGTGTCGAAAAATTAAAGAATTACGTGAAACCGATGCGCGAATCGACGAAGATTATAAGAAGCTGTTAAGAATACTGACAGGATGATGTGGATAACTTGTGGATGAAAATATCGCGTGAAGTTATACACAGACTATGCACATGTTAGCGGGCACTTGTCGACTCGGTTACACAGTAGAGAAACAGATCTAATAGTTTGATTAATCAGCAGAATTTAGCATTATTCACGTGGCAAGGCGTGCTTAATAATAATAATAAGTATTCTAGTAATACCTTCTTTAAATACTATCACTAGCAGGAAACACGCATGAAATTGACAGCCGGTCGGCACACTTTGCTGGCATCACTCCAGGCAGTAATTGGTGTCGTTGAGAGAAGGCAGACAATGCCCATTTTGGCAAATGTACTGCTAGTGGCAAAAAGCAATCGTCTCGCGATTACCGCAACCGATATCGAAGTCGAATTGCAGTCTCAGGTTGACGTCGAAGTGGACATGGCGGGTGAGGTCACCGTACCTGGCCGTAAGCTGTTTGATATCTGCAAAGCATTACCCGATGGCGCGGACATTAAGCTGTCTTTAAAAGGTGAGCGTCTTACCGTTCAGAGCGGTCGGAGTCGATTTAACCT
>JBCBZK010000188.1:0-5017 GCA_039815365.1 Pseudomonadota bacterium | reverse complement strand
GTTTTCGGTGCCGGCGGAGTACTTGTTCGATACGACGAACCACGCCCAATCAGAGCGTGTCTACGAAGGCCGAACGTTGCCGGTGGTCGAGATAGTCTGGCAGCAACATCGGATATGGGGTGCAACGGCTCACGTTATTACTCGTCTTTCAAAAATCATTTAATACAATAGCTTATGACAGAAATAGAGAAATTACTTGATATCATGGCGGCACTTCGTGATCGTGAATCAGGGTGTCCATGGGATATTGAACAGGATTTCGAGTCGATTGCGCCTTACACCTTGGAAGAAGCGTATGAAGTCGTCGACGTCATTGAGCGTGGAGCCTTTGATGAGCTACCCGATGAATTAGGGGACTTGTTGTTGCAGGTCGTATTCCACTCGCAGATGGCAAACGAGAAAGGCTGGTTTGGGTTTGAGGATGTCGCCAAAGCGATCAATGAGAAGATGATCCGCCGACATCCGCACGTGTTCGCCGATGAGGCACGCGGCGACGCAGATCTACAACTGACCCGCTGGGAAGATATCAAGGCGTCAGAGCGCTCAGGTAACGCTCAGAAGGACGACAGCGCGCTCGCAGGAATACCCGTAGGCATGCCAGCGATCCAGCGCGCCGAGAAATTGGGGCGCAAAGCCAAACGGGTTGGTTTTGATTGGTCAGCGCCCGAGGCAGTGCGCGGTCAGATCGATGCAGAGCTCGCAGAATTGGATGCCGCCGAGCGACCGGAAGACGTCGCCGCAGAGCTTGGGGATGTCTTGTTTAGCGTCGTCCAGTACGCGCGTCATCGAGGTGTGGATCCGGCGGCCGCGCTGCGTGGCGCGAATGTGCGGTTCGATGCACGCTTTCGGCATATGGAGCAGGCGTTCGCGCAGTCCGCGCAAGCGCTTGAGGACGTATCGCCGGACCGCTGGGAGGCAGCGTGGCGCGCGGCCAAGGCCGCTTTGGCCGATTAAACGGACGTTCAGCTTCGATTCAGGGCGAGACGCGTAGAGTTCATGCAACGCTGGCATTAGGGCCAATCAAAAAGGAGCGTTGCTATGCCTCTCAAGACATTTTCTGCGGTTGCAGTACTGATTGCCGGATGTGCGCTGAGCACGGCCGCATTTGCCGATCGCCACAGCCGCGAAGTCACCCGTTTTGTCTACGCCGACGTTGTCGATGTCAAGCCGTTGATCCGCACCGTCGAGGTCGAAGTACCGGTGCGCGAATGTTTTGAGCGCCCCCAGCGCGAAGCACCTCGCGAGGGTCGTGGCGTTGGTCGAACAATCGCAGGCGGCATCATTGGCGGGCTCATCGGCTCGCAAATCGGCGATGGTAGCGGTCGCAAAGCGGCAACCATTGCCGGTGTGCTGATCGGGGCATCGAGCGGCAACGACGCTGACCGCAACGCACCAGAGAGAGAGCACGCTCGCTACTGTGAAACACGTTACGAATACGAGTCGCGCGATCGCGTCGAGGGTTTTCGGGTGACGTACGAGTATCGCGGCGAGACGTTTGTTGCGCGTACCAAGTCTGATCCGGGTGATCAGATCCGTATTCGTGTAAGCGTGGCGCCGGTTGTAGACTAAAGCGCATCGGTTGCGACGGCTATCGTTGCAATCGCTGACTGTGACACAGAGAATTCGCTCATGATCTCCAGATTCATTGCCATTTTGCTGATCAGTGCCGCCTGTGCCGGCACCGCTCATGCGCGCACAAACGTGCACGTACCGGTCGGTCCGACCGTGGCGATTGCGGCTGATCTGGGCGTGGCAGAATCAGAATCTCAGCCCCATGCTGACAAAGTGACGCTTGAGCAAGCCGTTCGGCGGGTGCGCAAGCAATACGGCGGTCGCATCGTCAGCGCCGAGACGCGCGGCGGCAGTAAGCGCACCCATGTGATCAAAGTGCTGACCGACAAAGGTCGCGTCGTCACTGTACGAATTCCTGCGAATTAAGCAGAGGAGGCACGCATGCGATTGCTGATCGTTGAGGACGATGACACATTACGAGACTCGCTGGAGCAGCAGTTCCTGTCGGCCGGCTACCGTGTTGAGACAGCTGCCGACGGCGAGGAGGGCTGGCATTACGCGAGTGAGTACCCGATTGATCTTGCGATTGTCGACCTCGGTTTACCAAAGCTGCCTGGCATTGATTTGGTGCGCCGGCTGCGTGATAAAGGCCATACGTATCCCATCCTGATTTTGACTGCCCGCGATAGCTGGCAAGACAAAGTGGATGGGTTGACAGCCGGCGCCGACGACTATGTCGCCAAGCCATTTCACTTCGAAGAAGTCTCGGCGCGGTGCAATGCGTTGCTGCGACGGGCCGGCGGCTGGGCGTCAGCAGAGCTCGATTGCGGCGTCATCAAACTCGACACAGCACGTCAGCAACTCACGGTTGGTGATGCCCCGGTTGAGCTCACCAGTTTCGAATACGCCTTGCTCGAGCATTTAATGATGCGCGCCGGTGATGTTATCTCCAAGACAGAGTTGACCGAGCGACTGTACGATCAGGACTTCGAGCGTGACAGCAATGTGATCGAAGTGTTTGTCGGCAGACTACGCAAGAAGCTGGACCCTGATAACACCTTGAAGCCGATAGAAACCTTGCGTGGTCGCGGTTACCGGTTCGCGCTGGCACGTGCCAGCGAATAGGGCTGCGTAGTGCGGTCATTGCGACTGCGCCTGCTGGCGCTTACCAGTCTGTTGCTCGCAGTGGGCTTCGCGTTAGTGGTGGGTGTTATTGATCGCAGTTTCAGCGCGGCGCTTGAGTCTGCCGAGCGCGATATGCTGGATAGCCAAATCATTACGCTTCTCGCGGTCGCCGAGCCCAACGACAGTAGTTCCCTGCGACTGCCTTACGATATGCCCGATGCTCGACTCAATACGCCGGGCTCAGGATTGTATGCATTTGTTAAAGATGCGTCCGGGACAGTGATCTGGCAATCGCGTTCGGCAATCGGTATCGATTTTGAGCCCGCGCTCGTGTTGCCCGCCGCTGGCGAGCGACGCATTGATGTTCAAAGCAGCAGCCGCGGTGAGCGATTGCAGGCACTCTCGTTAGGGGTTGTCTGGCAATTTGATAGCGTCATTAATACCGATAGTGCTTACTTTGCGCTGACCGTCAGTGAAAGCCGGGCATCGCTGGAAGACCAGTTGGCCAGTTTTCGCGGTACGCTTTATCTGGCATTCGCGGCTGTTGCGTTGATGATTCTTGTCGCAATCGGTCTGCTGTTAGGCTGGCTATTGCGACCGCTCGGCCAGATTGCCAGTGAGATCGAGGCCGTGGAGAAAGGCGAATCGCAAGCGCTGTCGCAGGACTATCCGAGCGAGCTCACCGGAGTCGCGCGAAACCTGAACACACTGCTTGCCAGCGAGCTCAAACGCTCCGAGCGTTATCAACAAACGTTGGCTAACCTGGCGCACAGTCTCAAGACGCCGCTCGCCGCCGCGCGCAGCCTCGTCGACGATGCGCGCGCTGAACGACGCACAGAGCAACTGCGTGATCAGTTGCAGCGAATGACCGATATCGTGCGTTATCAATTGGCGCGTCCCGCAGCGACGAGCCAGCGCGTTGGCAGAGGGGCCGTGGACGTTCATCCGCTCGCGATCGATTTGTTGGATGGTTTGGATAAGGTCTATCGTGACAAACACGTGTCAGCCGAGTGCGATATCGATGCGTCTTTGCGCTTTGCGGTCGAGCAGGGTGATCTTGCAGAGATTCTGGGTAATCTTCTCGACAATGCCTACAAATGGAGCGCGACGGCTTTGCTGTTGACCATCGCGCTCGATGAGCCTCAAGATGCACCAGCACGACTACGCATCACGGTTGATGATGACGGCCCGGGTTTTCCTAAAGGTGATGCAGCGCGGGCGCTTGATCGTGGCACGCGACTCGATGAGACTCAGCCCGGCACCGGTATCGGTTTAGCTGTCGTGAAAGAGATTGCAGCGCTGTACCGAGGCGATGTGTCCATCGCCACGTCACCAATGGGTGGTGCCCGGTTACAGGTCACATTGCACGCGGGTTAGACGCGCTCGATACCCGCTCACAGCTCTGTGCGACAATAGCGACGATGAGCGCAGCGTCCGATAATCGCCCTACATCACCCGAGCGGTGGATGTTGCGCGAGCAGTACCAACTAAAACGCAAGCAACCACCCAGCGACGCGCAGCTCGACGCGTCGGCGCAATTGTTGGCAAAGCGCAGTGCACTGCAGCCGGACACGACGAGCACCGATAGTGCGCTACCGATCTTCGAGCACCGCGAAGCGATTATTGCGGCACTCAAGCAGCATCAGGTGATCGTCGTCTCAGGTGAGACAGGCTCGGGGAAGACGACTCAATTGCCACGCTACGCGCTGGCAGCGGGTTTGGGGCGTCGTGGCATGATCGGTCATACCCAGCCCCGCAGATTGGCTGCCCGCTCAGTTGCCGCACGCATTGCCGATGAGACCGGTCTGCCGCTAGGCGGTGGTGTCGGTTATGCCGTGCGGTTTGACGATCAGTCGGCCCCCGATACGTTGGTGCGGCTGATGACAGACGGCATCCTGCTTAACGAGTTGCAACGCGATCGGTTGTTGCTCGGCTATGAGGTCATCATTATCGATGAAGCGCATGAGCGCAGTCTCAACATTGACTTTTTGTTAGGCGTGCTTGCGCTGATTGCACCGAAGCGGCCAGAGCTCAAGATCATTATTACGTCAGCGACGATTGATCATGAGCGGTTTGCCGCGCACTTTGGTGATGCACCGGTGATCGAAGTGTCCGGCCGCGGGTATCCCGTATCAACGCATTACATCGATGTTGCTTTGAATGCCGATGACAGTCGCGCGATCGCCCGGACCGTATGCGACGCGCTGGATGATGTTGTGCGACGCAAGTTGCCGAGTAATGCCAAAGATATTCTCGTGTTCTTGCCGGGCGAGCGGGAGATTCGCGATGCAGAGCGCGCGTTGCAACGCAGCGGCAGAACGCCAGAGGCGAGTTGGGAGATTTTGCCGTTGTATGGGCGTTTGTCGGACAAGCAGCAAAG
>JBCBZK010000072.1:0-16805 GCA_039815365.1 Pseudomonadota bacterium | reverse complement strand
CGGAACAAGGCCAAACGGAATTGCGCACGCGTGACGGGGTCAACCGGCATCAAAGGCGGGTGTGGGAAGCGCTCATCAAGATATTCGACGATCACCCGGGAGTCGTACAACACCAGATCACGATCCACCAATGTCGGCACCGTGTGATAGGGATTCAGGTCGAGCAAGTCTTCCGGCAAGTCGTTGCCTTCCACATTGACGATTTCGATATTGATGCTCTTCTCGGCCAGAACCAACCGTGTCCGGTGGCTATAGATACAGGTAGGGCGAGAAAAAAGGCTCATGATTGAGCGGCGGTTGGCCAAAACTGCCATGGAATGTCTCCGTCGGAATACTTGTCGTTATAAGTCTAAACGACTATTGACAGCCGCAGCCGTCAATAGTCGATTTAATATGCTGTGTGCTGGCGCTGTCCCCAAACAGATCGCCGTATCGCACACGCATCGTTGGTCTATTTTACTTCTTTCCAGATTTCCTTCTTGAGCATATAGGCGAGCAACCCGAAGATAATCAGGAAGGCCATCACCCAAACGCCAATTTTTTGCCGCTGTAGCTGCACCGGCTCGGAAATGAATGCAAGAAAATTGACCGTATCGCGGACGAACTGATCATAGTCTTCAGAAGCCAGTGCACCAGCGCTAACCACGTCGTAGGCAGGCTTATCGCTACCGTGCCCGTCGTCCTCGCCGTCATGTGCATCGTCGGCATGCCCAGGCACTTTAACGCCTTCGAGCTCCCACAAGACGTGTGGCATGCTGACGCCAGCAACCAACGTGTTGTTCCAGCCCGTACGGCTCGATGAATCGGCGTAGTAGCTACGCAAGAACGTATAAATATGATCTGCGCCCTTGCTACGAGCGATCAACGAAAGATCAGGCGGCACCTGAGCGAACCATGCCTGCGCATCGCTCTCGCGCATCGCCACATTGATTGTCTCGTGCGTTTTGTCTGCATTGAACATCAGATTGTTGATCAACTGCTCATCGCTCAACCCTAATGCTTCACCGAGCGTGTTGTAACGCACGTATTTCGCGCTGTGACAACCAGAGCAATAGTTCATGAAATTACTCATGCCCCGTTGCAGCGAATCCGTATTGGCCACGTTGTTGTCAGCATGATCGAGTGCAACAGAGCCGCCCGCAGCTATTGCACTGCCGGCTGAAACAACACCCATGATGACAATCGATACGACGATAACAAGCTTGTTCATTGAGCTATCCATGGTAGACCACCCGTTCCGGCAGTGCTTTTGTCTTATCCATCTTGCTCCATACCGGCATCAGTACGAAGAAGGCGAAATACACAACAGTGAGAATCCGCGCGAGCAGTACGTAAAGCCCGGACGACGGTTTCAGACCGAGGTAACCCAGACCGATGAACGCGATCACAAATGCGCCCAGCGCAAATTTTGTGATTAGACCCTTATATCGGATTGAGCGTACTGGAGATTTATCCAACCAAGGCAGGAACAACGGTAGCAACACTGCGGCACCCATGAGTACAACACCTGTCAGCTTGTGCGGCACCGCGCGCAAAATTGCGTAGAACGGCGTGAAGTACCAGACCGGTGCAATGTGTTCTGGCGTCTTCAACCGGTTCGCCGGCTCGAAATTCGCGTGCTCTAGAAAGTAACCACCCATCTCAGGCGCAAAGAATACGACGGCAAAAAACAGCGCCATGAAAATCACAATGGCAACGAGATCTTTGCTGGTGTGGAACGGATGAAATGCGATCCCATCCAGCGGAATACCGTTCGCGTCTTTCTTCTCTTTGATTTCGATGCCGTCAGGGTTGTTGGAGCCGACTTCATGCAATGCCAGGATGTGCACGACAACCAGCATCAACAGAGCGAGCGGCAATGCGATGACGTGTAATGCAAAGAAGCGGTTAAGCGTGATGTCCGAGATCGAGAAGTCACCGCGAATCAAATCGACCAGCGGCTCTCCGAGTACCGGAATCGCACCGAACAGCGACACAATCACCTGAGCGCCCCAATAGGACATTTGGCCCCAGGGCAACAAGTAACCCATGAACGCTTCGGCCATCAGCACGATGAAAATCAGCATGCCAATGATCCAGATGAGCTCACGCGGTTTGCGGTAAGAGCCATACATCATTGCGCGGAACATGTGCAGGTACACGACAACGAAGAACGCCGAAGCGCCGGTGGAATGCATGTAACGAATCAGCCAGCCGAATTCGACATCCCGCATGATGTACTCGACCGACGCAAACGCCTCTGCCGCGCTTGGCTTGTAGTTCATCGTCAGGAACAAACCGGTCAATAGCTGGATGACAAGCACCACCATCGACAGCACGCCGAAGACGTACCAAATATTAAAGTTCTTGGATGCGTAGTACTCGGTGACATGCTCTTTCAGCATTGATTCGAGCGGGAAACGATCCTTGATCCACTGCATCGGGCCAGTTTTGTCCTGTCCAATGCGAACGTCTGACTCAGCTCTGGCCATTACGCTGCTCCTGTATCCGTGCCAATTTCAATAATCGACTCGCCGATGAATCGATAAGGCGGTACTTCGAGGTTGATCGGTGCGGGCACGCCTGCAAACACGCGACCTGCCATATCGAATTTCGACCCGTGACACGCGCAGAAAAAACCGCCCAGCCATTCGTCACCGAGGTCTTCCGGTTTCACATCAAATCGTTGACCCGGCGCACATCCAAGATGGGTACATTGGCCGAACACCACGAGCACCTCTGGCTTTAACGAACGGTACTCGTTCTTGGCATACTCGGGCTGCGTTGACGCATCTGAGGTGGGATCGCTAATGAGTCCTTCCATCTGCTTGATGCGTTCCAGCATGTCGGCGTCACGACGCACAACGTAAACAGTGCGTCCACGCCACTGCTTCGCGACCATCTGGCCAGCTTCAAGATTAGCGATATTGACTTCGACCGGTGCACCAAGCGCCTGCGCACGAGCACTGGGTTGCAGCGAACCCAAAAAAGGCACCAAAAGCATCGCGCCACCAACAGCACCTGTTGCCGCTGTAGCAATTCCGAGAAAGCGCCTGCGGCTTTCGTCCAGCTCGTCAGTCATAGATAATCTCCACACCCGTTGGTGAAAAACCCATTAAATTCCAACGTCTCACAGACTGGGATAATCTGTTAGACAAAAATTCGCCGACCGCCGCAATGCGGGATCTCACGCCGCGCGATCAACCGTCGCACCGCTCAAATTTTGGCTGTACGTCGTTGCCAGACGCGCAACGCTGCCTCTGTAGCGGCCAAATTCGACAATAAATAAGCACAAGCTGGAAATGTCCGCCCATGTCTAATCATGTCTAAATTGGTCGTCTATGTTTAACCAACCTCTTCGGTGTCCTGATCGCGCGCCCGCGCGCGCCAGCTGACTGGCAGCCCGAAAGTATACAGAGTTCAAGAGTTATTTGCCTACCACTACGACGGTTAGTCAGTCACAATTGCTCTGTTTTTGTGACGTGAGCACGCAAGGAATCTTCCGTTGTCTACCGAAAGTCTAAAGTCTGCTGTGAGCTTTGTCGTCCGATGCGTCATCGTTGGGCTCGCGATCGCTTGTGTGATCATACTTGCGCGACCGGATCTGATCACGGCCACCCGCCCTGCATCTGCCGCGCTCACCTACGCTAACGCCGTGTCCAGTAGCGCTGCATCTGTCGTAAACATCTATACAACCCGCGTTGTTGCCAACACAGACGACGACAGCGAGCGCGTCACATACTCGGAGCAAACCAATCTTGGTTCTGGCGTGATTATCGATCGTGAAGGCTATGTTGTTACCAATTATCATGTGATTGCGGGCTCCAAATCGCGTCGTGTGCAACTGGCTGATGGTCGCGTGACAACGCCAGAGGTGATTGGCTTTGATGTCGACACGGACCTTGCCCTTTTGCGCATCAATCTGCCGGACATCCAGCCGGTGGTCCTGGGTCGCTCGGATCAAATGCAGATCGGCGATGTCGTCTTGGCGATCGGCAACCCTTACGGACTGAGCCAAACGGTCACTCAGGGCATTATTAGCGCGACCGGAAGAGGCCTGCTCGGTCTGACGACGTTCGAAAACTACATCCAAACGGACGCGGCAATTAACAGCGGCAATAGTGGTGGTGCACTGGTGAATACCGATGGCGCGCTCATTGGCATCAATACCGCCATCATATCCCGTGAGGTCAATATTCAAGGCATCAGCTTTGCCATTCCCGTCAATCTTGTGAGCGGTGTGGTGCGCGCTTTACGCGAAGATGGGCGAGTATTGCGTGGCTGGCTTGGTCTGGACATGCAGCCGCTGGGAGAAGAAGACTGGGCCAGCCTCGGGTTGGCCCCGGGCTCTGGCATCATGCTGCGCGCCGTCCAGCACCAGGGGCCGGCATGGCAGGCGGGAATTCGTCCGGGCGACGTACTGGTTGCGATTAATGGCGAGCAGATCGGCAACAACCAGCAGGCGCTGCTGAAAGTCGCAAGCTACGAGCCCGGCACGTCGCTGGATATCGCCTATTGGCGTCGAGGAGAAACGTACACGACGACGGCCGTCGCCGGTGATCGCGCCCTCTCAACCAGTAGCGCGCGACCAGTGCCTGTCGTCAGGTGAGCCGGCGCACTTGTGCGCCCAGACCGCGCAACTTGTCTTCGATACGCTCATAGCCGCGATCCAGATGATAGATGCGATCGACCACCGTTTCGCCATTCGCCACCAACCCTGCCAGCACTAACCCCGCTGATGCGCGCAGGTCCGTCGCCATCACAGGCGCAGACGTCAGTTGCTCAACGCCTTGCGACGTCACTGTGTTGCCATGCACTCGAAACTGCGCACCCATACGCTGCAACTCGGGGATGTGCATAAACCGGTTTTCAAAAATGGTCTCGGTGACCGATCCACTACCCTCAGCGATTGCATTCAATGCACAGAATTGCGCTTGCATATCGGTCGGAAACGCCGGGTGCGGCGCTGTGCGCACATCGACGGCACGCGGTCGCTTGCCTTGCATATCAAGTTCGATCCAGTCGTCACCCGTGTTGATCACAGCACCCGCATCGGCCAGCTTGGCGATGATTGCGTCTACATCGTGCGGCCGTGCATCGGTGACCCGAACGTGACCTCGCGTCATTGCCGCAGCGACAAGGTAGGTGCCGGTTTCAATGCGGTCGGGCAACACCGAATAGCTGCAACCGCCGAGTGAGGGCACGCCGTCTATACGCAAGGTAGTAGTACCCGCGCCTTCGATCTTTGCGCCCATCGCGGTCAAAAACCCGGCCAGATCAATGATTTCCGGTTCGCGTGCCGCATTCTCCAGCACCGTTTGCCCGTCTGCCAGCGCAGCCGCCATCATGAGGTTTTCCGTGCCTGTAACCGAGACGGTATCGAAGACAAATGTGCCACCCGTGAGGCGCTCGGCGCGCGCACGAATGTAGCCATTCTCAATCCAAACGTCTGCACCAAGGGCCTGCAACCCGCTGACATGTAAATCAACCGGCCGCGCACCGATCGCGCAACCCCCAGGCAATGAGACATCAGCGCGGCCGTAGCGTGCCAGCAAAGGCCCTAACACCAATACCGAAGCACGCATGGTCTTAACCAATTCGTACGGCGCGGTTGGATCGATGTCATCGCTCGCAGAAACGCCCACGGACATCTGCTCGCCGATCGTGGCTTGCGCGCCCATCCGTTGCAGTAACGCAATCATCGTGGTCACGTCGCGCAAATGCGGCACGTTGCTGACAGTTACAGGCTCTGTCGCGAGTAGCGTTCCGGCAAGAATCGGCAGCGTGGCGTTCTTCGCACCGGAAATCTGCACGTTCCCGTGCAACCGGGGCCCACCGGTGATCGCAAGCTTGTCCATAGCGTGGCTGCCCGGCTAGCCTTTGCTGTGCTCTTCCGGCGTTAACGCCCGAATAGATAGCGCATGGATATCCGCATGCATATGCGTGCCAAGCGCGGCATAAATCATCTGGTGCCGGGCAACAGCGCGCTTTCCAGCAAACGCATCAGACACAACCAGCGCCTCAAAATGGACGTGGTCATCACTACGAACTTGCAAGGTTTGCACAGGCAAATGCTCTCGAATCAGTTTTTCAATATCGTCCGGACTCACGTCGCTCTCCCTGTGGCGTGGCCGCAGTCTAATACAAAGACTGACCGTAGCCCAAGCCGACACGCGGTGACCCGCAGTGCTTTTGTGTATCATTGCGGGCTGGCCGACTTACAATAGGCAGCGCCGCACGGCGCTGTGGTTCATCGCATGATTTGCGTGTTTTTTAGTGGAGAGCGAATACTTGGAAGCCTTGCCCCTCAATGCCGTCAAAGTCCTGCTAGGGCTGATTGCACTGATTTGGGGTGCTGACCGCTTTGTCGTGGGCGCAGGCGCTATGGCTCGCAACCTCGGCGTGCCCACACTGCTCATTGGTCTTACCGTCGTCGGTATTGCCACATCGGCGCCGGAGATCCTGGTCTCGATTGTGGCTGCCCTCAACGGACAACCTGACCTTGCGATCGGCAACGCCGTAGGCTCGAATATCGCCAACATCGCGCTGGTATTAGGCGCAACCGCCGTCCTCGCGCCTATCGCCGTCATGTCGCGCACGCTGCAACAAGAAATGCCTGCACTGTTGGCTGTGACGCTGCTGGCAGTCGCTCTGTGTCTTGACCTTAAACTGAGCCGGGTGGATGGTCTCGTCATGCTGATCGCGTTAGTGGTTGTTATGTACTGGATCGTGCGGCTAGGTTACAAAACCAACACCAACGACCCGATCGAGGCCGAATATGAAGCCGAAATCCGAAAAGACATGAGTATGTCTGTTGCCGGTGCGTGGTTCGCATTCGGCCTTGCGGTGTTGCTCGTTGGTGCCGAGTTGCTGGTTTCCGGCTCGACAGAGATCGCGCGCAGCTACGGCGTCAGTGAGTTGATCATTGGCGTCACGTTGGTCGCGATAGGCACCAGCCTGCCCGAGCTTGCGGTCTCCATCATCTCCGCACTGAAAGGTGAGCAAGGTCTTGCGATTGGCAACATCATTGGCTCCAACATGTTCAATTTGCTCGCGGTAATCGGGGCCGCCATCGTGATCTCGCCGGCAACGGTGGCGCCAGAAGTGCTATCGCTTCACTTTTTTGTGATGATCTCCTTGACGCTGGTGTTGTTCGCCATGGCCTACAACTACAGCGGCGCCGGGCGTATTAACCGCATTGAAGGCAGCGCGCTGCTGCTGGCGTTTTTTGCCTACCATGGCTATGTTCTGTCGACGAGCGTGCTCAGTGGTAGCTGACGCAGCACAACGCGCGGCTCAGGCGCGCCGCGTTCTTGAGATCGAATCAGCCGCAATCCGCGCGCTGACCGAGCGGATCGATGAAACGTTTGAACACGCGTGCCAACTGGCCCTGAGTTGCACAGGCCGGATCGTCGTCACGGGCATGGGCAAATCCGGCCATGTCGCCAGCAAAATTGCCGCGACGCTTGCGAGCACAGGGAGCCCGGCGTTTTTCCTGCACCCGGGCGAAGCCAGTCATGGCGACCTCGGCATGATTACCGCCGATGACGTCGTGTTGGCGATTTCTTATTCAGGCGAAACCAGCGAGCTATTGACGATTCTGCCGCTGATCGCGCGGCTTGGCGTGCCGCTCATCAGCATGACAGGCAACCCGGATTCAACGCTGGCGAAACGCGCCAGCGTGCACTTAAACGTGCATGTCGGCGAGGAGGCCTGTCCTTTGAATCTTGCGCCTACGGCCAGCACGTCAGCAACCCTCGCACTGGGTGATGCTTTGGCCGTCGCACTGCTGGATAGTCGCGCGTTCACCGCCGAGGATTTTGCTCGCTCACACCCGGGCGGCAGTCTGGGCAAACGCTTGCTGCTGCGAGTGGAAGACATCATGCATTCGGGCACGGCGACACCGATTGTGAGTGTCGATACAACGCTCTCTGAGACGTTGCTTGAAATGTCCAAAAAAGGGCTCGGAATGACCTGCGTCGTTGCGGCCGATGGCACGCTGAGCGGCATTTTCACGGACGGCGATCTGCGTCGATTGATTGATCGGGATCTTGATCTTCGCAATCTGGACATCCGGGATGCGATGACGACACCCTGCCAATCGATCAGCCCCGACGCTCTGGCGGCGGACGCGGTCCGCCAGCTCGAACAATTCGCTATTTCAGCGCTGCCGGTGATCGATCGCGAACGCCGCGTGGTCGGCGCCGTGAACATTCATGATCTGCTGCGCGCAGGGGTGATGTGATGGCACAGCACTTCAGCGCCGCTTCGGCGACAGAACTTCGGGCGCTAGGCGCACTCAAACTCATTGTGTTTGATGTGGATGGCGTAATGACCGACGGACGTTTTGCGTTGAATAGCACTGGCGAAGAAACCAAGACATTCCATACGCAGGATGGCTTCGGGATGCGCCGGCTGCTGGATCACGGGATTGCGGTCGCTGTGATTACCGGACGCGACAGCGGCGCAGTGAGCGCGCGCATGCGTGAGCTTGGCGTTGAACATGTGTTTCAGGGTTGCCGCGATAAGGCCGCAACGATCGACACGTTACTCGCAACACTCGCCATCGAGTCGCAGCATGCGGCAGCCGTCGGCGATGACATTCCTGATCTTGCGATGTTCGATGCCGTTGCTGTTCGTATTGCCGTCGCGAATGCTGTGGCGGAGGTTCATCGCGCCGCCGGTTGGGTTACCGTGAAACAGGGCGGCCATGGCGCCGTGCGTGAAATCGCCGATGCAGTCATTGCTGCACGCGAGGCACTGCAATGAACACGCGCAGCGTATTACTGTTCACAACGCTAGCTGCGATTGCCGTCATCACATGGTATGCCGGTCAGGATGAGACGGCCGACAACGCAATGAACGACGCCCCGCCACCGATCCGCTCGGGGTACTACGTGTTGGACGCGACCATCTACAGTGGCGGCAACGACACACGCGGCGCATTTGAAATCACCGCAGCGCAAGCGCAGCAAAGCATGCGTGGCGAGCCTATTTTGCTGACGGACATCGAGATTCGCTATTACGCGCAAGCCAGCCAGGAGTGGCACATCAAGGCACGCACGGCGGCGTTGGAAGAAACCACCCAGAAGCTGGAGATGGCAGGTAACGTGGTAGCGACGAGAATCGCCGGCGAGAACGACATGCCTTTTAGCCTGCACACTGATGCACTCGCATTCGATCCGGCCAGCGATGCTGTGACAACAGACGCCAGCGTCGAGTTTATGCTTGGCCAGAGTCGACTGGAAGCACTCGGTATGCGTGCAAATCTGGTCGATGACACCATCACATTGAGGTCGAATGTCCGTGGCCATTACACGCCGTAGCAGCTTCTTCCTGAGCGCGCTCTGCTCACTGTGCCTGAACGCAGCGGCACAGGTGCAGCAAGACACAAGCTTGCCAATTTTGCTCGATGCAGCGAACAGCAGCCTCGATCTTGCCAATAACCGAAGCGTGCACACTCGTTTGCGCATTACCCAAGGGGCAACGCGCATCGAAGCGGATCGCGCCGACACAGAGCTCGCCAGTGACTTCTCCGACACGCTATGGCGATTCCGTGGCAACGTCAGCATCGACGTCGGAACGGCTAGCATTCGCGCCGAGACCGCCGACCTGTACTTCAAGAAAAACCGCTTGGTGAGCGCGACGGTCACAGGTTTACCGGCCTCGTTTCGCGACCAGGATGCGCTCACCGGCGAAGTGACCCGCGGGCAGGCACGATCGGTCGTGTACGATCTCGATACAGAGTTAGTACGCTTCGAAAATGATGCGAGCATCGCAAACGCCAGCAATGAGATCAGCGGAAAACTACTGATTTACAATGTGCAGGCGCAGAAGATTGAGTTTGAAGGCGACGAAGACGAACGCGTGCAAATCGTGATTCAACCCCCGCCACAGGAAAATGAAGATGCGCTGCGTGAAGCGGTGGAAGACACCGGCATCACCGAAAAACTGCCAGAAGATATGCGCGACGAGTTAGATCAGAACCAATGAGTATTCTGAGCGTCCAGGATATCGCCAAGAAATATCGGTTCCGCGATGTGGTTCGCGGTATTTCGCTTGAAATCAAGAGCGGTGAGGTCGTTGGATTGCTTGGCCCGAATGGCGCAGGCAAGACGACCGCGTTCTACATGATTGTCGGGCTGGTCGCTTGTGACCGTGGACGAATCTTGCTCGATGGACAGGACCTCACGCACGAACCTATGCACAAGCGTGCACGCCTGGGGTTGGGGTACCTGCCACAGGAAGCATCCGTTTTTCGCAAGTTGACTGTCGAACAGAACATCCTCGCTATCCTTGAGGCGCGCCGCGAGCTCAGTCGTAGCGAGCGCGCCGAGAAACTCGAGCAGTTACTTGATGAGCTACACATCGGTCATGTGCGCACGGGGTTGGGGATCAGCTTATCCGGCGGCGAAAGACGCCGTGTAGAAATTGCGCGCGCGCTGGCGGCAGAACCACGTTTCATTTTGCTCGATGAACCATTTGCCGGTGTCGATCCGATTTCCGTGATCGATATCCAGCGCACCATTCGGCATCTGACGGAACGCGGCATCGGTGTTCTGATCACCGACCACAACGTACGCGAAACACTCGGTATTTGCGGCCATGCCAATATTCTCAGCGATGGGAGTCTAATTGCAGCGGGTACCCCCGCACAGATCATCGCTGACCGGCATGTTCGTGAAGTTTATCTCGGTGACGATTTCACATTGTAATGGGACGTGAATCCAATCACGGTGCCCGCACAGGTTTCTGATAGGCTTATAACGCCGCAGAATCACGGACGGTCTTTTGCTCAAACCAACGCTACAACTCAAGCTCGGCCAATCGCTCACGATGACGCCGCAACTGCAACAGGCGATCAAGCTGTTGCAACTGCCGGTTATGGACCTGAACCAGCAAATCGCCGAAGCGTTGGAGGCGAACGTCATGCTGGAGATGGAAGACCTGCCTGATGCGCCAAAGGTGAATGCCGCCAACACGGCAGAGGTGCGCACGATCACAGCACCGGAGGACAGCTGGCGTGACGTCGGGCGCGGACAAGACAGCAACTTCTCGGGCAATGATGGTCGATCAATGGCCGACTTCGCCGATGATCGCGAGGCATCTCTTCGCGAACATTTGCTGACCCAGCTCGAAACCGAGAACTTCACCGATGGCGAACGTGTTATCGGCGAATCAGTGATCGACGCTATTGATGATGACGGCTATCTTTTCGAGTCACTCGAAGAAATTCATGACGTGATCGGGGAGCCCGAGCTTACGTTGAGTCAGATCGAGCGCGTGTTGGTAAAAATTCAGCGCTTCGACCCGCTCGGCATAGGCGCTCGTTCGCTGACTGAATGCATCAGCCTTCAGTTAGCTCCATATCCGGAATCAACCGAAGGTTTGTCAATCGCGCGGCGCATTGCCGAGGATTTTCTGCCTTTGGTGGCAGATCAGAACTACACGCAGCTACGCCGGCGCCTTGCGATTGACGACGAAGGTCTCGAGCACGCGCTGGCATTGATCCGCAGTTGTCACCCTAAACCTGGCCAAGCCGTCAATGGCGCACGCACGGAGTATGTTGTACCCGACGTATTCGTCCGCAAGGTCGACGGCGATTGGATTGTTGAGATCAGCCCTTCGGGCGTCCCACGACTGCAAGTGAACCAGCAATACGCCGAGCTCTTGCGCGGCAATAGCGGTCACTCAGTGTTGCGGGGCCAGCTGCAAGAGGCGCGTTGGTTAGTGCGTAGCCTCGAAATCCGCAATGACACGCTGTTCAAGGTTGCCAATACCATCGTGGAACGTCAGATCGACTTCTTCGACCAGGGTGAGGAAGCCATGAAACCGATGATCCTGCGCGATATTGCAGACGCCATTGAAATGCATGAATCGACGGTATCGCGGGTTACGAATAACAAATACATGCATACGCCGCGCGGCGTGTTCGAATTCAAGTACTTTTTCTCATCTCACGTGTCGACGACTGACGGTGACGAGCAGTCATCTGTTGCTGTTCGCGCGAAGATCCGCAAGCTCATTAGCGCGGAAAATCCTGCCAAACCGCTGAGCGACAGCAAAATCACGACGCTGTTGAAAGACGATGGCGTGCAGGTCGCGCGCAGAACGGTCGCCAAATACCGCGAAGCAATGAACATCGCCTCGTCGAGCGAACGGCGCCAGCGCCCACCTCGCTAACCCGCGAATGCCAGTTCGGCCGGAGCGCCGAAAAGCGGACTCTGGTCGCTTGCAGCGACAATCCAATCGGCGCATTATCAAGACGTCTGTCATTTAACGCGCGCAATCGCGAGTGGGCAATGGCAGCTATGTCATTGATTTATATAACGGGACGGAATCAGGAGGCCCCGCAACCAATACACCATCTAAGTTTTAGCAAACAGGAGAAAGCTATGCAGCTTAATGTCACCGGACACCACGTCGATGTATCCAGCGCACTCAGGGACTATGTGGGCACCAAAATGCATCGGATTGAGAAGCACTTCGAAAACGTCACTGATGTTCATTGCATCCTGACCGTCGAGAAGCTTCGCCACAAGGCTGAGGCCACCGCTAACCTGCGCGGTGCGAGGGTCTACGCTGAGTCGACGCAAGATGACATGTACGCTGCGATTGATGGGCTTGCGGACAAGCTGGATCGACAAATCCTTAAACATAAGGAGAAGCGCTGCGACCACAAAGCACGCAGCGCCGCCAAACTCAGTCAGTCTATGATCGACTGACACATTTGAAGGCTTGCCTCACGCGCTGGCGGTGGCATACTTCGCATTATTGTACAGCCGTCAACGGTTCATTCGTTGGCGGCTGATCTTACTTCCAGTCGTCTCAGTGACGACTGACAACAGGTCTTCTTCCTCACATAGCCCTCGCTACGCCTCATGACTCTCCATTTCAGTGATCTTCTGCGCGCAGACGACGTCTTCGTCGATGTCGACGCAGGCAGCAAAAAACACGCCTTACAGCTTCTAAGCCACGCGCTTGCCGACATCATCGACAAAGCATCAGACGATGATGTCTTCCAGGCACTGCTTGACCGCGAACGTCTGGGGTGCACCGCGTCATCTGGCGGGGTCGCATTGCCACACGCGCGCATTGGCGGGATAGACTCACCACGCGCTGCATTGATCCGACTGCAACATGCGATTGACTTTGACAGCACCGATGCGCCAGATGTCGACGTGTTGTTTGGCTTTTTGCTGCCGCTCCAAACCAATGCCGACGAGGACGAGCAATTGCGACGCCTCACTGATGCCTTTCTCGATCTGGATGCCATTGCCAGCATGCGTGATGCGCCCGACGCGCAAAGTCTCTATGGCGCATTGATCGGGCTCGAAAATCACGTCACTTCAGCGACAACCGTCCCGTGAAGCGCCTGGTCGTCGTCAGCGGTCTCTCTGGCTCAGGCAAGTCAGTTGCCTTGAATGTACTGGAAGACCTTGGCTACTACTGTATAGACAACCTGCCCGTATCCTTGTTGGACCATCTGATGCACGACGTCATGTCTGACGGCTCGGCGCGTGGTGACAAGATCGCCATTGGTATTGATGCGCGCAATACCTCATCGGACCTCAATATGCTCAGCGAACAGGTATCGCGGTTGCGCTCACGCGGCATTTCAACCGAAGTGCTCTACCTGCAAACGGCAGATGACGTCCTGTTAAAGCGCTACGGCGAAACCCGCCGCAAACACCCGCTCGCTAGCGGCGATGTTTCTCTGCGTGAAGCGATCTCCAAAGAACGCGTGACGCTGTCGCCCGTGCTCGATGTCGCCGATCTGATTATCGATACCACGCGCACCAGCGTCTATGAGCTACGCGACCTCGTTCGCGAGCGCGTCGCACCACGCGACGTGCACAGGCTGTCGATCCTGATTGAATCGTTCGGGTTCAAGCATGGGTTACCCGCTGATGCGGACTACGTGTTTGACGTGCGTTGCCTGCCTAACCCGTATTGGGAACCCAAACTGCGCCAACAGACCGGGCTCGATAATGCGGTCATTGAGTTTTTCAACAGCGAAGACATCGTCGACCGAATGCACGATAGCATTCTTGATTTCTGCGAACAGTGGTTGCCGCAGTTCCGCAACTTCAACCGTTCCTACCTGACGATTGCGATTGGCTGCACTGGCGGACAGCATCGCTCGGTGTACATGGCCGAACGACTGGCCGGAACGCTACGCAAAACGGACGCCAACATGATCACAGTGCGCCACAACGAACTGCTCGCCAACGCAAATCCTTTGCATTCCTGATTATTGTCGCTACTGACGCTACACTAGGCGCCAATTCCTCGTGACACCGACATAGTGTCATTCGCAAACGACTGGCGAGCGATTCATGGAAGCGGTAAACAGCGAAAAATCTGTACTCGGCGCCCTGCGCGAAGCGCTTGAGAGTGGCACCTTCCGAACGGCGCGACGCATGGTCGCAACGCTGCGTCCCGGTGAAATTGCCCGTCTGCTCGAGTCCCTGCCATTAGCTGAACGGCGCCTCGTCTGGGAGTTGGTTGATCGCGACAACGAAGGCGAAGTCCTCGTCGAGCTGGCAGATGATGTTCGCGACGGCCTTATCGAAGCGATGGAAGTCGATCAGGTCATCGCTGCGACAGAAGGTATGGCGGTCGACGATCTGGCCGATTTGATCGCAGATTTGCCCGAAGCGATTAATCGCGAGGTTATTCGCTCGCTCGACACTCAGGATCGCGAGCGTCTGCAAGAAGTGCTTGCCTACCCTGAGAACAGCGCGGGCGGGCTCATGGATACCGACACGGTCTCCGTGCGGGCAGATGTCACGGTAGATGTTGTGCTGCGATACTTGCGCGCACATCGCGCACTTCCCGAGCGCACCGACGCGCTATTTGTGGTGGACCGCGACGATCATTTCAAGGGCACGCTTGCGTTAACAGATTTGCTCACCGCGGACCCAGGCGCAGACATCGCCAGCCTGATGGCGCCCGATGCAGTCTGCGTTAACGCGATGCTTGAGTCTGCTGACGTCGTGCGCTTGTTCGAGGATCGCGATCTCTTATCAGTCGCCGTTGTTAGCGATGAGAACCAACTCCTCGGACGAATCACCGTTGATGACATCGTCGACGTTATCCGCGATGAAGCCGAGCACTCGATTATGGGCGCGGCGGGTCTTGACGAAGACCATGATATGTTCGCACCCGTGTTCCAAAGCGCGCAGCGTCGTGCTTTTTGGCTAGGCGTGAACCTTGCTACGGCGTTTCTCGCCGCGAGCGTTGTGGACATGTTTCAGGCCACGATTGACCAAGTGGTGCTGCTCGCAGTGTTAATGCCAATTGTACCGAGCATGGGAGGCGTCGCCGGCACGCAAACGCTGACGATCATTACCCGCGCAATTGCGCTTGGCCAAATTGAAGCGTCTAACGCGTTTGCGGTGCTGCGCCGCGAATTCACGGTAGGTTTAATCAATAGTTTCTTCTGGGCACTGCTCGTCGCAGTTGTTACTGCCCTCTGGTTTGGTACGTGGTTAATCGGCCTGATCGTTGCGATCGCGCTCGCCTGCAATATGGTGATTGCAGCGTTGTCTGGCTACCTGATACCGATCGTACTACGCAAACTCAACATTGATCCTGCGTTAGCTGGTGGGGTCATTTTGACCACCATTACAGACGTCGTCGGCTATGGCCTGTTTCTTGGTTTGGGCGCAATGATTCTGATCTGACGTTGTGCCGCGCTACACGCGATAGATGCCCGACAGATCATCCACGACACTTTCCGGCCCTGATAGTGACACAACATCTTCGCCGCTGACGAACGCCAGAAGCTCATCGCTCATCGCCATAGCGTCTCGATACCCCTGATCGATCAGCGCTCGCGTGAAGCCTGACTCAAACAATAAGAAACTCAGTAGTCGACCTTCGCCGCCGCCAACGCCGCCGAGCAACATACGCACGGGTGTCGGCAGTTCCTTGACGTACTGCAATGCCACTTCGCGCAAGTCCACACTCGGCAATACGACCATGGTTTCGATCGTACGCATATCGCGCGCCATCCCATGACGCGCAGAAGGTGCAATGTTCTCGATCAAACGGTTGATCCTTGCAAGGCGTTCAAGATCAGAATACAAACCATCAAGAAAGAGTGTATCCAACACATAACCTGCGATCTGCCCGAAGCCTGGAAATTCCGGGGCTGCGTCGCTCGTGCCAACGTGGCCCGCGCGCTCATCGCGTACGCCAATGACCAAAATGCGATCAGCGCCAAGATGCACCGCTGGCGACAAAGGTGTTGCTTGGCGCATCGCGCCATCGCCGAAGAACTCGCCACCGATCGCAACCGGTGGGAAAATCATTGGTACGGCGATGCTGGCCATCAAGTGGTCAAGATTCAACGCAAGCTTACGCCCGACACGGCGGGTACGCCGCCACTCCAGCGCATTTTCACAGGCTTGAAAAAACGTGACGGACCGTGCCGAACTGTAGCCTGCCGCTGTGACGGCAACCGCATCGAGAAAACCGCGTTCGATATTGTTTTGTATCCTTGGGAACCTGACATTGCGTGACAACAATGCACGCAACGGCGCGTTGTCGAGCAACGAACGCGGATTAGCAACGCCAAGCCCGCCAAATACTAGCGCTGCGAGCCAGTGGCCGCTCGACTTCAGCATCGTCAACGCGTCCGACTTGTACACCATATCGGTACGAAAACCACCCCAGACACGTTCAAGCTCGTCCACTGCAAAACCAAAGCGTTGCGCTTTGCTCGCGAGAACAACCGAATTGATCGCACCGGCAGAGGTTCCACTAATGATTCGAAAAGGGTTGCGCTGACGCGGCGGCATCAGCTCTTTTAGCGCTTT
>JBCBZK010000121.1:0-10786 GCA_039815365.1 Pseudomonadota bacterium | reverse complement strand
CTTGCAGGTTGTTCGTGGTTCGCAAGAGGCAAGCTATCAATTGCGCATCGTGCTCGTGCAGGTGCGGCAACATCATCGGCAGGTCTACGGCAAAGTGCAGATTTCGGTCGATGGCGGAATGAACGGTGAGCGCGTCAGCCTGCCAATCGCGCGCTTGCTGCCGGAGGGCGCCTCATCGCGCTGGAATTACGGGTTTCGGTACTTTCAGGATTTCGAGCGTGAACTCGTCATGCCCGAGGGGTTCAGACCTGAGAAGATCAACGTCGAGTTAGCACCAAGCGGGCGCGGCAACAAAGGTATTAAACAAACGTTCGACTGGTCTACGTCGAGCAGCTGAAGGATGGAAAGGGGTTACGATGCTCGGTAAGAAGAACAAGAAAACGTTGACGATTGAAACACTCGTGGGCTCGGCCTCGCGTGTTGAGGGCGACCTGAATTTTAGTGGTGCAAGCCATGTTGACGGGGTCGTGAATGGTGGCGTGGTGTCGCCGGCTGATGGTCAGTCAACGCTCAGTGTCAGTGAGCAGGGTGAAATCCACGGCAACGTGCAAGTGCCCCATGTCGTGTTGAATGGCTTGGTGAAAGGTGATGTCACGGCCAGTGAGCGCGTTGAGCTTGGTCCGACGGCGCGCGTGATTGGCAATGTCTATTACAATCTGATTGAGATGGCGATCGGCGCCGAAATCAATGGCAAATTAGTCCACCAACAAGAAGCTGGGGCAAATGCTGTCAGCGAACCTGAAACTGATGACGAGGATTGAATCACGGGTTATCGCCCCGATTTCAGGTAGACTTACCTCAGTTTTTATCTCCTCTGACGGAGCGACAGGCGCATGAATCAGGAAATCTCAGCACCTTCAATGCCGGCCTCGCTGGTGTTCACCGACTCGGCGGCCACTAAGGTGGGCGAGTTGATCGCCGAAGAATCCAACCCGGATCTCAAGCTCCGCGTGTTCATTAGCGGCGGCGGATGTTCGGGTTTTCAGTATGGTTTCACCTTCGACGAGACGCTCGAAGAGGGTGATATCAGTGTTGAGAATCAGGGTGTCACTCTGTTGGTTGATCCCATGAGTGTGCAGTACCTGATGGGCGCCGAGATCGACTACAAAGAAGACCTCGAAGGGGCGCAGTTCATTATTCGTAATCCGAATGCGACCACAACCTGTGGTTGCGGGTCCTCGTTCTCCGTCTGATTGATCGACTGATCGTGGCAGCCAACGCGAGCGCACCAGCAGCGCAAGCCCGCGCTGGCGATGACGTCATCGCAGCGGTAGATCTTGGTTCCAACAGTTTTCACATGGTGGTTGCGACGCTGCGCCACGGGCAACTGACGATCGTTGATCGTCTGCGTGAAACCGTGCGTCTTGCAGAAGGTTTGACGCGCGAGCATGGTCTTGCGGTGCCGGCACGTACGCGCGCTATTTCTTGTTTGAAACGCTTCGGCGAACGGTTGCGTGAGATGCAGGCCGGTCAGGTGCGCGCGGCCGGAACGAATACCTTGCGTCGCGTCAGCGCGGATCATTCGTTTCTGAAAGAGGCTGAAGAGGCGCTCGGCCATCGCATCGATATTATTGCCGGTGTCGAAGAGGCGCGCCTCATCTATCTCGGCGTTGCGCACAGTTTGCCCCCGGAATCGGGCAGCCGGTTGGTGATTGATATTGGTGGTGGTAGCACCGAACTCATCGTTGGTGAAGGTCTTGAGGCCGGTACGCTGCAGAGTCTGGGTATGGGGTGCGTCGTTCACACAGAGCGGTTCTTTCCCGATGGCGTGTTAAGTGAGGCGCATTTCGAGGCCGCGCGTGTTGCGGCGAGATTGAAGTTACGCCCGGTAAAAGCGAGTTTTCGAAACGCCGGTTGGGAGTCAGCGATCGGCGCGTCCGGCACCATTCGCTCGACCGCAAAAGTCGCTGTCGCCCAAGGCCTGATAGATCCTGGCGCTGCACTGACGATTGAGGTGGTTGACCAATTGATCGCGCGTGCTATCGATAAAAACAACATCGATGCGCTATCGCTGTCGGGGTTGTCGGATCGCCGAGCTCAAGTCTGGCCGGGCGGCCTTGCGATTTTGGTGGAGGTGATGCGTACGCTGCGTATCGATGCATTGATGCCGTCTGACGGTGCGATGCGCGAGGGCGTTCTGTATGACTTGGTAGGCAGGCTGCAACATGCTGATGCACGTGTGCGCAGCGTTGTTGCGTTGAGCGAGCGCTACCACATCGATAGTTCACAGGCATTGCGCGTTAAAACGACCGCACTGGCATTGTTTGAGCAAGTGACCTCGTCAATAACGATGGATCCGGTGCTCGCGCAACAAACATTGCGCTGGGCAGCACAATTGCATGAGATTGGGCTGGACATTGCGCACGCCAATTTCCACCTGCATGGCGCGTATATCGTCGGCAACGCAGACTTGCCTGGCTTCCCTGAAGCCGAGCAGCAGTTATTGGCGTTCTTGTTGGGCAACCAGCGCAAACGATTGAGTGATCAATGGGTGTTGAACCAGGATTGGCGCAGTGATGCGCGTTTACTGACTGTCTTATTGCGTCTGGCCGTGCTCATGAATCGGAGCCATCGGGACCGTAATACGGCGAAGGTCTGGTTGGAGATTGCGCCAGGTGTCGTGAATGCGTGTTTCGAGAGAGAATGGTTGGCGGACAATCCGCTGACCGAAGCGGACCTGACCCGAGAGCGCGAATACCTCGCTGATTGGAATATCGAACTGAAAATCGCGCTCGCTTAGACTTGCGCTACAGCTGCGCACCATTGGCAATGAGTAGCTCATTTTGCGCACAGACCAGGTCGGCACCGTCCGCTGGCGCAACGCGCGTGTAACTACCGTCGCTTTGCAGTACCCACGCTTGCTGGTTGTCGTCAAGATACCGCTGCAGATCGGTTTCGATGCGTGCTTTCAGCGCTTCGTCGCGGATCGGGAAACACACTTCGATCCGCCGGAAAAAATTCCGGTCCATCCAGTCTGCGCTGCCGCACAAGACACGCAGCTCACCGTCGTTAGCGAAGCAGTAGACGCGTGAGTGCTCCAGGAATCTGCCAACAATGGAGCGGACCCGGATGTTGTCTGACAAACCGGGTACGCCGGGTCTCAGGATGCATATGCCTCGCACCACAAGATCGACACTGACGCCAGCGCAAGACGCAGCATATAGTGCCGCAATGATCTTGGGTTCGATCAGTGAGTTGATTTTGGCGACGATGCGCGCCGGCTTGCCGTTAGTCGCGTTATGGCGTTCAGCCGCAATGGCATCGAGTAATTGATCGTGCAATTCAAACGGTGAGCTGATCAGCACCTTATTGCCGTCGACGGCGGTCAGGCTGGTGAGTTGCATGAACAGCTTGTGCACGTCCTGGTTGATGTCATTCGCGGATGTCATCAAACCGTAGTCGGTGTAGTGGCGTGTCGTCTTCGGGTGATAGTTGCCGGTGCCAAGGTGCACATAGCGCTTGAGTTGGTCGCCTTCACGACGCACCACCAGCGCCATCTTGGCGTGTGTCTTGTAGCCAACCACACCGAAAACGACGTGCGCGCCAGCCTCCTGGAGTCGTGACGACAACTCAATGTTGGCCGCCTCGTCAAACCGCGCCATGAGCTCGACAACTACGGTGACCTCTTTGCCTGCACGCGCTGCATTGACCAGATGATCAACAATTGGTGATTTAGGTCCGGTGCGATAAAGCGTTTGCTTGATCGCCAGCACGTTAGGATCCACGGCGGCTGCCGCCAAAAAGTCGATAACCGGTGCAAACGACTCGAACGGATGGTGGAGCAATACGTCTTCTTTGCTGATCACATCGAAGACGTTGTCTGCATTGAACAGCACGTCAGGTACGTTCGGCGTGAACGGCGCGAATTTAAGGTCAGACTTTGGCGATAGATCGGCGACCATGATCAGACGGTTGAGATTAACGGGTCCCGCGACGCGATACAGATCATCGCCGCCGAGCTCGAAATGATCGAGCAGAAACGTACTCAGCTCGTCGCTACACTCTTCGGCAACTTCAAGCCGGACCGCTGCGCCATAGCGGCTGGCGGCCAATTCGCCTTCGAGCGCGCGGATCAAATCGTCCACTTCCTCATCATCGACGTAGAGATCGCCGTTACGGGTAATTCTGAATTGATAACAGCCGTTGATGGTCAGGCCAGGGAAAAGCTCATCGACAAAATGATGAATGATCGAGGACAGGAACACGTAGTCCTCATCGCCGCAGCCGTCGACATCGGTTGGCAGGCGAATGAGCCTAGGCAGTGAGCGTGGCGCCTGGACCAAGCCACGATGCCGTCGTCTACCGTACACGTCGTGCCCGCTAAGCCCGACAATGAAATTCAGACTCTTGTTTAGAATTAACGGGAACGGTCGTGACGGGTCAAGTGTCAGCGGCGTGAGTACCGGAAGAATTTGATTGACGAAATGCTCGTGTAGCCAGGCGCGTTGTGTGTCGGTCCAATCGCGCCGTCGCAAGAACCGGATTCCGGCTGCGCTCAGTTCGGGTAGCAGGTGTTTGTTCAGCTGTTCGTATTGCGCCGCGACGATCTCGTGCGCCTCGCTCGACACCGCCTGCAGTACCTCTTGCGTGCCTAACTTGTCTGGTCCCGATGGCGATGCTCCGATTTCCTCACGCTGCTTCAGTCCGGCAACACGAATCTCAAAGAACTCATCGAGGTTGGTGCATGAGATGCACAAGTAACGCAATCGTTCGAGTAGCGGAATCTTGGTGTCCATTGCTTGCGCGAGCACACGTTTGTTGAATTCGAGCAGACTCAGTTCCCGATTAAAAAAGTGCGCCGGTTCCGTGACGATCGCCGGCTCCACGATGGGTTGTTCTGTGTTGGCTGTGTTCATCATGCAATTTCCGGAGCGAAGTGACGGGTGCCTGCGATGGCGACCCGGTTGCTGCCCGTGACAGAGCGCGTATCTACCGATTTGCCGGCCATATGCAGCGCGGCTAACCAGGCAAACAGCGTTGCCTCGACGAATTCTGAGTCTATGCCAAAGTCATCGCTCGATGTCACCGTGGAAGATGACAATTGTGTTTGTAGCATCTGCATAAGCGTTGGGTTTAACGCGCCACCGCCACAAACAATGATGTCATCGATGTGCATTGCCTCGCGTTGGAGCGCGTCGACAACCGTTGCGGCGCTCAACATGCACAGGGTCGCCATGACATCTGCCTGGCGCGATGCGGGTAACGCTTCGGCCTGCTGGTCGGCTGCGCTCAGATGCTCGCGCAACCATGCAGCATTAAAATGCTCGCGCCCCGTGCTTTTGGGCGCCGGCTTGTCAAAATAGGCATCTGCACGGAGCTGTCGGAGCAGGGCAAGGTCTACGTTGCCGCGTGCTGCCAGCGCGCCATTCTCATCGTAGTCTCCGACGCCACACCAACGCGCCCATGTGTCCATCAGTGTATTGGCAGGGCCAGTGTCGAAACCGCTGGTAGGGCCGTCAACCGGTAGCAATGTCAGGTTCGCAATCCCGCCGAGGTTCAATACCGCACGATTGCCGGTTGTGGTGCGAAACAGGCGGTCGTGCAGAAGTGGCGCAAGCGGTGCGCCTTCGCCGCCATTGGCAACGTCAGCACGGCGAAAATCGTTGACGACATCGATGCCTGTTCGCGCCGCGATTCTCGCGCCGTCGCCGACTTGCAGGGTGAATGGGTGTTTTCCTGTCGGCTCGTGAAACAGCGTTTGACCGTGCGAACCAATCGCGGTGATGTCGTTGGATGCAACATTCGCGCGCCGCAGCAGCTCTGATGCCGCCGCAGCAAACGCATCGCCAAGGCAGCTGTCAAGAACACCAAGTTGTCGTGCAGTTAGCGTCGACGGATCGCTGAGCGCATCATCCAGCAGCATCTTGGTCGACGGCGAAAACGCAACGCTCGCGGTGTTTATAGTCTCGATTGATGTGTCGGACACGGCAACGAGCGCGGCATCAATGGCGTCGGCGCTTGTGCCGGATATCAACCCGACAAAAAGGGCGGGTGTGCTCATCGGCACACGAGTGACGACAGGTCAGAGCGTCGTGCGGTTGTCGTCATTGATCGCTGCAAGCTGCACACGCTGTTTGTATTGGTCGAGCTCGTCGAGCAACGGTGCGCTTTCGCGTTCAAAGTCTTCGCGATACTCAGCCTTGATAGGTTCGGCTTGCGGTAGTGGCACAGTGCGAGGATTGCGATGTACACCATTGAGTTGATACTCATAATGCAGGTGGGCGCCGGTCACCATGCCAGTAGCGCCTACAAATCCGATGATCTGGCCCTGACGTACACGTGTACCGACGCGCTGGCCTTTGTGAAAATTCGACATGTGTGCATACAGAGTCGTGATGTTGCCACCGTGCTGGACTTTGATGACGTTGCCATAGCCACGCTGTTTACCGCGAAAAATAATCTTGCCGTCGCCTGCTGACATGATCGGCGTTCCGCGCGGCGCCGCGTAATCAACGCCGCGATGCGCGCGGATCGTATTGAGCACCGGATGACGGCGGTTAGGATTGAAGCTTGAACTAATGCGTTTAAAGTCTACGGGAGCACGCAAGAACGCTTTGCGTACGCTGCGACCTTCGGCATCAAAGTAATCTGATGTGCCATCCGGGTTGCGAAACCGAACCGCTTTGTAACTGTCGCCTTGATTGACAAACTCCGCTGCAACAATTTCACCGTCTTCGATCTTTTTTCCGTCCTGCCAGATTTCTTCGAAGATGACGTAATAGCTGTCACCCTGACGAATGTCGTAGACGAAGTCGATATCCCACGCGAAAATCCCGGCGACATTCATAACGACGCGATCGGATAACCCAACGGCCATCGCGGACTCAAATAAAGAGCTATCGATGTTGCCGTGTTTGACCACACGCCGGTACTCGACGGGGCGTTGCACGACTTGCGCGACAAAACCGTCGTCGCCTTTGGTGATCGTCAGCCGCTCTTCGATACCAAGATCCCGAGTGATGCCGTAAACGCGACCCTCACTGTTATGAGTCACGGTCAGTCGGTCGCCCGGCTTCAACATACGCAGCGGGGTTTTGGCTGCATCAAGCTGGCTGATCGTAATAAGATCACCGATGTTTAGATTGTTTTTTCGAAACAAGCCGTCGAGCGTATCGCCTTGTGAGATCTCAAGGACGATGTCTTTGGTCGCAGTCGGTGCCGGCTCCGGCATCGCAAGCAGATTAGCGAGCATCGCATCGGCTGCGCTGAGTTGTTCCGCGCTACCACGCGTCGCTATGCTCGTGACGGCCGCGCCAACGTCTGCTTTGCGGCTATCAGTAGCAGCCATGCCATAGTCACTATCACCACGGTTCGCAACGCGGCTATCGATGACAGCGCTATCGTAATCGCGGGTAACGCCAGTATCAGTATCAGCGCGAAGCGTGTCTTCAGGCGTTGTCGCTACGACTGCAACACTGGCGAGTTGCGTGCCCGCTGCGACAGTGTCGGTGACCGGCGGTTGGGTTCGATCAGCGACAGTGGCGGCCGCTGGATCAGCGCTTGCCGAAGCCGTATCGCCGCCGCGGAACAATAAAAAGCCGACAATAATGAGCGGCAGGCCAAGACCGACTGCAAACCAGGGTAAGCCACCGCCTGCGGTGTGCGTTTCTGAGCGTGTTGCGGTGACCTGATAATCGTGAAGAATTGGACTAGTTTTGCGTTGCAACGCGCTGTTCCTGTTGTGTTTTGTCAAATCCTAATCGCTAGCAGCCTGAGTGTCAAAAGTATCGCTCCGAAGGCCAAATTGACGCTGAAGGGGTGTTTGTCGGCGCTGCAGCCGTCATACTCCGTGCGACAGGGTAACGAGCGACGTGCAACCAAACACTATGACAGCGACGAAGACGACAAAAGAATCACTGGCTGAGCTCATGCGCGGTACTGAGGAGGTGCTGCCAGACGGTGCTTTGCAGAAGCGTCTGGATGCAGGCAAACCGTTAGTGATTAAAGCCGGGTTTGACCCAACGGCACCAGACTTACATCTGGGGCACACGGTATTGCTGAACAAAATGCGGCAATTTCAGCAAGCCGGTCATGATGTCGTGTTCCTGATCGGCGATTTCACAGGTCTCATTGGTGATCCTACTGGCAAAAACACAACACGACCGCCGCTCAGTGCCGAGGAGATCGCGTCCAACGCTGATACCTATCGTGAGCAAGTGTTTAAGATCCTCGATCCGGACAAGACGCGCGTCGAATTTAACTCGACGTGGATGACAGAGATAGGTGCGGCCGGGATGATCCGCTTAGCGGCGAGTCATACCGTTGCGCGGATGTTGGAACGCGATGATTTCTCAAAACGATACGGTTCCGAACAACCCATTGCGATTCATGAATTTCTGTACCCGCTGGTACAGGGGTATGACTCCGTTGCATTGAAAGCGGACGTTGAGCTTGGTGGTACAGACCAGAAATTCAATTTGCTCGTCGGTCGCCAATTGCAGCAAGACGCTGGTCAAAAACCTCAGGTGGTATTGACGATGCCGTTGCTCGAAGGGCTCGACGGCGTGAACAAAATGTCCAAATCCATGGGTAACTACATTGGGATTACCGATGCGCCGGACGAGATGTTCGGTAAAATCATGTCGGTGAGTGACACGTTGATGTGGCGCTATTTCGACTTGCTCAGTTTTCGGCCGCTCGGTGATATCGCTGGACTACGGCAGCGTATTGACGATGGTGAGAACCCCCGCGACATTAAATTCGAGCTCGCGGCCGAGATTGTGACGCGCTTTCACAGCACAGATGCTGCTCGTAAGGCGCACGATAGTTTCGTGACGCGATTCCGCAACAATGCGATACCTGACGACATGCCGACAGTGACGCTAGAGACGCCCGACGGCACCATGGGGATTGCGCACGTACTGAGAGGCGCCGGGCTGGTGTCCAGCACATCAGAGGCGTTTCGGATGATTCAGCAAGGTGCCGTGCGCATTGACGGCGAAAAAATCGAGGACCGCTCAGTCATGTTGCACGGCGGTTCGCAAGCGGTGATGCAGGTCGGTAAACGCAAGTTTGCCAAAGTGGTTCTGCAATAGGATTTTGGTACGAGACTCGAGGAGAATATTCATGAAATCTGTAATCAGAGCGGTCGTCAGTGCGGTACTGCTGTTCGCGGTCGTTAGCAATACAACTGCCCAGCAAATGCCCGAAGACGCACAAGCTTGGATGGACGCGCTGAAAACTGTCGACATCGTGACCTTCGACGACGGTGATATGCAAGGTCTGCTGAAGACAGCGCAGGCGCTTGACGACGCGGGTCTTGAAGAGTTGACCTCAAACGATGCATCGCCCAATTCACTGACGATGATTGGTGATAACGCCGAAGCGATGACGATCCTTAAGGCGAACGGCTATAGCGCCGACAAGTTTTCGACCCATGTGATGAATCTTGCTTTGGCGATGGGCGCATCAGAGATGCTCAAAAACAAGGACGAAATGGATGCGGCGGTTGCTCAACTTGAGGCGATGAAAGGCCAGTTACCGGCGGAGCAATATGCATTCATGCGCGACCAGCTCGTTGGCGTTATGGATATTTTTGCACGTGCACCCGACAGCAATATAGCGCTGGCGGCTAAATACCAGGCACAGTTCGAAGCGATTGGTTCCGACGATTAACGCTTGTGGCATTGTGCCGTTCGAGTCGCGGTTCGTCGCAGACTTCGAGCGGCTCAATGTTGAGTGGCTCGAGCGCTATTTCCAGGTTGAGCCCATTGACGCCAAGGTGCTGAGCGATCCGCAAGCACACATTATTGCGCCAGGTGGCGAGATTCTGATGGCGTGTTTGAACGGTAGCGTCGTCGGAACCTGCGCACTGAAAGTGCTCGACGCGCGGCAGGTCGAGTTGACCAAAATGGCTGTGACAGCCACGGCTCAAGGGGCAGGCATTGGTCGCGCCTTGCTGGATGCCGCGATCAACACGTTTCGGCGCATGCCACGCGACGTGCTGTTTCTAGAGTCGCACTCCAGCTTGTTACCGGCATTGCATTTGTATGAGTCGGTGGGTTTCGTCCACCGACCAAGACCGTTTACATCGGACTATGCACGCGCGGACGTGTACATGGAATGGCGCGATCCCTTGTGCCGCGATACCTGTTAAACGCCTGCGCCGCTCCGGCGCTGGTGCACGCGTCGCTTCGTTTGAGCGCGCCGCGTGTCTCGCTAGAGAGGCGTTCACCAATCGTCGATGGGCTGCTGGACTTGTTGGCAGGCGAACCCGGTGAGACGCGCGACGCTTAACTTTGCAGTTCAACGCCATGTTTGGCGACATGCTCATTACCGGATTGACCGTCGTGCTCGACGAGATAGGCGCGGCGGTGGTGCAGCCGGGCAATATGGTTGGCGGCTTCATCGGCCGTGAAGCGAAGAACTTGGCCTGAGGCGAAGGCGGTCGGTGCGCATCTGGGGGGATGTCCGTGTCTCACTAAGGCCGAGAGACCGTGACCTACGCATCGATTTTGGTCGTTTTTTCCGGCAAAAAACAGCCTTCTTGAGCACTGCAATAAATAATTCACAATAACTCTTGACGGCTGCCAAAGACGCTCTATACTGCGCCGCTCGCTTGAGACATGTAGCTCACAGCGAACGCCGAGAAAGTTTGAAATTACTGCCTACGTCCTGTTGACGATCTGTAATTTGCATGTATACTTGTCGGTCTGCCTTGGATAAAACCTTTGGCCATTATTTATTTGGCTAGAGGCCTCGGCCGCTCTTTAACAAGATAATCAGATAATTTGTGTGGGTGCTCGCGCTGGTAGATGCCGTCGGCAAAACCAGAGTGAGTAACCAT
>JBCBZK010000090.1:0-13781 GCA_039815365.1 Pseudomonadota bacterium | reverse complement strand
CGTGCAGAATATTGCGGTAGGGTTGGGTGCGCGCGGGCTCTGCGCGGCGCAGACGGTCAGTGGTCATGGGACATGCTCATGGGTGGTCGTATCCGATAATATGCGAAAGCTGGGGGGTGCCCGACAGGGCGCTTGCGGCCAGAAGCCCGGACATGACGGCGGCCACCTCCCGGCGAGATTGGCGGTGACTCTACCGCACGACTGTTGCGCCAGGCGCGAACCGATGAGAACGTGAAAGCTGTTGTGTTGCGCATTGATAGTGGCGGGGGCAGTGCTACGGCGTCCGATGTCATTCTCGAAGAGCTTGAAAACATTCGCGCCGCTGGCAAGCCCATCATTGCGTCAATGGGCGGCGTTGCCGCATCGGGCGGTTACTGGATTGCCATGGCGGCGGACCAGATCATCGCTGAGAGCGATACAGTGACGGGATCTATCGGGATCTTCGGCATGATACCGACATTCGATAAATCACTGGCACGGTTAGGTATCTACACCGATGGTGTTGGTACCACCAGCCTTTCCAACGCACTGCGCGCTGATATGCCAATGAGCGATCAGGTAAAGCGTATTTTTCAAATGGCCATCGAAGACGGTTACCGTGACTTCGTTAGCAGTGTTGCTGGTTACCGAAACATGACGTTCGAAGGCGTTGACGCGATTGCTCAAGGCAAGGTCTGGACGGGCGATGAAGCGCTCGGCCATGGCTTGGTCGATACCATTGGCGATTTGGACGACGCTGTCGCGATTGCGGCGGAGAGGGCATCACTCGATGTGGACAGCTACGACGTGCGGTTTGTGGAGCCTCAGTTATCGGCGGAAGAGCAATTCTTGCTGGGCTTGTTGCGCGGCAGCGCTCGATTGGGTGTCGACATCGCACCCATGGTGCGCAAAGAGCCAGCCCTCGATGTATTGCTGGGTCCGTTAGCAGAGGCGGCCAAAACGTTGACACGCTTCAACGATCCGCGTGGCATGTATGCCGAGTGTTTCTGTGAAGTGAACTAAACCGGAGATTCGGCAACCTATCTCAACACCCCATAGGTGTCGATAGAGTTAGCGTTTCCTAAAACTCAGAATAACAACATATCTAATTAAGGAGTCGTTCAGTGCAAATTTCACCTTCCCACATCGTTCGTGTTCTAGCGTTGGTTGCCGTTACTCTTTTTTCAGGCTGTGTGTCCTACAAGGCCAGCATTCCTGTAGCCGCAGATGGTCAACCGCAAACCGTGCATGTCTTGCCGGCGTTGTATGACGAAGAAATTGGCGTGCAAATTGTCGTCGCTGATAGCAGCGCTGCAACAGCACAGTATGGGCTGATAGGCGCTTTGGTGGGTGCCGCGATTGATGCATCAATCAATAACTCGAGAGCCAAAAAAGCAGAGCGTCGCGCTGAAGTGGTTCGAGAAATGACAGCGGACTTCTCTTTGCAGGAGAATTTTGAGGGTGCTCTGCAATTGACAGAGGGTGGCGACAACTGGCGTATCGATAGCGTCAGCGACATCACGGCAGATACGAATATCCGGTCAATGGTCAAAGAGATTTTTGACGGTAGCGAGACGGACAACGTGGTGGTCTTGACGGGTAAGTATCAAATGACGCCGATAGTAGATCAGGTAACGTTGACGGTAGTCCAAACCGTCTACCCACGCACGCTGTACGCTGGAGAGAAACTACCTAAACCTGCGAATACAGCACGCTCATTTGCCTATCATTCTCCGGTACGCCCTCTCGCATACCGCGAATATCTCAAGGACGAAAAGCAAGCGGTTGAGCAGTCCATACGCGACGAATACCAGCAATCAATCGACAGCGAGCCAGATCGGGAGACTAGCTTACGCAAAGCGATGGAAAAGGAACTCGAAGAAATTGCGGAATCGAACCAAATCCCGGAGACCATCGCCATCCGTGAAACGTGGCCACAGGTATTAGTGGCTGGCTACTTGAGGCAGGCCAAGCCTCACATCCAGCTGATGGTCGAACACGATTGGAATGACCAGGCAGCCGAGAAGTGGAACGCCGATACGCAGGAATCATTTTCTTACGTTGCCAGCTCTGGCATGCGGATTAATGCTGTTGGGCAGAAGATTACCGAGTTGAACGGGCAGACGATTTACCGATTACGGCATGGCGATATCGTCTCTGTACCCTCAGCGATTGAATGAAGCGGGTTGGTCTCGTTGCCGCAGCGCTGGCACTCAGCGCTTGCGGCTCGCCTGGCTTAAAAACGGCGGACATTAGCTACTACTCAAAACAGTCTCCGGTTCCCGCCATTGATGGCTGCATTTTTGTGCTCGATGCGCGCTTGCGGACTGAGGCGCACGGTTGGTCGTTACCGAAGCCGGAAATGCGAGGCTGGTTGGTCGACGGCATAGCCGCTCGTTCGGGTGCCCGTACTGTCTACGTTTCTGATCCGCCAGCGTTAGCGCCGTTCATGACGCTCGACAGGGTGTACATCAAGCATATTGCGACGTCGATGGCTGGTGTTGCTGTGCTTACCGCTCATACCGCTGGTGAGGCGCAGACTGTGCGCGGCAACATGACTCGCTTGAACTGGTCAGGAAACAATAACGAGTTCTCGCGCATCTTGAGTCAGGCGCTGAACAAAGCGATCGCCAGAGCACCGATAGCTGACTTGCTGCGCTCCGATTGCGAAGACTCATCGAAAATGACGCAGACTGCAGGCGCATCTAACGCGCTACCACGCTAGAGCGTGAATTTTTTAATGCATCGGTGCTTGGAGACGCCTTTTCTCGCGGTCATCGCTAACAGCTACGCGGCCCAATCAAGAATGACTTTGCCCGATTGGCCGCTAGCCATCGTGTCGAAAGCCTGCTGGAAGTCATCGACCGGATAGCGATGGGTAATGATCGGTCCAAGGTCGAGACCGCTTTGCAGCATGCTGGACATTTTGTACCAGGTCTCGAACATTTCGCGTCCGTAGATCCCTTTCAGGTTTAGCCCTTTAAAAATCACATCATTCCAATCGATGGCTGTGTCGCCAGGCGGGATACCGAGCAAGGCCACATTGCCGCCGTGGTGCATCACCCGCAGCAAGTCGCGGAATGCTTGTGGGTTGCCAGACATTTCCATACCAACGTCAAAACCCTCAGTCATGCCTAACTCGATCATCACTTGATCTAACGTTGTTGATCCGACATTGATCGCGCGCGTAGCGCCCAGCGATTCGGCTAACGACAGCCGATAGTCGTTAACGTCCGTGATCACGATATGTCTTGCGCCTGCGCGACGCGCGATGGCGACGGCCATGATGCCGATCGGTCCTGCGCCGGTTATCAAAACGTCTTCGCCGACAAGATCGAAAGAGAGCGCGGTGTGGGCTGCGTTGCCGAGCGGGTCCAGAATCGACGCCATGTCGTCGCTGATCGCGTCTGGCAGTTTGAATACATTGAACGCGGGTACCGCCAGCAGCTGCGCGAAAGCGCCGGCGCGATTCACGCCAATGCCCACTGTGTCGATACACAAATGCCGGCGACCGGCGCGGCAATTCCGACAGACGCCACAAGTGATGTGACCTTCGGCCGACACACGGTCTCCTACTGAAAAACCACGCACTTCGCTGCCGACCTCAACGATGGTGCCGGAGAATTCATGGCCGACAGCCATGGGTACCGGAATCGTTTTTTGTGCCCAGTCATCCCATTGGTAGATGTGAATGTCAGTGCCGCAAATTGCCGTGCGACGCACTTGCACCATGACATCGTTCGGGCCGATCTGTGGCTCGGCAATGTCGTCCATCCAGATGCCCGGTTCGGCGTATTTTTTGACGAGTGCTTTCATGCGTTGATCCTAGTGAATAACGCCGAATTGTCTGCCCACTTTGGCAAACGCCGCAATCGCTGTGTCAAGGTCTGCAAGCGAATGCGCGGCTGACATTTGCGTTCGGATGCGCGCCTGACCTTTCGGTACAACAGGGAACGCGAAACCAACAACGTAGACGCCTTCGGCAAGCAACGCGTCGGCCATGTCGGTGGCAAGCTTCGCGTCGCCCAGCATGACGGGAATAATCGGGTGCGAGCCCGGCTTCAGGTCGAACCCGAGTGCGGACATGTTGTCGCGGAAGTAGGCCGCGTTACGGAACAGGTTAGCGCGTAGCGAATCATCATTTTCGACCAGATCAAGTACGGCCAGAGAAGTCGCTGCGATCGTTGGCGCAAGCGTATTCGAGAACAGGTACGGCCGCGAGCGTTGCCGTAGCCAACCGATGACTTCTTTTCTACCGCTGGTGTATCCGCCTGAGGCACCGCCGAGCGCTTTGCCGAGCGTACCGGTAATGATGTCGATGCGTGACGCGACGCCGCAGTGGGCGTGAGTGCCAACACCGCGTTCACCGAGAAAACCTGTCGCGTGACAGTCGTCCATCATGATCATCGCGTCGTACTTGTCGGCAAGCTCGCAAATGCCCGGCAGGTTGGCGATTGTGCCGTCCATCGAAAACACACCATCAGTCGCAATCAAGCGCGCCCGCGCATCTTTTGCCGCGATCAACTGTGCTTCGAGATCAGCCATGTCGTTATGCTGGTAACGGAAGCGCTGTGCTTTCGACAGGCGGATGCCATCGATGATGCTCGCATGATTGAGCGCATCGCTGATCACGGCATCTTCCGGTGTCAGGATGGTCTCGAACAAGCCGCCGTTGGCGTCGAAGCAGGACGGGTAGAGAATCGTGTCTCCTGTGCCGAGAAAAGCGCTTAGTCGCGATTCAAGCGTGGTGTGAATCGTCTGCGTACCACAAATGAATCTGACCGACGCCATGCCATAGCCAAACTGGTCGAGCGCCTGGTGTGCGGCCGCCACTACCGTCGGATGATTCGCAAGGCCAAGGTAGTTATTGGCGCATAGATTGATCACTTCGCCGGAGAACGCGCCGGATACAGAAACCGCGCCTTGTTGTGGGCCGGTGATTGGGCGTTCGGTCTTGTACAGGCCGTCGCCGCGCAATTGTTCAGTCTGAGTGGCGAGATTGTCGAGAAACGCTTGCGTCACGGGTATGCTCCAATAGTCCAGTGCGGATCATATCATCGGAAACCAATAGTGACAGACTCGTTGCGCATCGATAAATGGCTTTTTTTTACCCGCTTTTACAAGACGCGTGGTCAGGCTTCTGCAGCTGTTACCGGCGGGCACGTCGCGCGCAACGCGGAGCGTGCCAAACCCGCGGTGCCGGTGAAAGTTGGCGACCAGCTTACCATCACGCGCGAGCGCTTCACCTGGGTGGTTGATGTTGTAGGTTTGCCCAAGCGCCGTGGCCCGGCGAAGGAGGCTCAGGCGTGTTATGTCGAAACGCCCGAGAGCGAGCAGCAACGCAAAACGCTCGCCGAGGCGTTGAAATCTGACCGGTTGGGGATGCCGCAAACCCCAGGTAAGCCTGACAAGCACACGCGTCGCCAGCTACGTCAATTTAAGGATACGTATCACGATGACAGCAGTAACTAGTCGTTGTTTCGGGCGTATAATCGGCGGCAGCAATCGGAGAGATCATCATGGCTACCGCTGAAGACCAGTTAACGTCGCAGACCGCACGCCGACACAGTTTTGATGCTGACTTCGCGGCACCCGGGGCACTTGCGGATGCACCGCATAGCTATTTAGCCGACGAGACGACCTGCGTGTCAGATCTGTTGGCGATTGCCGAGCACAGCGATGCGTTTCGTCACAATGTGCATGCCACGGCGAGCGACTTAGTGGCACACGTGCGCAAGGTCAATGAAGGGCGCAGCGGGCTGGATGCGTTCTTGCAAAAATACGATCTGTCATCGCAGGAAGGCATCATGCTGATGTGTATCGCAGAAGCATTGCTTCGTATTCCTGATGCTGACACAGCCGACAAACTGATCGCCGACAAGATCTCGATGGCGGATTGGTCAACGCATCTGGGCACGTCCGATTCGCTGTTCGTTAATGCCAGCACCTGGGGTCTGATGCTGACCGGCAAAATGTTGTCGGTTGATGTGCCAACGCGGCGCAATCCGTCCAAGATGCTGAAGTCGCTGGTGAGTCGCGCGGGTGAGCCGGTTGTGCGAAGTGCGATGCGTCAGGCGATGAAGATCATGGGTCACCAGTACGTGATGGGGCGTACGATTGACGATGCGCTTAAGCGCGCCCGCAAGGGTAGCAACAAGGACTACCGCTACTCGTATGACATGCTCGGCGAGGCCGCGCTCACGCGAGATGATGCGCAGCGTTACTTTGATGCTTACGCGAACGCTATCGACCGGATTGGCGCGAGTCACTCTGGTGATGATGTCTTCGCGGCGCCCAGCATTTCGGTGAAGTTATCAGCGCTGCACCCGCGCTATGAATTCGCACGGCGGCGCGAGGTGGTTCAGCAGCTTGGTGACATGTTGCTCGCACTTGCGGTACGCGCGAAGTCGCATAACATTGCATTGACGATGGATGCTGAAGAGGCAGACCGTCTCGAGCTGTCGTTGGATATTTTTGAGCGTGTGTATCGCGACGCATCGTTGGATGGTTACGCAGGTCTGGGGCTTGCCGTGCAGGCCTACCAAAAACGTGCGTCTGGTGTGATTGGTTGGTTGACGGCATTGTCACGTGACGTGGGTCGGCGTATTCCGGTGCGCCTTGTAAAAGGTGCCTACTGGGATACCGAGATCAAGCATGCGCAAGAGTTAGGTCTTGCCGGTTATCCGGTATTTACACGCAAGGTGAATACCGATGTTTCGTATCTGGCATGCGCGCGTTTGATGCTGACTGCCGGCGATGCGATTTACGGTCAGTTTGCCACGCACAACGCGCACACGCTGGCGTATGTGTTGCAACACGCCAACGGTCGCGACGATTTTGAGTTTCAGCGTTTGCACGGCATGGGCGAGGAGCTGTATGACGCCGTGGTAGACAAGAACGGTTACAACCGACCGTGCCGGGTGTACGCGCCGGTCGGCAGTCATGAAGACTTGCTGCCGTATCTTGTGCGTCGGTTGCTCGAGAATGGCGCCAACACTAGCTTCGTTAATCGCATCGTCGACGCTGAAGCGCCGATTGACGACATCATTGCTGATCCGATTTCGGAGGTCCGCAGTCTGACGTCCATAGCGCATCCCAAAATTGTGATGCCGGTCGCGATGTTTGGTGAGCGCCGTGCGAATTCCCAGGGCGTCAATCTGCCGGAGCGCGAAGTGGCTGATCGACTGATGGCAGGGCTTGCTGATGCCGCGCGCAAGCGCTACACGGTAGGCCCGCTTATTGATAGTGAGACTGTGACCGGTGAGCGCGTCGACAGCGTCAGCCCATTCGATGAGCGAGAGCAGGTGGGTAGTGTGCAATTTGCCGACGCGGACACGACGCGACGGGCGCTGGATATCGCGGTGCAGGCATGGCCTGCATGGCGTGCAACACCTGCGACACAGCGTGCGTCGGCGTTGCGTCGTGCAGCCGATTTGTTTGAGACGCATACGGAAGAGCTGTTGGCGTTGTGTGTGCGCGAGGCAGGCAAGAGTATTCCCGACGCCATTGCCGAGTTACGCGAAGCGGTTGATTTCTTGCGTTATTACGCGGCTGAGGCAGAAGCGCGATTCTCCGAGCCAACGTTGCTACCCGGACCGACCGGTGAGCGCAACGTCACGGGTTTGCGCGGTCGCGGCGTGTTCGTATGCATCAGCCCATGGAATTTTCCGTTAGCCATTTTTGCAGGCCAAGTCGCCGCAGCGTTAGCGGCGGGCAACTGCGTGATCGCAAAACCGGCCGAGCAAACCAGTATTGTTGCGATACGCGCCAGTGAGCTGCTGATCGAAGCGGGCATACCGCGTGCCGTGTTTGCCTGTTTGCCGGGCACCGGAAAAGACGTGGGTGGCACTGCGACAAGTGATCCGCGTGTAGCCGGCGTTGCGTTTACCGGCTCGACAGCGACAGCGCTGACGATTAACCGCACATTGGCCGCGCGTGATGGTCAGATCGGTACGCTGATTGCGGAGACTGGTGGTCAGAACGCGATGGTTGTTGATAGCTCGGCGTTACCGGAGCAAGTGGTCCTTGATGCCGTGATGTCCGGTTTCAATTCCGCTGGCCAGCGGTGTTCGGCGCTGCGCGTGTTGTGCGTGCAGTCAGAGGTGGCGCCACGTGTTATCGAGCTATTGGAAGGCGCGATGGACGAATTGGTGATTGGGGATCCGTCGGTGCTCGCCACTGATGTCGGGCCGGTGATTGACGAGGCGGCGCGCGGTCGCCTGGATGCGCACGTGCAACGTATGTGTTCAGAACAGAAAGTGCTGAAACAATGCGACTTGCCGTCGGGTCTGGATCACGGAATTTATTTCCCACCAACGCTCATTGAGATCGACAGCCTCGATGCACTCAAAGAGGAAGTCTTCGGGCCTGTTGTGCATGTGTTGCGCTACAAACGTAAAGCACTGCCGGAGCTGATCGAAGCGATTAATAACACAGGCTACGGATTGACGTTTGGCATTCACAGCAGGATCGACGGGCGCGTCGGGCAAATGGCGGCGCTGAGCTACGCGGGCAACGTTTATATCAACCGCAACATGGTAGGCGCCGTCGTGGGTGTACAGCCATTCGGCGGTAGCGGTTTGTCGGGCACTGGTCCGAAAGCGGGCGGACCTCACTATCTCACGCGCTTTGCGAGCGAATACACCGTCAGCAACAACACTGCAGCGGTGGGTGGCAACGCGAGCTTGCTAAGCTTGGACTGACAAGGCGCTTGCAAGCATCTTCGGTGACGCACGCTGCCTGACCGTACCTCGAGCTTGGCGTTCAATCCAATCGCGTAGGCCGCGCTCGCCAACGCTGCAATCACTGACCTTGAGGTAGCTGTAGCTCTAGCAGTTGCTCTGCCTCAACCCGAAACTGATTCGGTTGTAGTTGCGCGAGCGAATCAAGTTGCGGTCGTACCGTGGACGGTAATGTTCGTTCGAGTTCGGGGTACAGCTGGCTTCGGCGCACCGCCTGCAGAGCGCTACTGTAACGCGCCAATTGCTCGGCGTAGTTGGCGGCCTTACTGCTTGCCTCGTTAGCAGCGGCGACAGCGACGCCGGCTCGCTCGGTCTCTTTGATCGCTCGATTGTTGGCTTGCTCGGCGCGCTCCGCTTGCGCGGCGGTTTTGTCGGCATTGAACATCGCGTTAGCGACGCCGCTGGCACCCGTGATCACGCCGCACAACACACACATCGTCATGTAATGGCGCATGCTTCGATACCACTCCGGCGACGCGTCCTTGTTCGGTTTACGCATGATCATGCCGATCCAAAAAACGGCAAAGATACACACGCCGCTAGTGCCGAATGCAGCAAGGCGTACGACAGTATCCAACAGTTGTTCCACGGCGCGCTCCTTCAGTTTTACCCAATGGCTGCTACGTGAACGTAATTTGTCTCACTACTGTGTTGTCTGCGCTCGCAAGCGACGTGTTGCGCTAGGCGCTAGTGTTCGCCCGCCGTGGTCGTCTTCGTCGTTGCCCACCGGCAGGTTTGCCCGCCTTGCTGTTCGAGCTACCCGCCGTTTTGCCGCCACTTGCATTGCCTTTACGACGACCCTGACCGCCCGGCTTTGCGGCGTTACCACCGCCAGGCTTACCGCGTCGCGGTTGGCTGCGTTGCGGCCTGCCTTTCACCAACGGTTCTGCCTTGATTCTCGGATCTGGCTCGTAGCCTTCAAGAATTTGTTGAGGGATCTCCGTTTTGAGTAATCGTTCGATGTCGCGCAGCAATTTGCGCTCGTCAATACAAACCAGCGACACGGCGTGACCGTCGAGCCCCGCCCGTGCTGTTCGCCCAATACGGTGGACGTAGTCTTCCGGTACAAACGGCAAATCGTAGTTCACGACATACGGAAGTTTGTCGATATCTAACCCGCGCGCTGCGATATCGGTTGCCACAAGCACTCGGACACTACCGGCTTTGAAGTCTTTGAGTGCTTTGGTGCGTGCACCTTGTGACTTGTTGCCATGAATCGCCACTGAATGGATCCCATCTTCAGTGAGCTGCTTTGCAAGCCGGTTCGCGCCGTGTTTGGTGCGTGTGAATACCAGAACCTGCTGCCAATTCTCAGTGCCAATGCGGTAAGACAACAGTTCGCGTTTGCGTGCTTTGTCGACCGGGTGCACGATCTGGGTGACACGCTCGGCAGTGGTGTTGCGCGGTGCGATCTCGATTTCTACGGGTTCGGTCAAAAACGTTGAGGACAGGCTGAGAATTTCTTTTGAGAACGTCGCCGAGAACAACAAATTCTGCCGTTGCTCGGGAATGATTTTCAGAATCTTGCGAATATCGCGGATGAATCCCATGTCCAACATGCGGTCAGCTTCGTCGAGCACCAGCATTTTTACGCGAGACAGGTCGATGGTCTTTTGCTGGACGTGGTCGAGCAGGCGACCTGGCGTTGCGACGACGATATCCACGCCATCACGCAGCTTGGAAATCTGCGGGCGGATACTGACGCCACCGAAGATCTGAATTGAACGTACCGAGAGGTTCGCGCCGTAGGCGCGCACGCTGTCGCTGACTTGCGCCGCAAGCTCGCGGGTCGGTACAAGAATTAACACGCGGATGTAGCGCTTACCTTTCAACGGATGGTCTTGCAGCAGCTGTAGCATTGGCAACGTGAAGCCAGCAGTCTTACCAGTGCCGGTTTGGGCGCTCGCGAGAATGTCACGACCTTCGAGGACGGCGGGGATCGCCGCGCTTTGGATAGGGGTTGCTTCGCTGTAGCCTTGTTTTTCGACCGCGCGCAACAATTCGGCCGAAAGGCCAAGTTCTTTGAATAACACTTGTTTGGATGCTCCGATACGTCTGACGTCATGCGCGGGTTTGGCCGCGATTCGTTCGGTCCAGACTGGAATCTTGGTTGAGGTCGCCGGGCAAGAGGTTGCTCGCGGCGTGAGATGCCGACCGATGGGCATCAAGATGAGTGAAGCTTAACAGAAAGCCAGTCGAACCGTAGAATTTTCACTCATCACGAAACCACACATGAGTATCCGGCATGCTATTTTCAATATTCAGGAAGGAGTGATTGCATGAGAGTCGCCGCACATACCATCGCATACCTAGCAGCAAGTCGTTTGTTGTTTCTGCTGTTAATTGTCATTGTGGCAGCCGATGCGCGCAGCGACACTCACGCTCCGGGTCCTTTGCTGAAAGACGCAGCACTGCTGGCCGAGTTACACGTTGACGATAACCGCCGGGTCGTTATAGGTGAATCACTCGTTTCGGCACCATTGTCTTGCGACGTGTATCGCAGTGCGCTCGTTCACTTTGTGATGCCAGATACAACAGGCGATGCAAAGCTCATTCTGATTTCTTTCAAAACGTCGTTCGCTAACTACAACTTGTTTCCCAACATTTTGTATCGAGATGAGCAGTTGGGATGGATTCGCACGACGATCCCGCGCACTTTTGATGGTTTCGAGCACGTTCATGTTTCCGACGCTGATCAGATTGTTGCGTTATTTATGTGGAACACTCCGGAAGCCACCGGCGGACAGACGTTCGTGGTGTTAAGCGACGATGGCGGCCGTCATTGGCACTATAGCCATATTCTTGAGCATCACGCTTACTTCACCGCATTGGATTACATCCGGGTCGATACTGACGGTTCAGGTACCGCCGTCGAATACTACGGCGGTGGCACTAGCGGTTACAAGCTTAAGGGTTACCATGTCTTTCGCACACAAAACCATGGTCGCACCTGGACCGATAGAGCGTACTACCGCAGTTTTGACGTTGCTGACCTACGGGCGCTGAATTTGTCGAAGTTCAACAGGCAGACGGGGCGGTTGCGCGAGACGCAGCGACTCGTCGATATCATCGACGCCAAAACGCTCGGTTGTGAGAACCCGACGGCCCTAAAAAGTCTAAAAAAAGAGAAAGGCTGAGACTACGCCTATGTGCGGTTAACCCTTTGCAGGTGTATCCACTGCCTGCACGGCAACGGTTGCCTGCGTGTCCACGCACACCAAGCGTGCGCTTGCCTGTGCGTCGTCAACCATGACTGCCTTTTTGGGAGTGTGGCGATTCACTCGTCATACATACCTAATCGGCAACTTGCTTACCGTGAACCTTGCAGGCTCCGAATGAGGGCTACTCAACCGTGGGGCGCGTTGCCAAAGCCAGACCTGCTTGCGGCAGGTGCGGCCACCGAATTGCGTACTGCAAGCAGTATGCTTCGGCATTAAGCCATTTTCAGCATGTACCAAGGTGCGTCTTCGCTTTTTGTCAGTTGTATGTTGCGCCGGAGTCGAACCGGCGCCTCGTCGTTTCGTGCGACAGCTCTGCCACTGAGCTAGCAACATCGTCCACTACAGCGTGCGCACCTTAAGTTGCTTCACTGCCTTTTGAGCGGCGAAATACAACACGCTGTCTGTCGTTCACCGGCAGGCTACTAGACCGACGGCAAGGATCTTGGCTGCACGCCAGAACCCGAACCATCTGCACAGTCGCGCTTGCTTGCTAGGCTCGCACTGAACTGCACTATTCGTTACTTCTTGCGGTTGACGATAGGGGTATCGCGGGTTGCACCACCATGTGTTCTTTTGTGTCGCCTGCATTCCCGGGCGTTGCCCGGTGCATAAGCCACACTCATTCCGCGTATCGCTTGGCCGCTATTCCCGGCCATGCCGAGAACGATTGGAAGCCGAACTTGCCTGGGTTGACCGGAGCATCATGTTCCGGCGGAACACCGTGGAGTGTTCCTTTCACATCGTTACCGATGCTTAGCAGCGCCAGGCCGCTTTACGTGTGCCCGGCAGAGCCGCGCGCACGTTATTCAAGACCATCTGTTTTTAAAGAGCCGTTCGCCCAGGAATAAAAAAACCCCGGCAAGTGCGAACCTGCCGGGGTCTCATAAAGAGTGTTACTCCGGAAGGCTCGACACGTCGCGCCTTCCAGCTACTAAGTCTGGAAAGCTACCTGTTTGTGACCTCGTTAACCACGAGGTCCATCCACAAACAACGCACGTATGACGCATTGATCGCGCCCCGCGTTATGCCGCTTGCACCCGCAACGGTATGTGCCGCTGGGTGTGCTTTTGCGCAGTTGTTCGTGAAGGTCTGTTTCATAGTGCGCGGCAGTATACCGATGTCTTTGAATGTGTCAATACGAAAGTGAACAAAAGTTTTGTGGAACGGAACGCGACCAACCAGCCAACGACGCTCGCTGTCGGTGCTTCGCAATCGGTATCGCCAAGGTGCGTGTTGTCAGCGCGTTGTTGTGTTTGCTCACACGTACTGTCTCTCGAACGGCGGATAAACGGCTGGCGTTGCTTGACCGTCCCTTCGTGCGGCGCAGTTGATCGAGATACGCTGCGTTAAGGCTTGTTCACGCGTTTGGGGCGAGTCGTGCGCACGGATTCAAGCCAGTTGGTGAGTGTTGTCTGCTGTCGGTTTGTAAGATCCAAAGCGCCGGCCATGAGCTCAATGGTGTCGACGACCCGGTGACGGATCGCTGCGCCCACTTCAGTGGGTTCAGTGCTTGGGCCTTTGCCGAACAAGAGCCATCCTGCGGAGACTTTGGTGATATCCGCGATCGCTTCGATTTGGCGTAAATTCGGGTTGCGCGGTTCAGTAGTTTCCAGTCGGTGCAATCCGGTTTTTGACAGGTCGATGCCGTAGTCTCGCAAACGCTCTCGGAGTGCTGCGGGATCCATTTGCGCGCGTTGGCGTGCTTGTCGAATGCGCGCAGGAATAGTGGAAGGTGTGTCAGTCAATGTGAAGACCCAGGTACGAGTGCTGCAATCATCATAGCAGCGTTTGATGGTTCCCAATGCGCGTTAGGGCCAGTCATGTATTGCGACGACTGTCG
>JBCBZK010000108.1:0-12082 GCA_039815365.1 Pseudomonadota bacterium | reverse complement strand
TCGACGATTCGTAACGTGGCATGCTGTCCGGCAAATCGCGGTAAACGCCACCCGGGCGATAGTAGGTGGCGTGCATACGCGTGCCCGACACTGCTTCATAGCAATCCATCAGGTCTTCGCGCTCGCGGAAGCAATAAAGGAACATCGTCATGGCGCCGATGTCCAGCCCGTGCGCGCCAAGCCACATCAAGTGATTCAGGATTCGCGTGATTTCGTCAAACATCACACGAATATATTGGGCACGTAGGGGTGCTTGTATACCTAACAGCTTTTCGATCGCAAGCACGTAGCCATGTTCGTTACACATCATCGACACGTAGTCGAGTCGATCCATGTAACCGATGCTTTGATTGTAAGGCTTGCTCTCGGCCAGTTTCTCCGTGCCACGGTGCAACAGACCCACGTGCGGATCGGCGCGTTGGATCGTCTCGCCGTCCATCTCAAGGATCAGACGCAACACACCATGCGCGGCAGGATGCTGCGGGCCGAAGTTCAACGTGAAGTTCTGAATCTCAGCCATCGTGATCTTCTCTCAGGGCTTCGTCGTAACGGTTATCGTCGCGAATCACGCGTGGCACCAGCGTTCTCGGTTCGATCGACACTGGCTCATACGCTACCCGACCTTTCTCCGGGTCATAGCGCACTTCTACGTTACCGGACAACGGAAAATCCTTGCGAAACGGATGGCCGATAAAACCATAGTCGGTCAGCAAGCGACGCAGATCCGGATGACCATCGAATATAATGCCGAACAGATCGAACGCTTCACGCTCGTACCAATCGGCCGATCGCCACACCTCAATCAACGACGGGCAACGCGGCGGGTTATCCGTTGAAGCAAACACTCGGACACGCAAACGGGTGTTGTGCGTGATCGATAACAGGTGGATCACCACACCGAAACGGTCTGCTGCAAACTGCTCCGACTCGTCGACAATGACTTCGCGTTGCACGCCACGCGAGTAACCGCTGCCGGTCGCTGCGTTTGTCTTCCACTCATCCTGGCCGAAGGTCAGATAGTCAACGCCGCACAAATCGATGAGCGTTGAAAAATCAAAAGCGGCGTCATCACGCAACGCTGTGCAGACGTCGAGCCATTCGCCATGTGGCACTGTAAGGGTGACTTCACGGGCCACTGAAACGACAACATCGCAACTATCGAAGCGCTCACGTAACTGTGCTGCAAGCGCCGGTTCCGAGCGCGCCTCGGCAATGGGTGTGGTGCCCTCACTCATCGCGCGATAGTGCTCGTGCGACGGATTTTCTTTTGCAGCTGCAAAATGCCGTAGATCAGGGCTTCCGCGGTTGGCGGACAACCCGGGACGTAGACATCTACCGGGACAACGCGATCGCAACCGCGCACAACTGCATAGGAGTAATGATAGTACCCGCCACCATTGGCGCATGAACCCATTGAGATCACCCAACGTGGCTCGGGCATTTGGTCATACACCTTGCGCAAGGCCGGTGCCATCTTGTTGACGAGTGTGCCGGCAACAATCATGACGTCCGATTGCCGCGGGCTAGGCCGGAAGACGATGCCGAAACGGTCAAGGTCATAACGGGCCGCACCTGCGTGCATCATCTCAACGGCGCAACAGGCCAGACCAAAAGTCATTGGCCACATCGAACCGGTTCTCGCCCAATTGACGACGGTATCGATGCTGGTGACCACCATGCCTTTCTTTTGAATGCTGCCAGGCGGCAACTCAAAGGTTTTGCTATCTGCTGTCGCTGCGTCTAATCCCATTCCAGCGCGCCCTTCTTCCACTCGTAAATGAAACCGACGACCAGCACTGTCAGGAACAGCGCCATTGCCAGCAGACCAAAGCCACCGATACTGTCCAGAGAGACAGCCCACGGGAACAAAAATGCGATTTCCAGATCGAAAATGATGAACAAGATTGCAACGAGGTAGTAACGGACGTCGAATTTCATCCGACTGTCGTCGAACGCTTCGAAGCCGCACTCGTACGGAGACAACTTCTCGCTATCCTTGCTACCTGACCCGAACAAGAAGCCGAGGGTCATCATGGCGATGCCAAGACCAGCTGCGATACCAAGAAAAATCAGTATCGGGATGTAGTTTTCCAACACGCGTTTGCCCCATTAGCAATGCCGCAATCGGCGCGCCCCCGCGCCCAGCAACTCTCAAACAATCTCGTATCAGCGCCCTGTTAGCGCGCCGGCCATTGTAACAGCACCTAGGTGCCCGAATACAGGGTTAGCGGCCATATTCACTGACACATTAACCGCGACAACATCAAGACGTACCCAACGCGTTGCGCTAACGAACGCTGCGTAGAATCTGCCTGTAGAACAATGCCTCGACGGGCATGAAAGGAATGAACGATTTTGGTGCCGATGGCCGGACTCGAACCGGCACAGCTTTCGCCACTGCCCCCTCAAGACAGCGTGTCTACCAATTCCACCACATCGGCAAAATCGTCATTTTTTGAAAACGTCTACTGAGAGTCGTCCTCGGGTGCAGGCTCGGATTCGATTGCCGGCACATCTTCAGCGGCGTCAACCGCAGCGTCGACGGCATCGTCGAGCATTTGCTCGGGGTCCGCGTCATCGATCGATGGCACATCATCCGGCGATACGCTCTGCGCCGGTATCGCCGGTGCATCAGTGGTCTCCACCGCCTCTACAACGCTCCCTGCGCCTTCCGATTGTTGCGTTGTCAAATACGCAAGCGCCAGGCTGTTAGCAAAAAACAAAGTTGCCATCACCGCGGTTGCGCGTGACAGGAAATTGGCAGCGCCACGAGCACCGAAGACGGTGCCAGACGCACCTGACCCGAATGAGGCACCAGCGTCGGCACCCTTACCCTTCTGCATCAAAACCAGTGCGATGATCGCAATGGAAATGACCGCGTGGACAAGCGCCAACACAAGAAATGCGGTATCCATAACTGTTCCGTTAATCCGTACTGTTTACTGTGAGACTGGCGCTGCGGCGCCAATCTGCAAAAATTGTGTGGCGTCCAGCGATGCACCACCGATAAGACCGCCATCGATATCCGGCTGACCAAGCAAGCCCGCCGCGTTGTCAGGCTTCATGCTGCCGCCGTATAAGATGCGGGTGCTGTCTGCGAGCTCTGCGTCTTCGCTTGCCAGACGAGCACGCAGCAAGGCGTGCACTTGTTGCGCTTGCTCTGGCGTCGCAGTCTCGCCAGTGCCAATGGCCCAGACTGGCTCGTAAGCAATCACGGCACCGGCAAACCCTGTCGAGCCAACCTCAGCTAACACCGCGTCAAGCTGCGCGACCACAACCGCTTCTGTTTCGTCGGCCTGACGCTGCGCCAGCGTTTCGCCGACACACAGGATGGGCTTGAGGTCCTGCTCAACGGCAGCCGCAAATTTGCTGGCTACCTGCTCATCGAGCTCGGCGAACAACGCGCGCCGCTCGGAATGGCCGACGAGGACATAGCGACAACCTAACTCAGCCAACATCGAGGCAGAGACTTCACCAGTGTAAGCGCCGCCGTGGTACTCGGAGACGTTCTGCGCACCCAGACCAATCGAGCTACCAGCGACCAAAGCGCCGACCTGCTCCAGATAGACTTGCGGCGGGCATACGAGGAACTCAATGCCCGTTGGCGTTGACTGACGGATGCCGGCGATCAGCGCGTCATTTTCGCGACGCGAGCCGTTCATCTTCCAATTGCCTGCGATCAGGTAGTCTCTCATGGTACTCAATGAGTTAGGTTAACGTGAAAAGCCGGCGAGCATACCGCCCGGCTGCCGGTTCTGCAATGGTCAAGCTGCGGCAATCTTGACAGTATCTGCCAATTTCGCAGCTGCGGCGCGCACTTCCTCTTTGTCGACGCCCTCGACCATCACGCGTATCAGAGGTTCGGTGCCTGACGCCCGCAATACAATCCGCCCTCGCTCGCCGAGTTCTTGCTCTATCTGCGCACGCGCCTGCTGAATACCGTCATGATGATCAAGATCAATACGCTCGCTGACACGCACGTTGATCAGCACCTGTGGGTACAACGGCATATCAGCAGCAAGTTCTTGGATGCTGCGACCTGTATTGCGAATGATCTCGAGCAACTGAAGCGCGCTGACCATGCCGTCTCCTGTAGTTGCGCGATCCAGGCAAATGATGTGGCCGGATGTTTCTCCGCCAATCACACCGCCATATTTACGCAGCTCTTCCATGACATAGCGATCACCGACTTTCGCGCGAACGAATTCAATACCGTGCTCGGTCAGCTTTCGCTCGAGACCAAGATTACTCATCACCGTGCCCACAACCGGACCGCGCAGCTCGCCTGCGCGTTGCCGACCCATCGCGACGATATAGATGAGCTGGTCGCCATCAACGATATTACCTTCGTGGTCGACCATCAGAACACGATCGCCATCACCGTCCAGCGCAATACCGATATCTGCATTGACGCCCAACACCATCTGTTGCAGCAGCTCCGGTTGCGTTGAGCCACAACCCTCGTTGATGTTCTTGCCATTCGGCGAACATCCAATCGGTATCACGGTTGCACCAAGCGCCGACAATATCCGAGGCGCGATCTTGAACGCCGCACCATTGGAGCAATCCAGGACGAGCTTCAGACCGTCTAGCCGAAGGCCATCATCCACCGTTTCGAGGCAATAATCCTGGTAGCGCTCGCGCGCTGAATCAATGCGTCTCGCGAACCCAAGGTCCGCCGACTCGCGCGTAATCGCCGGAGCCTGCAATAACGTTTCGATCCGCAACTCATCGTCATCAGAGAGCTTACTGCCTTGCCGGTCGAAGAATTTGATCCCATTGTCATAAAACGGATTGTGAGAAGCGCTGATCATGACGCCGAGGTCGGCCTTAAACGACCGCGTGATGTGTGCAACACCCGGCGTTGGTAACGGCCCTAACATCAGAACGTTTACGCCTGCCGCCGTAAACCCGGCTTCCAGCGCTGCCTCGAACATATAACCGGACACCCGCGTGTCCTTACCGATAACAACAGAGCCACCTTCTGGCACCAAAACACGTGCCGCCGCACCAGCCAGGCGTAGCGCGAAATCAGCCGTCATCGGTGTCTGGCCTACGCGCCCACGAACACCATCTGTACCAAAGTATTTTCGACCCATCAGTGACTACCTGTATGAATTGCCTTCGTTATTCTTGTCATTGCTCGCTCGCCAGCACTGCGCTGAGTACAGTCAGCGCCTCTGTCGTTTGCGCAACATCATGCACCCGTACGATATGGGCACCACGACGTACCGCTTCGGCGGCAAGAATAACACTGCCTATGAGGCGATTACCGGTACTGGCACCCGTTAATTCGCCCAACATCGACTTCCGTGACAAACCCGCGAGCACCGGCACACCGAGTGCCGAGATCTGCGCAAGTCCTGTCAGCAACTGCACGTTATCGTGCAACCGCTTGCCAAAGCCGAAACCGGGATCAACCACTAATAGCTCACGCTCGATACCGGCTGCCTCGCAAGCCGCAATTCGCCCCGACAAAAACTCAGCAACGTCAGCAACGGCGTTATCGTACTGCGGTGCGCGCTGCATCGTGCCTGGTTCACCTTGCATGTGCATCAGACACACCGGCACGCGCGCGGCAGCAGCAGCCTCGATTGCGCCTGGCTGCCGCAATGCCCACACGTCGTTGATCATCGACGCACCCGCTGCAACTGCTGCACGCATCACCGCAGCCTTGCTCGTGTCGACTGAGATCATGACGGGCACGCGTGAGGCTAGCGCCTCGATAACGGGGATCACACGGTCCAGCTCCTCAGACTCGTCCACGGGCGTCGCACCCGGACGTGTTGATTCGCCACCGATGTCGACGATCGCTGCGCCATCCTCGACCATGGCTTCAGCATGCCGGCAAGCAGCGTCGACTGACAGGAATGCACCGCCGTCAGAGAATGAATCAGGCGTCACATTAAGAACACCCATCACGGCCACGGGACCGTGGGCAAAAGCCAGTGCGCCAGGCGTACTCGAATCAATCATGAGGATACCGCTGTAGTCACAAAAAAACGGCAGCTAAAAAGCTGCCGTTTGTGCTGAAGTTACGGGCGGATGGCTAACCCGATTGTCCCGCCGGGCCACCAATAGTGCCCTCTGGCTTGCTGACTTCATCGTCCTTGCCAGCCAGCCCGGTCGGCGGCTCATCGCTGTCCGTCCAATCCGCCGGCGGTCGCGGTTCACGACCTTCCATGATGTCGGCAATCTGTTTCTCGTCGATCGTCTCGTACTTCATCAGTGCGTCGGCCATCGTGTGCAGCTTGTCGACATTGTCATTCAAAATCTGCTCGGCGCGCTTGTAGTTGTCGTCAATAATACTTCGCACCTCGATATCGATCGCGTGCGCCGTCTCATCAGACACGTGCTTGGTTTGCGTCATCGAACGACCAAGGAACACTTCGCCGTCCTCCTCGCTGTAACTCAACGGGCCTAACTTTTCAGACAGCCCCCATTTCGTCACCATGTTGCGCGCGACTTCCGTAGCTCGCTCAATATCATTGGATGCCCCAGTGGTGACCGCGTCAGCGCCAAAGATCAACTCTTCTGCGATGCGCCCACCGAACAGCGTAGCGATGCGACTCTTGAGACGTTGGCGAGAGGAGCTATACCGGTCTGTCTCGGGCAAGAACATCGTGACACCCAGCGCGCGACCGCGCGGGATAATGGTGACTTTATACACCGGATCATGATCCGGCACCGTCAGACCCACAATCGCGTGCCCAGCTTCATGGTAGGCCGTGTTTCGCTTCTCGTCTTCGCTCATGACCATCGAGCGTCGTTCGGCGCCCATCATGATTTTGTCTTTCGCTTTTTCGAATTCTTCCATGCCGACGGTGCGCCGGTTGGCGCGCGCCGCGAACAGAGCGGCCTCATTCACTAGGTTGGCAAGGTCTGCGCCAGAAAATCCGGGCGTGCCTCTGGCGATAATGCCAGGACGCACGTCGTCGCCGATCGGCACCTTGCGCATGTGAACGCGTAAAATTTGCTCGCGACCCCGCACATCGGGCAACGGCACAACGACCTGTCGGTCGAAACGGCCTGGTCGCAGCAAAGCAGGGTCCAGCACGTCAGGACGGTTGGTCGCGGCAATGACGATAATGCCTTCATTACCTTCGAAGCCGTCCATCTCAACCAGCAACTGGTTCAGCGTTTGTTCGCGCTCATCGTGACCGCCGCCAAGACCGGCACCACGGTGACGGCCCACCGCATCGATCTCGTCAATAAAGATGATGCATGGTGCATGTTTCTTAGCCTGCTCGAACATGTCGCGCACACGAGATGCGCCTACACCGACGAACATTTCAACAAAATCGGAACCCGAAATAGTGAAGAACGGAACTTTAGCTTCGCCTGCAATAGCGCGTGCCAGCAGCGTTTTACCCGTGCCTGGCGAGCCAACCATCAAAACCCCTTTCGGAATCTTGCCACCCAGTCTCTGGAATTTGCTCGGGTCTTTCAGAAAGTCGACAATCTCGACAACTTCTTCTTTCGCTTCCTCAACGCCGGCAACGTCTGCAAACGTCACACCGACCTGATCTTCGCCAAGCAAGCGCGCCTTGCTCTTGCCGAACGACATCGCGCCTCGTCCACCTGCGCCACCACCTTGCATCTGCCGCATGAAATAGACCCACACGCCGATCAACAACAGGATCGGGAATGAATTCACGAACAAGCTGAAGAACAGGTTTGGCCCTTTGGGCTGCGGCATTTCGAATGAGACATTCTTGCTCTTCAAATCGCCAATGAGAGCGCTGGTATCCGTCTCGGGGTTGTACGACAGATATCGAGCGCCGCTCGACGTCGTGTAGCGAATCTCCGGACCGTCAAAAACGACCTCTTTGAACTGCCCCGCATCCACTTTCTTGAGGAACTCGGAGTATTTCTCCTCCGTGGCGCCTGCCATATTGCCCTGCTGAAAACTGTTCACAACAGTGATCAGTACGAGCGCAATGGCAATGAAAATCATGATGTTCTTGGCTGAATCGTTCACTTGAACGCCTCGCTGTATGGCATGCCACCCTGAAACAGAGCCTCGACAGCCTTATTAAGTCCTTAAAAGACAGCTAGTTACAGCTGCCTGCTCATCTAATCTGTGACGCAGTAGATGTCCTCGGCTTTACGCCCTAGACCCTACACTAAGCGGTGGTTTCTCGCCAGCACGTACACCTCAGTGCTGCTCGGCCGTGAGGCCCTGGGTTTGCGGACCTTAACGCTCGCAAACTGCCGTCTCAGTTCGCGCACATACTCGTCAAACCCTTCGCCCTGGAACACCTTGCAGATAAATGCACCTTTCTTGCTGATGACCTGGCCTGCGATCTCCAGTGCCAACTCGGCAAGATACATTGCACGTGGCTGATCCACCGCTTTCACCCCACTGATATTGGGTGCCATATCACTCATTACAAGGTCAACGCGACGATCGCCCAGGTGTCCCATCAACTGCGCGACAATCTCATCCTCGCGAAAGTCCCCTTGAATGAAGGTCACGCCCGGCAAACTGTCCATTTCCAATAGATCCAGCGCGTAGATCTCGACGCGCTCTTTTAGCTGTCGTGAGACATACTGTGACCAACCACCAGGCGCAGCGCCGAGATCCACGACAAGCATGTCGCGCCGCAACAGATTGGCTTTGTCCGTCATTTCGGACAGCTTGTAGACGGCGCGCGAACGATAGCCTTCCTTGCGGGCCTTCTGTACCCAGACATCACGCTCCTGGCGATCGCGCCAGCTACCGCCGGATCTGCGCGGGCCGCTCAACGTAAACGTCCGTCAAACGTGCACGCCAGCGGTCGATGACCTACACTCACCGCCCCTCGATTACAGACGCGATGAACAACATCATGCCATTGAGCGAGAATCAACGAAAAACACTGCGTGGACTGGGCCATAAGCTCAAGCCGACCGTGATGGTCGCGGACAAAGGTTTGTCGGATACAGTGATGCATGAGTTGGAAAGCGCGTTGACGTTTCATGAACTCATCAAAGTGAGCGTGCGAGCTGGCGATCGTGATGTTCGCGATGCATTGATTGCAGACATCTGTAGCCGCACTGGCGCCGAGCTCGCGCAGAGAATTGGCAATATCGCGCTGATATTCCGCCGCAATGCCGATGCTCCGAAAATCGTACTTGGTAGCCGCTGAACGCTAAACGTAGCGCACCTCGACAATCTCATACTCGCGATCTCCCGCCGGCGCTGCGACGACGACATCGTCACCCTCGCGCTTACCAATCAAGGCGCGCGCTATCGGCGAGCTGATTGAGATCAGGCCGCTCTTGATATCGGCTTCGTCGTCGCCAACGATCTGGTAGGTAATTTCGGCATCGGTCGAAATATCGAGAAGCTCAACGGTCGCACCAAACACGACTTTGCCATTCGCATTGAGTTGAGTGACGTCGATGACCTGTGCGTTCGACAACTTACTTTCTATTTCCTGAATGCGACCCTCGGCAAAGCTCTGCTGCTCTTTCGCCGCGTGATACTCCGCATTCTCTTTCAGGTCGCCGTGCTCGCGCGCAGTGGCGATCGCCTGAATAATCCTCGGTCGGTCGACGCTTTTGAGCTGCTTCAATTCGTCCTTTAACTGTTGAGCGCCGCGGGCTGTTAATGGCACTTTATTCATAACAAATCCTGTAAATGCTCCGGGTCGCGGTTAAGCCGCAACACTGGCATGTAAATCCTGCAGGCAATTCACACCATCATCAGACAAATGCTTCATTGCCAGGCACGTCGCGCTGGCCGCCGCCAGCGTCGTGTAATAAGTGACACCGCGCGCTACCGCTTGGCCACGTATTGTCTGTGAATCACGGATTGCCTTAGTGCCTTCTGTGGTGTTCACAATAAAATTAATTTCCCCGTTCTTGATCATATCCACCAGATGCGGCCGACCTTCGCTGACTTTGTTTGCACGGCGACACTCAACGCCGGCTTTGGCCAGCACTTCTGCTGTGCCATGCGTCGATACGATATCAAAACCTAAACTGATCAGCATTTGTGCGAGTTCAACCGCGTCTTCCTTGTCACGATCGCGAACGGAAACGATCGCTGTGCCGCCACGAGGCAGTGTTACGCCGGACGCTAGCTGTGCCTTGGCGTACGCTTCGCCGAACGACAGACCCGTACCCATCACCTCACCGGTCGACTTCATCTCCGGACCAAGGATCGGATCGGAGTGTGGGAAACGCGAGAACGGGAAGACCGCTTCTTTCACTGAGAAGAACGCGGGTACCACATGATCAGAAAAACCCATTTGCGCCAGCTTCTCGCCAGCCATCACCCGTGCTGCAATTTTAGCCAGTGGCACACCAGTCGCCTTACTAACGAAAGGCACGGTTCGCGATGCGCGCGGGTTTACTTCAAGCAGATAGATGTCATCGCCCTGAATGGCAAACTGCGTATTCATCAAACCGATCACTTTCAGCGCTGCCGCCAATCGACTCGCTTGATCAACCATTTTGGCCTGCACCTCGTCGGACAACGAGAACGGCGGCAGCACACACCCGGAGTCTCCGGAGTGCACCCCTGCCTGCTCAATGTGCTGCATGATCCCGCCCACCAGGACATCGTCGCCGTCGGCAATGATATCGACGTCGACCTCGATTGCCTGATCGAGAAAGCTATCGAGCAACACAGGGCTGTCATTCGACACGGATACTGCGCTCGACATGTACGCTTGCAAGTCATCGTCGTTGTAAACAATTTCCATTGCCCGACCGCCAAGCACATAGGACGGACGAACAACGAGCGGGTAACCCACTTTGGCCGCGCGCTCCAGTGCTTCTTGCTCGTTGCGTGCTGTCTGATTCGGCGGCTGCAGTAAAGACAGCGATTCAATGATGCGCTGAAAACGTTCACGATCCTCGGCAAGGTCGATTGAATCCGGCGATGTTCCGATAATCGGAGCGCCTGCTGACTCTAGCGCTTGCGCCAGTTTTAATGGCGTCTGCCCACCGAACTGGACGATGACCCCTTGGGGTCGCTCAAGGTCAACGACGTTCATGACCTCTTCGAACGTCAGCGGCTCAAAGTACAAACGGTCTGCCGTATCGTAATCCGTCGACACGGTCTCGGGATTGCAATTCACCATGATTGTCTCGTAGCCAGCCTCGCGCAACGCGAGCGCCGCATGCACGCAGCAGTAATCGAATTCGATACCTTGACCGATTCTGTTCGGGCCACCGCCGAGAATCATGATCTTCGGCTTATCGCTGCAATCAGCCTCACAATACTGCTCATAGGTCGAGTACATGTACGCGGTGTCCGTCGCAAACTCCGCAGCACACGTATCCACCCGTTTGTAGACCGGCCGGATACCGGCGTCTGTGCGCAGTGTACGTACCGTTAACTCATCCGAATCGGTAAGTTTCGCCAAACGTGCATCAGAAAAACCGCGGCGCTTGAGTTCGCGCAAATTTGCCGATCGAAACGCTTTTTCGCCAAGAGACTTAACGCCGCTTTCCACCCGAATCAAATCGAGAATTTGCCCCAGAAACCACGGATCAATACCCGTCAGTTCATTCACGCGCTCAATGCCGAGCCCAACGCGAAACGCATCGGCAACCCACAACAAACGTGTATCGCTAGGCTTACGAATTTGCTCCTCAACCGTTTCCTTGTTCGCCGCATCGTTTCGGCGAGGATTCATTTGCGAATCAAAGCCGGTGAGATCTGTTTCCAATCCACGCAGCGCTTTTTGCAGCGATTCCTGGAACGTTCTACCAATGGCCATGACCTCACCAACCGACTTCATCGATGTTGTGAGCCGATCATCGGCACCCGGAAACTTCTCGAATGTAAACCGCGGAATTTTGGTAACAACGTAATCAATGGTCGGCTCAAACGACGCCGGCGTGCGTCCACCGGTAATGTCGTTTTCGAGCTCGTCCAGCGTGTAGCCGATAGCGAGCTTCGCGGCGACGCGGGCGATCGGAAAACCGGTCGCCTTTGATGCCACTGCACTCGAACGAGAGACGCGTGGATTCATCTCGATGACCACCATGCGACCGTCTTTCGGGTTGACCGCGAATTGCACGTTAGAGCCACCCGTTTCGACACCGATTTTGCGCAACACGGCTACCGACGCGTTACGCATTT
>JBCBZK010000021.1:0-37887 GCA_039815365.1 Pseudomonadota bacterium | reverse complement strand
GCAGGCGATTACTGGGGGCGACGTAAAAGCGATTACCGGTGGTGACGCTCAAGTGATCGTCGGTGCGAACATACGTGCAATCACAGCAGGCGATACTCGAGCGATCACAGGCGGAGACTCTGGAGCTGTTGTCGTGGGTCAAATCGTTGCTATAACAGGCGGTGATGTTCAAGCGATTACTGGTGCGGATACGCGAGCAATAACGGGTGGTGACACTCAGGCCATTACTGGCGCAGATGCTCGCGCAATCACGGCGGGCGACACTCGAGCGATCACCGGTGGCGACCATCGCATGTCGCTGAAGGATGACTCCAAACTCGTCGGCCCAATCGAATCCGTCAATTCTGAATCCGGCACAGTAACGGTTTTGGGTCAGACGGTTGCCGCAACAGCTTTCGTAAAATCGTTTGCGGTTGGAGACTACGTTGCGATTCAAGGCGAGTTTTCTAGAGAGCTTTCGTTGGTCGCTACGCGGATTAATCGTCTACCCGGCGTGTACGTTCCGGGCGCAAGCGTTGTCCGTGTTACGGGGATTACGACCGGGTTTTCTCCGCTGATCGGCCAAGTTCGTATTGGATCTGTTTCCGTAGACTTTGTTGATGCGTCTTCAATGACGACGAAGCTTGTCGAAGGGTTCGGTATCCTGACGTCTGTTGATGGTGTTCAGCCTGTGCCTGGTGGCATTGTGTTGGCAACGCAGGTCGATGACGTGACGGATGTGATGTTGGTGAAATAAAAAAACCGACCGCCCGCGAGGGTGGTCGGTTGAGTCTCGCCTCATCGTTTAGGAGATGTGAGGTTTGAGTGTGAGTGCCAGAGCGATCAAAGCCCTCACGCTGTAAACCTTACAGATCAGCCCTGATGAATGCGGTGATCGCGATCACACTTCGTGAAGCGCGATCACCGCTTTTCTACGAGCTACATCACTTCTCGTTCGGCGTTAGCTTTGATGTCATCAAAGTACGCTTGGAAGCGCTGTTGCTCCATGCCTTGACGCAGACGATCGCTAACCTCATCAAAGCTTGGTGGCTCTGCCGAGCGGCTGTCCTCACGCAGAATCACGTGCCAACCGAACTGCGTTTGCACCGGGATCTGGCTGTACGCACCGTTTTCCATTTGCGCTACTGCACGACTGAATTCAGCAACCATTGCGTTGCCATCGAACCAACCTAAGTCACCACCTTGTGGCCCGGAAGGTCCGGTTGATTTTTCTTTTGCCAGTTCTGCGAAGTCAGCGCCAGATTTTAGCTCGGCGATGATCGCGACGGCCTCTGCCTGCTCTTCGACCAGAATGTGCCGGGCTTTGAATTGCTCCTGGCCTGCGACCGTTGCGATTTGTTTGTCATATTCTGCTTTGAGTTCAGCATCCGACACACTATTGTTCTCAATGAAGTCGGTTACGGCTGCTTGCGCAAGTACGGATCGACGCTGCAATTCCAATTGCGCGCGCATCTCGTCGGTCTTATCCAACTTACCTTTGATGGCGACGTTTGACAGGACGATCAAATCGGCAAGTTGATCAATCAGCATCTCGCGATTAGTGTCGATCGGTACCTCACCCGTTCGCATTTTCGCAAAGGCGTCGAGTTCAGATTTGCTGATTTTAGTGCCATCGATCACGGCGACGGTTTGTGCCTGTGCTGTGATGGTAGCCATGCTGACTGCCAAAACGGCAGCACACAGTGAATATTTGAGTGGGCTCATTGAGCGCTCCTTACTGAGATAACATTGGTAAAAGGAATTACTTCGGCGCGCTCGCATTGATCGCGAGTGCATGAATATCTGTCTGCATCATATCGCCCAAGGCGCCGTAAATCGCTTGGTGCGTTTTTACTCGATTCATTCCGTCAAAAGCCTCTGACACTATTGTGACGTGAAAGTGCCCGAGTCCGTCCTGCGCGCCCGCATGGCCAGCATGCAAGTGCGATTGATCTTTGACGAGAATCGATTGCGGCTTGAAGGCATCTTCGAGCACTGTCTGGATCTTTGCGACTCTTGCTGCGGTCATGGCAGCACCGCGATGAAAGGTTTGACGGCAACGTTTTCGTAAACGCCGGCAGCAACGTAAGGATCGGCGTCGGCCCATGCGCTGGCTGATTCAAGACTATCGAACTCGGCAATGATCGCGGAGCCGGTGAATCCTGCGGTCCCAGGATCGTTACTGTCTGCGACGGGGAACGGTCCAGCGACCATCAAACGACCTTCGTCCTTTAGCGCATTCAAGCGTTCAAGATGCGCAGGTCGCGCTGCCTTGCGTTTTTCCATTGAGTCGGGCACATCGGTCCCGTAAATGACATACCACATAACTCTAAGCTCACTCTTGTGAATCTGATTCCGGCGGGTCGATCATAAACTGACTCACCCAAACGCTCTGTGCGATCACGAAAATAAAAAACAGCCCGGTCATGCCCCAGACTTTGAATTGAAACCAGGTTGCTTCTTCGACGGTGTAAGCCACGCTGATATTGAGAATGGCAAGAAAGAAAAAGAACAATGCCCAAATTGTGTTGAGTTGACGCCAGCGCGCTTTCGGCATTGCGAACGCGCCAGACATCATGCCTTCAACAATCGTCGGCTTGCCGAGCATCGGCATCGCCAAAAACGCAATACCAGCGGCGGCGTACAGGATTGTCGGCTTCCACATCAAGAACAGAGGGTCGCGCAGGAACCAGGTGAGCGAGCCGGCAATAATCGCCAGTACGGTAGACCACAGGTACATCTTCGACACTGGCTTGCCGAGTGCCAGCTGCACTACAACAATGACCGACATCGCAGCCATCAGCACAAGTGCTGCCGCATAAATGTCGTACATTTTGTAGGCAACCAGTGCGAGCACCAGCGGCACGAAATCAACAATCACTTGCATAAGATGCGTATCTTGATACCCCGTCAGCAGCGCATGGTAGCCGAAAAGCGGCTGTAATGGTGATGTTGAATTGCCCGAATTGTGGATCGAGTCGCGTACAATCCCCGCATGACTGAGCTGATACAAATTCACCCGGACAACCCGCAACCGCGCCAGATTGCTCGGGTCGTAAGCTTGATGCGCAGCGGGGGGCTTGTCGCCTATCCGACGGACTGCAGTTATGCGTTGGGTTGCCATATCGGCGACAAACGCGCCATGGATCGCATTCACCGGATCCGCCGCACCGACAAAGACCACAATTTCACGCTCGTGTGCCGTGATTTGTCTGAGATTGCGGTGTATGCCCGCGTGGACAACTGGGCGTATCGCTTGCTCAAAACGTTCACGCCAGGCCCGTACACGTTTATTCTGCGTGCGACAGGTGAGGTGCCGAAGCGTTTGCAGAACCCGCGGCGCAAAACGATTGGCATTCGCGTGCCCGATCACGCTGTGCCGCTTAGCCTGCTGGAGTATCTGAGCGAGCCGATCATGAGCTCGACGTTGATGCTGCCTGGCGATACCTTGCCGATGACCGATCCCGTCGAGATGGCGGATCGGCTGAAAGGGCAGGTAGAGGCGGTAATTGATAGCGGGGCAGGTGGGCTGGTTCCTTCATCCGTTGTCGACCTATCCGAAGACAGCGTGCGCGTCCTGAGAGAAGGCAAGGGCGACACCTCTGCGATTGCCTGAGCCACATCTAAGCTCGTCATTTGCGTTAGAATGGCCGGCTAACGACGCGCTGGACCGCTAGCCGGGAATACCATTGAATTCGACACCGCCAACAACCGAAGCCCCAGAGGCTGATCTGATGACATCTCCGGCCCAAAGCGAGATGCCGTTTGCGATCGTCGAGGGCGAGCCAGTCACGCAACTGCCGCAGGATTTGTATATACCGCCGCATGCCTTGAAGGTATTCCTCGAAGCGTTCGAAGGTCCGCTTGATTTGCTGTTGTATCTGATACGTCGCCAAAACCTGGATATCCTTGATATCCCGATTGCCGACATTACGCTGCAATACGTCCAGTACATCGAGGTCATGCAAGAGCTGCAACTCGAGCTCGCGGGTGAGTACTTGTTGATGGCGGCAATGCTTGCTGAGATCAAGTCGCGCATGTTGTTGCCACGACCTGTCAGTGAAGATGACGACGAAACGGATCCGCGTGCTGAGTTAGTGCGCCGATTGCAGGAATACGAGCGCTACAAAAAAGCAGCTGAGGATCTCGACGAGCTACCGCGTCAGGAGCGGGATACCTTCGACGTTGATGCGCACATGCCGGAGCAGCGCACCGTGACACGTTTGCCTGATGTGACACTGCAAGAGCTTTTGGTTGCGTTCAAAGACGTCATGGCTCGTGCACAAATGTTCGCGAACTTCCATTTGCAACGCGAGCCGTTGTCGGTCAGGCAACGCATGGGCGATATCCTGACGCGGGTCAACGCAGATTCATTTGCAGAGTTCTCTGAGCTGTTCGACCCACAAGAAGGTCGCATGGGTGTCGCGGTGACCTTTATCGCGATCCTCGAGCTTTTGAAAGAACAGCTGATTGAAGTCGTTCAGAGTGGCGGATTTGCACCAATTCACGTGCGTGGCGTTAGTGGCGATGATGCTGACGCTGAGCAAACAATTTCAGAAATTGCTTTGGAGGACGACTAGTTGTCTGACGAACCCACAGATGCCAAAAACGAAGTCGTTGAGGCAACGTCGCAGGACCACGCACAGCTTGCGATCTTCGTTGAGGCAGCATTGCTTGCTGCCGCTGAGCCGTTGTCGATTGACCAGTTGTTGAAAGTGGCGCTGGCACGCCCGCAAGCGGCACCAGTGACCAAATCCGACTTACGCGAAGCGCTCAAGATCATTACTGACGACTGCGAGCATCGCGGCGTTGAGCTGCTAGAGGTCGCTTCTGGTTTTCGTTTCCAAGTGACTCAGGATATGGCGCGTCAGCTGGTTGGGCTGTTCGAAGAGCGGCCGCCGCGCTACTCACGCGCGTTTTTCGAAACGCTCGCTTTGATCGCGTATCGCCAACCGATTACGCGTGGTGAAATCGAGGATGTACGCGGCGTCGCCGTGAGCAGCAATATCGTGCGCAGTATGCTCGAGCGTGAGTGGATCCGCGTTGTCGGCCATCGCGATGTCCCGGGTAAACCGGCGATGTTCGGCACGACAAAGGCGTTTCTGGACTACTTCAATCTGAAGACGCTCGACGATTTACCGTCGCTCGCGGAGCTTACGGATATGGAGAGCCTGCGGATACAGTTGGATTTGCCGCAAGTAGAAGACGGCAGCAGCAACCCACCGGCAATAGCGGGTGGCAGTGACGACTCGATGTCGGATGATAGCGACTCGGACGCCGCGAGCTAAACCATTGGCTGACCGCGCACAAAAAGTTTTGGCAGCTGCGGGTTACGGGTCGCGCCGCGAGATCGAACGAATGATCGCGGCCGGCGCGCTCACCATCAACGGCAAAGTCGCGGAACTTGGCGCCACGCTATCCGGTGGCGAGACGCTAGTGCTCAACGGTAAGCCGGTTAGCATCAAAGCTTCCCAAAGCGCACGCCATCGTCACCTGATGTATCACAAACCGGTTGGTGAGTTATGCTCGCGCTCGGATCCGGAAGGGCGCAAGCTCATCTTCGATGCGTTGCCTGAACCTGGGTTGCGTCGCTGGATCACTGTTGGCCGCCTGGATATCGCGACATCGGGTTTGCTGTTGCTAACCACCGACGGCGAGCTTGCCAACCGTTTGATGCACCCGTCCTATGAAGTGACGCGAGACTACGCAGTGCGCATCATGGGCGATCCATCGGACGAGGTGCTTGAAACACTGCGGACGGGGATTGAGCTGGAAGATGGCGAGGCGAAGTTCTCGGTGCTGACGCGCAGCGGCGGCCAAGGCTTGAATCGCTGGTTTAACGTGCAGCTGGCGGAAGGACGCAATCGTGAAGTTCGGCGTATTTGGGAGGCTGCAGGTTTTACCGTCAGCCGACTAGTGCGTACCGCTTACGGGCCAATGTCGCTGCCGCCCGGGCTACCACGTGGCAAATATCGGGAGCTTGCTTTTCACGAGGTGACGAATTTGTATCGCGCTGTGTCGCTGCCACCACCCGATGCGCCTAGCAGAGCGGGCGGCAAGGGTCGGCAGCAACGACGCGACAAGTACCGGGCGAAAACCAAGCGTTAGTGTCGCTAGTGCGTCGGGCCTATTGCGCGTCGACGCTTTGCCCGGTCACACCGCCCGTCGCGTCACACACAAAGTAAAGAAACGCCGGCGCGATTTCTTCGGCTGTGCGCAAATCAGCAGGATCTTCGGCGGGATAGGCTTCACGGCGCATTGCGGTGCGCGTGGCGCCAGGGTTCACGACGTTGACGCGAACGTTGGATGCGCTCAGTTCGTCTGCCAGTGTTTGCGCGAGCCCTTCGGTCGCAAACTTGGATACTGAATAAGCCCCCCAAAATGCGCGGCCACGTCGGCCTACACTGCTGCTCGCGAACACAATAGCGCCATCAGCTGGCTTGATAAGCGGTATGCACACTTTTGTCAAAGCGAACGCCGACGTGACATTCACGTGCATAACTTGTTGCCAGATCGCTGCATCATATTCTTCGATATCGGTCATCTGCCCGAGCATGCCCGCGCAATGGACCAGTGCGTGCAGCTGACCAAAGTCTTCGCGCAACTGGTCGGCGAGTGCGAGATACACGCCACCTTCGGCTTTCATAAAATCGATCGGTACAATCACCGGGGCCTTGGCACCTGCCGCGACGATTTCATCGTGAGCCGATTCCAGTTTTTTCTGGGTGCGTCCCATCATGACGACGGTGGCACCGGCTTTTGCCGCAAGCATTGCTGTTGCCTTACCGATGCCATCACTGGCACCGGTAACCAGGACGGTCTTACCGTCCAAAGCGCCATCGTCGGCGACGAATTGGCGCAATTGTTCGGGTGTAGGTGATGTCATTCCGGGTTCCTTTTTCGCCATCTTCTAGCAGTACGCCACGCGATCAGTGTCGCTGTGAATGGCCGCAAGGCCTTACTACGTTTTTTGTTCGCTGCGTACTGTGCAAGCAGTGCCGCAAGAATTGCAAGTGACATTGACTGTGGCGCGTCGTTAACGCTTTGCAGACGCGTGTCGATGCCATGGGCGAACGCGGCATCGATCGTCGTTGTATCGACCGGGTGATCGATGTCATACAAGGCAGCGCTGCACGTGCATACCTGTTCGGTGACGTCAGCGGTTACGCGCTCCCGCGCTTCGAAAAGGCCAAGCAATAATACGGTGCCGAAATGACGAAACGCATCTAACTCAAGATCCGTCGTGTTTTGCAGTGGATCGCTTGCCGCTGTTCGGCGCGCGACCACATGCCACTCATTCACGAGCGATAACGCGTCCGTGTTCAGGTCGAGTGCGTTTTGCAGCCTGACCGCGTCAGGGTGCCTGGCTTCGCCATTGGCGAGGCGCTGCAATTCCTCCTGCCACCATGCAAGCTTTACGGGCACGACTTCCTTGGTGGCATGCGTGGTTGCCAGTATGGTGTCGCGCAAAGCGATACAAGCGGATAACGCGTCGCGTTGTGCCGGCGTCAGGTAGATCGTCAGGGTTTGCAGCAAGGCTGCAGCCGGACTGATGTGCTCAGTCATCGGTGTCGTTCGCCTCGTCAGAAGCAACAGCGCGCGGTGTGCTCTCTACTGGCTCCAGCGTGCTGATCGTTTTCTTGGTTTGCACGCCGAGCTCCGTGAACTTTCTGGCACCGGGCAACACGCTGCGCTCCAGCGAGCCGACCGCCTGATTGTAGCTGCGCACGCTACTATCGAGTTGCTTGCCCACTTTGCCAAGGTGTTCGCTGAATGTCGCGAGCCGGTCATACACATCGACGGCGAGTTTGCGGATCACTTCCGCATTTTCGGCGAGTGAGAGTTGCCTCCAGCCGTAAGCAACAGCCTTCAGTAATGCAACGAAGCTTGTCGGTGTGGCGAGAATGATATTCTGCCGTAATGCATCATCAATCAGTTCTGGTTTTTGGTTCAGCGCTGCCGTCAGGAACTGATCACCGGGAATGAACAGGATCACGAACTCCGGGCTCTTGTCGAACTGTGACCAATAGGATTTCTTGGCAAGCTCAGAGATTCTGTCACCGACCTTTTTCGCATGCTGCTCCAGAAAGCGTTGCTTGTCAGCGTCGTTGTCGGCTTCGACTGCGCTCAGGTACGCATCTAACGGCGTCTTTACGTCGACGACTAACTCGCGCTCATCCGGCATACGAATCACAAGGTCGGGGCGCAGCAGTTGACCATCTTCGCTGCGCACGCTGGTTTGTTCAGTGAAGTCGCAGTGCTCGACCATGCCAGCCATCTCAACCAGACGACGCAGCGTAATTTCTCCCCACTGACCGCGCACCTCCGGCCGCCGCAGCGCGGTGGTGAGGTTGCGGGTTTGTTGCTGCAGCGCGTGAGCCATTTGCTGCATGTTCGTGAGTTGTTCGGTGATACCGCCGTAGGCTTGACTGCGTGCCTTTTCGAGCTCGTTGATCTGGCGTTCGCTGCGTTGCAGCGCGTCTTGAATCGGTTTGACAAGATTCTCGACCGCTTTTTCTCGCTCAGCGAGCGCGCTGTTCGCTTTTTGCTGCTGTGCAGAGAGGTTTTGCTCAGCCAGTTGCAAAAACGTCTGACTATTGTCGCGCATGGTGCGCTGTGCAAGATCACCGAATGTACCGGTCAGTCGCGTGCTCACAAGCTCCATCAGTTGCTCGCGTTCGTCTTGTAGCGCTTTTGTGTTGCTCGCCTCGCTGAGCAAGCGCGCGTTATCGACAGCCAGTTGCTCGAGCCGTGCGCGCGTGAACGCCCACTCGAGCGAAATGCCCACCACGAGACCTAGCGCAAGCGCCGCAATGAGCCAAAACCAGATGTCTGGTGATTGCGAAAGTTCGGCAAGACTCATGCTGTTGCGCGCTCGTCGTCGGCAAGCCATTGCATCACCGTTGCGACGGCTTGGCTGTCAGAATCGCAGACGTAGTCGGCAGACCAATCGGTGGCATCATCACCATCGACCAGATAGCCGTAACTGACTCCTACGCTGCACATGCCTGCGGCGTTGGCCGCACGAATATCGCGCTCGTGATCGCCAATATAGATGCAATTCTGTGGCAAGGTGTTGAGTCGCCCGGCGGCAAACACCAATGGTGCCGGGTCGGGTTTGCGCTGCGCCAAAAGATCGCCACCAATCAGGCAGGTATGGCCCTCGACCGCGAGCGCTTTGAACAGCGCATCGGCGAGTGACTGTGGTTTGTTCGTCACAACGCCCCACGGCGAGTCCATTGATGCAAGTGCGTTGGCCCAGGCGGGATAGACGGTTGAGTGATCGGCGATATGCGTTGCATAGTGGTCGAGCAAATATCGGTAGGCGGCCGAACGCTCGGCGTCATCACGATCGCCGAGGGCAAGCGCCACCAAACCGACGCCGCCATTAGCGACGTGACTGCGGGCGAGGTCATAGGCGGGTCGCGGTGCATCAAACGCATCGCAGGTCGCGAACAGCGCGCCGACTAAATCCGGCGCGGTGTCGATCAACGTGCCATCAAGATCAAACAGAACGGCTTTATGGCAATTGCCCATCTCTCAGAGCGCCGGTCGCACGTAGTGCGCAAAATAGTTAACGCCGATGTCGTCATTGATCGAGAACTTGTCGGACAGCGGGTCGTATACAAGGCCGTGCAGAGACTGCAGTTCAAGGTCGTTAGCCCGTGCGGCGTCATCGAGCTCTGACGGTTTGATGAATTTTTGAAACTCATGCGTGCCCCGAGGCACCCAGTTAAGGATGTATTCGGCCCCGACGATAGCCAGCGCGAATGCTTTTGGTGTTCTGTTGATCGTCGAGAACACAAGGTTGCCGCCTGGCTTCACGAGTGTTGCAGCAGCGGCGATCACGCTGCCAGGAGCGGGGACATGTTCCAGCATTTCCAGACAGGTAACGACGTCGAACATGCCCGCGTGGTCTTGGGCAAACTGCTCAGCCGTCGTCTCGGTGTAGTCAATGTCCAGCTCACTCTCATGCTTATGGAGCCCGGCTACTTGCAATGCGGCCTGCGACATATCGATACCACTGACGATTGCGCCACTGCGCGCCATAGCCTCGCAGAACAGACCGCCGCCGCAACCAATGTCGAGCAGTTTGGCGCCATCCAGTGCGACGCGCTCGCGAACAAAGTTGGCACGTAGTGGGTTGATACGGTGAAGCGCGCTGAATTCACCGCTCGGGTCCCACCAGCGGGACGCGACGGCGTCAAAGCGTGCGAGTTCACTTGGGTCAACATTCAGATCTGGTGATGTCATTGAGAGGTGTTCCAAAAAACTAGGGATTTAGCGCGCGGTGGATGCGTTCGCGCCATTCCGACGTGCGTTCAAGCACCGCCTGTTCATCGATTGTGGTGAATTGCCGGTCCTTGAAAACGGCGCGGCCTGCCACATAGACATCGCGCACATCGTCGCGACCGGCACAGTATACGAGCGATGACAACGGATCGTAAGTCGGCTGCGTGTGCGCGCGGTCAAGATCGACACAGACGATGTCTGCCCATTTTCCGGGCTCAAGTGATCCGGTCACATCCTCGATGCCCAAGGCAATGGCGCCATTACGGGTTGCCATACGCAGCAGCTGTGCCGGTGGCAATGCCGTCGCGTCCTGACTGCTCACTTTCGCGAGCATGGCTGCGCTGCGCATTTCTGTGAGCATGTCCAGATCATTGTTGCTGGCAGCGCCGTCAGTGCCCAGAGCGACGTTCACGCCAGCTGCCAACAAGCGCGTGACCGGAGCGATACCGCTGGCAAGCTTCATGTTGGATTCCGGGCAGTGCACGACGGTAGCGTGGGCCTTCGCCAGTTGGTCGATTTCAGCGTCGGTAAGTTGTGTCATATGCACAGCCAACAGATTGCTGTTCACCAGTCCAAGTTGTTCCAGGTGGGCAAGCGGGCGCATGTCGTGCTGCGCAATGTAGTCGTTGATTTCATCCGCGGTTTCATGGACGTGCATGTGAATATGAATGTCGAGTTGATCTGCCTGCACGGCAATACGGGTAAGCGTCGGAGCGCTGACCGCGTACGGTGAATGCGGTGCGAACTGCAGCGTGACTAATGGGTTGTCTGCATAGGTGTCGTACACCTGTTGGGCTTTGGCGAGGTACTCATCGGGCGTACTCGCCCAGAACGTTTCAAAATCGATGACGATCAGCCCAACCGACGCGCGTACCCGAGCATCAACGGCGGCTTCGGCCACGATGTCCGGGCAAAAATACATATCGTTAAAACAGGTGACGCCGCTGCGTACCATTTCGGTAATCGCAAGCCGGGCTCCGTCGCGCACCATATCCTCGCCGACAAACTGACCCTCCAGCGGCCAAATTTTGGTTTGCAGCCATTGCGCCAGAGGCAGGTCATCGGCGACGCCGCGCAGCAGTGACATCGAGGCGTGTGTGTGAGCATTGATGAGTCCGGGGATCACAATGCCCGACGGGCGTTCGACGACATGACTCGATTGCCACGCAGCGGTAACGGTGTCTGCATCGCCCACTGCTACAATTTTGCCGTCCTGAATGGCGATTGCCGCGTGCTCGATGAGGGGTTCATCATCATTCACAGGCGCCAGCCAGCGGCTTTTTATTACTGTATCGCAAGTCTTCATGACGTTGAGTATAGCGGGCAACCAAGGCCGCTGCGTGGCTCATCAGCGACGCTTGAGTATGGCTCTGGGTGCCGCTCGAGGTGATACACCATACGTGCCTTTATGCAGCCTTGATGTGGTATTATTACAAGCTGATTTCGGTGGTCTTGCGACGCTTCAAAAGTGGTTCTCGAAAAGCCACATAAAGCATTAATAAATATAAGAAAATTTAAGCGCAATGTTCACTGCTGTGTGCCTTGAAAAAAACGTCTGAGAAGAACGAACAACAATGTCTGATATTGCTCAAGAATTATTGTCTGTAACTATCGAAGACGAGATGCGTCAGTCGTATCTGGACTACGCGATGAGCGTGATTGTCGGTCGCGCTTTACCGGATGTGCGGGACGGTCTCAAACCGGTCCACCGACGTGTCCTGTATGCGATGCGCGAGCTCGGCAACGACTACAACAAGGCCTACAAAAAATCTGCGCGCGTCGTTGGGGATGTGATCGGTAAATACCACCCCCATGGCGACTCTGCCGTGTATGACACGATCGTACGCATGGCGCAGCCGTTTTCGATGCGTTACATGCTGATCGATGGCCAGGGGAACTTCGGTTCGGTCGACGGTGATGCTGCTGCTGCTATGCGTTACACCGAAGTGCGTATGGCCAAGATTACGCAAGAGCTGTTAACCGATATCGACAAAGAGACCGTCGATTTCGTAGAGAACTATGACGGTTCCGAGAGTGAGCCGTCGGTGCTGCCGGCGCGTGTACCCAATTTGCTGATCAACGGCTCTTCCGGCATCGCTGTAGGTATGGCGACGAATATTCCGCCGCACAACCTGGGCGAAGTCATTGATGCCGTGCTGGCTTTGATTGACCAGCCGGACATCGATGTTCCCGGTCTGATGGAGCACATGCCGGGCCCTGATTTCCCGACCGCGGGCATCATTAATGGCTCGGCGGGGATCTATAGCGCTTACAAGACGGGTCGTGGCCGAGTACATATTCGCGGTAAGACGCACGTTGAGGGTATCGACGGTAAGTCGCGTGAAGCGCTGATCATTACCGAGTTACCGTTTCAGGTGAACAAGGCACGCCTGATCGAGAAGATCGCGGAACTGGTTCGCGAGAAGAAACTGGAAGGCATCAGCGGTCTGCGCGATGAGTCCGATAAAGACGGTATGCGCGTTGTGATCGAGCTCAAGCGCGGCGAAGTCAGCGATGTCATTTTGAATAACCTTTATAAGCAAACGCCGCTGCAGAGCGTGTTTGGTATCAACATGGTGGCGCTGGGCAATGGTCAGCCCCGGTTGATGAATTTGCTCGACGTGCTGAACGCGTTTGTCATGCATCGCCGCGAGGTCGTCACTCGTCGCACGATCTTCGAGCTCAGAAAAGCGCGGGGTCGAGCGCACGTCCTGGAAGGACAGGCTGTCGCGTTAGCGAACATCGATGAGGTCATCGAGATGATCAAGACCTCGCCATCGCCGGCCGAGGCGAAAGTCAGATTAGCTGCGAAGGAATGGTCTCCGGGGCAGGTGATCGACATGCTGACGCGCGCTGGCAGTATTGACACACGACCAGACGAACTCGACGAAGGGTTTGGATTGCGAGGCACCGGCAATGACGCTGTTTACCGATTGTCAGAAGTTCAGGCGCACGCCATTCTGGAGCTCAAACTTCACCGATTGACGGGGCTTGAGCAAGATAAAATTCTCAATGAATACAAAGAAATATTAGAGAAAATTAAAGAATTTTCTCATATTCTTGCAGACCCAGATCGACTGCTCGAAGTGATCCGTTCCGAGCTTGTTGACGTCAAAGAAAAATACGCCGATGAGCGTCGTACTGAGATCATTGAAGACCACAGCGATCTCAGCGTTGAAGATCTGATTCCTGAGGAAGATGTCGTTGTGACGCTTTCTCATGCCGGTTATGCCAAAGCGCAAGGGCTGGATACCTACCAGGCGCAACGCCGCGGTGGCCGCGGTCGCTCGGCAACGCGCATGAAAGATGAGGATTTCATTGAAAACCTGTTCATCGCGAACACCCATGACACGCTGTTGTGTTTCTCGAGTCACGGCAAGGTGTACTGGCTCAAGGTCTACCAGCTGCCCCAGGCTGGCCGAGGCTCGCGCGGCAAGCCGATTGTGAACCTGTTGCCGTTGGAAGCAGATGAGCGCATCAGCGCGGTATTGCCCACCCGGGATTTCCCGGCGGACAAATACATATTCTTCGCAACGCGCGACGGTACGGTGAAGAAAACAGCGATGGATGCGTTCTCTCGGCCGCGCACTAACGGCATCATCGCCATTGACATCCGCGAAGGCGATGCGCTGGTGGACGTCGCTATTTTGGAGACCGGTGACAATGTCATGTTGTTCGCTGATAGCGGAAAGGCGATTCGTTTCCGCGAGGACGACGTGCGCTCGATGGGGCGCGGCGCGGCTGGCGTACGTGGCATCAGAGTTGCGGATGATCAGGCAGTCATCGCCATGTTGGTTGTCCAGGGCGGTGAAGTGCTGATCGCAACAGAAAACGGCTATGGCAAACGAACCGCCGTCGACGAGTTCTCGGTTCAGGGTCGTGGTGGTCAAGGGGTGATTGCGATCCAAACGAGCGATCGCAACGGCGCGTGTATCGGTGCCCTGCAAGCCGTCACCGACGACGAAATCATGTTGATCAGCCAGCAAGGCACGTTAGTGCGTACGCCGGTCGCGGATATTTCAACGCTAGGTCGAAATACGCAAGGCGTCACACTGATACGACTGGATGACGGTGATCACTTGCGAGGCCTTGCGCGTATTGAAGCGATTGATGAGGATGACGAATAGTCGTTCGTTCGCGTTAGCCGACTTTTGCGGCCTGATCCGGGGTTCCGTTTCGTGTGAAATTGACACAACGACGGCACCCTTGCACTGTCCCGCGTTTCCAATTCAGGGAAGTAACCAATGAGCCGAGTCTTTAATTTCAGCGCAGGCCCCGCGGTCTTGCCAGAAGCTGTGTTGCAACGTGCCAGTGATGAGATGCTGGAATGGTCTGACAGCGGTATGTCAGTAATGGAGATGAGCCATCGCGGCGCCGATTTCGTCGGCATTGCCGATCGTGCGCAAGCCAATCTGCGCCAGCTAATGGCGATTCCGGACAACTACAAAGTGCTGTTCCTGCAAGGCGGCGCAACATTGCAGTTTTCGGCGACGGTGCTGAACCTCGCGGCGCCAACGGATACGGTCGACTATGTCGTGACGGGCAGTTGGGGCAAGAAAGCCATCAAGGAAGCGGCGCGATACGCGCAACTGAACGTCGTTGCAGATGGCGCTGACAGCAGTTATTGCGATATCCCGGCGACAGCGGACTGGAAAGTGTCATCGAACGCCGCGTTTCTGCACTACACGCCGAATGAAACCATTGGCGGTGTTGAATTTCATGACGTGCCTAGCGATGTCACTGATGCGCCATTGGTTGCGGATATGTCATCGACGATTCTGTCGCGACCTGTCGATGTATCCAAGTTCGGTGTGATCTATGCCGGGGCACAAAAGAATATCGGTCCAGCAGGCCTGACTGTGGTGATCGTGCGTGATGATCTTCTCGAGCCTCGCCGCGATGACGTCCCCACAATGCTTCAATACGGCGTTCAGGCTGCTGGTGATTCCATGAGCAATACCCCGCCAACCTATGCGTGGTATCTCGCTGGCCTGGTGTTCGAATGGTTGCTCGAGGCCGGTGGTTTGTCCGTCATGGCGCAGCGCAACCAACACAAAGCGGAGACGCTCTACAACGCCATTGATCAGTCGGCGTTCTACGCAAGCCCGGTTGCGCCGAGAGCGCGCTCGCGAATGAACGTGCCGTTTACGTTGGCAAATGCCGATCTCGATAGCGTGTTTTTGAAAGCAGCGGCCGCCGAAGGGCTGACATCTTTGAAGGGCCATCGCTCAGTCGGCGGTATGCGCGCGAGCATTTACAACGCGATGCCACAAGAGGGTGTCGATGCCCTAGTGTCATTTATGAACGAATTCGAAAAACGCCACGGCTAACGGGAATAGCAAGCTATGTATAAGGTTCAAACACTGAACAACATCTCCGTAAACGGTTTGCGTCGGTTTCCTCGTGAGAGTTATGAAATCGCCTCTGAGTTGGCGATGCCGGACGCCATCATGCTGCGCTCGTTCAAGATGCATGACATGCAGCTGCCCGAGAGTGTCCAGTGTGTCGGCCGCGCCGGTGCCGGAACCAACAATATCCCGAGTGCGGCGCTTGGCGAGCAAGGTATTCCCGTGTTTAACGCGCCTGGCGCTAACGCCAATGCGGTCAAAGAGCTTGTGCTTGCTGGGCTCTTTGTCGCGTCGCGCAATATCAAACCTGCGTTGACCTATGTGGATGGTCTCACCGGCGACGATGCGACAATCGCCAAAGCGGTCGAGGCTGGCAAGAAGCAATTTGCAGGTAACGAGTTGCCGGGTCGCACGTTAGGTGTGATTGGTCTTGGTGCGATCGGTGTTGAGGTCTGTAACGCGGCGCTTGCGCTCGGCATGGACGTCGTCGGCTTTGACCCGCATATGACGGTTCAGCGCGCCTGGCAATTGTCGGCCGGTGTCGATGAGGCGCCGAGCATCGACCACTTGTTGGGTCAGGTCGATATGCTTAGCGTCCATGTGCCGCTCATGGATAACACGCGCAACTTGATCAACGCAGATCGACTAAAGTTGATGTCCCCTGAAGCCGTTCTGCTGAACATGGCGCGCGGTGGCGTTGTTGATGATGCGGCCGTCGTCGCTGCATTGGATGCTGGTGAACTGGGTGCGTACGTTACCGATTTCCCGAATTCGACCACAATCGGGCATGAAAAAATCATCGCGCTGCCGCACCTCGGTGCGTCGACCGCCGAGGCTGAAGACAATTGCGCGATCATGGTCGCTGATACCGTACGAGATTATCTAGAGAACGGTAACGTTCGCCATTCGGTCAATTTCCCGGCAGCCAATCTGCCACGTGTCGCTGGCACATGGCGTGTCACGGTTGCAAACCGCAATGTGCCGAACATGGTAGGCCAGATGTCCACGATCCTTGCTAATGCAGGGCTGAATATCGTCGACCTGCTAAACAAGTCACGTGGTGAGTTGGCCTATACGATCGTGGATCTCGATCAATCCGTTGATGCTGATGTGCTGGCAAGCATCGCGGCGATTGATGGTGTATTGCGCGTTCGCACACCGTCTCTTGCTGACAGTTGATTCTTGACGAAACGGGTTGATTCACTTCGGTGTCCGTCGCACACTGCGCTCGATATCTATTTATGAGGCGGGCCGTTGAATAAGCCTAAGAATCCGACGTTGAGCGGCGTTCGTGATGCGATAGATGCAATTGATCAGCAGTTGCAGACGCTCATCTCCGAGCGAGCAACGCTTGCGCAGCAAGTGGGTATTGCCAAGCGTGGTGCGTCCGATAACGCGACGTTCTACCGCGCAGACCGGGAGGCCGAGGTGTTGCGGCGTGTTGTCGCGCGTAACGAAGGTCCTCTTAGCGACGAGGAAATCGTTCGGCTGTTTCGCGAAATCATGTCGTCTTGTCTGGCGCAGCAAGCGCCTCTGAAGATCGCATACCTCGGACCTGCAGGTACGTTTACCCAATCGGCAGCGCTGAAGCATTTTGGCCATTCGATTCGTGATTTGCCGTTTGCGTCGATCGACGAGGTCTTCCAGGAAGTGGAAAACGGCAATGCCGATTTTGGCGTCGTGCCGATCGAAAACTCGACTGAGGGGACGGTAAATCACACGTTGGATTTGTTCATGGTGTCGCCGCTCAAGATTTGCGGTGAGATTGAGCTACGAATAGAACAGCATTTGATGGGCGCTGATGACGACACGCTGCAGTCCATCCAGCGTGTCTGCGCACACCAGCAATCACTGGCGCAATGCCGCGGCTGGTTACGCGAGCATTTGCCCCACGCAGAGCTTGTGGGGGTGAGCAGTAATGCCGAAGGTGCGCGTCGCGCGCGCGACGAAGCGGGCACAGCGGCTATCGGTGGCGCATCGGCTGCGGCAGTGTATAGCCTCAAAATCATCGTCAACAACGTTGAGGATCGAGCGGATAACACCACGCGCTTTCTGGTCTTGGGCAAAACGGTATTGCCGGCTACCGGAGACGACAAAACAGCGTTGCTGATGTCTGGCTCGGAGTCCAATGGCGCGGGACAACTCTATCAGTTGTTGCTGCCGTTCTCGCAGAACGGCGTCAACCTGACTCGAATCGAGTCTCGCCCGTCACGCAAAGGTGTCTGGGATTACGTGTTTTTTGTCGATATCGACGGACACCCGGATGATGCGAGTGTGAGCGCTGCGGTGAGCGCGCTCGAAGATGCCGCCACGCTGTGTAAAGTCATCGGCGCGTATCCGCGGGCTGTTTTGTGAGCACCGCTACCAGACTCATCTCCAAACCCGTCACAGGTGCGTTGACGGCAACGCTCGCAATGCCAGGTGATAAGTCGATATCGCATCGCAGCTTGATGTTCGCGGCGATTGCCAATGGTGTGAGCGACGTACAAGGTGTTCTGGAGGGGGAGGACTGCCTGGCTACGGCAGATGCAATGCGTGCGCTGGGTGTGCCGGTCACATCAACGGGCAAGGGCGCTTACCGAATTGATGGGCGCGGGTTAAACGGCCTAAGAGCGCCATCTGTTGCATTGGATTTGGGTAATTCAGGCACCGGTATGAGGCTGATGTGCGGCTTGTTGGCAGGCCAGCCGTTTTCCACCACGTTAATCGGAGATGCGTCTTTATCCACGCGTCCAATGCGTCGCGTTACTGATCCATTGGCGCAGATGGGCGCCGATATTGCTACGGATCAGGGGCACGCACCCATTGAGATACGGCCTTCGAGAGCGTTATCGGGGATTCAATACACGCTACCTGTTGCGAGTGCTCAGCTAAAGAGTGCGCTGTTGATTGCCGGGTTGTACGCCAACGCGCCTGTGACCGTTACTGAGCCCGCCCCTACGCGGGATCACACCGAGCGCATGCTAGCCAGCATGGGCGCGCAGATCGAAAGGGATGGCGGCGTCGTTAGAATTCACCCAGTGACGCAATTGCAGCCGTTTTCGATCACAGTGCCTTGTGATCTGTCGTCAGCTGCTTTTTTCATGGTGGCCGCTAGCATTGTTCCAGATAGCGAGCTCACCTTACCCGGTGTTGGCGTCAATCCGACACGTGATGGTGTGCTACACATTCTTCGTGACATGGGCGCTGATATTACGCTGGGCAACCAACGCGACTGCAGCGGCGAGCCCGTTGCTGATCTCACGATTCGTGGCGCTTCGCTCAAAGGCGTGCGAGTGACGCCCGACGTCGTCCCATTAGCAATTGATGAGTTTCCGGTCCTGTTCGTGGCAGCCGCCGTGGCAAATGGCACATCTGAGTTTACCGGGCTCGCTGAGCTCAGGCACAAAGAGAGCGATCGAATTGACGCCATGACACGCGGCTTAAGAGCGCTTGGCGTCACCCTTGAAGAGGGCGAAGACTGGGTCACGATCGAGGGCGGTCAGCTGCAAGGTGGTGTCGTCGACAGTTTTACAGATCATCGCATTGCTATGGCTTTCGCGGTGGCAGGCGCCGTCGCTAAAGGGCCGGTTGAGGTCATGCGGCCGGACAATATTGCGACTTCCTTTCCGGATTTTCTGTCATTAGCCAAAGCCGCCGGGCTTACGCTGGCGCTATCTGAATAATGGCGGATGCGGCACGCATTATTACGATTGACGGGCCTAGCGGGGCTGGTAAAGGGACCGTAGCGGCTTCACTGGCACGTATTCTGGGTTGGCACCTGTTGGATTCCGGTGCGTTGTACCGTGTAACGGGATTGTTGGCGCAGCGCCGAGGGGTCGATCTTGCTGATGCGCAGGCGATTGCAGCGCTTGCCGCACATCTGCCGGTTCAGTTCAGATCAGGCGCTGAAGGCTTGCGCATTGAGCTGGAAGGCGACGATGTCAGCAATGATATTCGTACCGAAAGCTGCGGCGATGCGGCATCACGCGTCGCTGCCTTGGTTCCCGTTCGTAACGCCTTGATTGAGCGACAGCGAGCATTTGCGGTGCCGCCCGGTTTGGTGGCAGACGGACGCGATATGGGGACAGCGATATTTCCCGATGCGTCGCTTAAGATTTTCCTGACTGCAAGCGCTGAAGAGCGGGCCAACAGACGCTATAAGCAGTTGAAAGACAAGAATTTTGATGTTAGCCTCGTCGGCCTTTTAGCAGAGATAGAGGGGCGGGACTCCCGCGATTCCAATCGCGCAGCTAACCCGCTGGCACCCGCGAGGGATGCAATCATTATTGATTCCACAGTGGTAAGTGCGGATGACGTGATCGCTCACATTCTCGAATTGAAGAGCGCACGGATTGGGATTGGTGCATAACAGCACTTATATCGGACTTTAACAAAGTCGTATAAACCCCCGATTTGCTAATAGTTTTTGGTGCTTCGCCAGGAAGGCGAAGCTTTTTTGTGGTCGATCGTAAACGCAGGATGCGGGTTACGTACACGCTTAGAGGTTGTCACTGCAATCGTGCAGCTGACATTGGTTTAACAACATGTCTGAAAGTTTTGCAGAGTTATTTGAAGAAAGCCTGGCGAGCCAGCAAATTGCGCCCGGCACGATCCTGAATGGCACGGTAATGGCCGTGAATTCGGATGTCGTTATTGTTAACGCTGGTCTGAAGTCTGAGGCGGTGATCCCGGTTGAGCAGTTCCACAATGAGAGCGGTGAGCTCGAAGTGGCTGTCGGGGACGTCGTCGAGGTTGCACTGGATGCGGTAGAAGACGGTTTCGGTGAGACGCGATTGTCTCGCGAGAAAGCGAAACGTGCCCGCACCTGGACGCGACTGGAAAAAGCCTTCGAAGGCAGTGAGATCGTTAACGGGGTCATTAACGGCCGCGTTAAGGGTGGTTTCACCGTAGAGATCGATAACGTTCGTGCGTTCCTGCCAGGGTCGCTGGTTGATGTGCGTCCTGTTCGCGATCCGTCTTACCTCGAAGGCAAGGTACTCGAATTCAAAGTCATCAAGCTTGACCAGATGCGCAACAACGTTGTCGTCTCGCGTCGCGCGGTGGTCGAAGAAGAGTACAGCGCTGAGCGCGAAGAGCTCCTCAAGAGTCTGCAAGAAGGCAACACCGTCAAAGGTATCGTCAAGAACCTCACCGACTACGGTGCGTTTGTTGATCTGGGCGGTATTGACGGTCTATTGCACATCACGGACATGGCGTGGAAACGCGTTAAGCACCCATCAGAAGTGGTTGCTGTTGGTGAAGAGATCGACGTGAAGATCCTGAAATTTGACCGTGAGCGCCAACGCGTTTCTCTGGGTATCAAGCAGCTGGGTGCTGACCCTTGGCAGGCGATTTCGCGTCGCTATCCGCCAAACACACGCTTGTTCGGTAAGGTCACCAACATTGCCGACTACGGTTGCTTTGTAGAGATCGAAGAGGGCGTTGAAGGTCTGGTACACGTTTCTGAAATGGATTGGACGAATAAGAACGTCAACCCGCAGAAAGTTGTGCATCTCGGTGAAGAAGTCGAAGTGATGGTCCTGGAGATTGACGAAGAACGTCGCCGGATCTCACTGGGCATTAAGCAGTGCAAATCCAACCCATGGGCAGAGTTCGGCACGTCCTTCAATCGTGGCGATCGCGTCAAAGGCCAGATCAAATCTATCACTGACTTCGGTATCTTCATCGGTCTGGAAGGTGGTATTGACGGTTTGGTTCACTTGTCTGACCTGTCTTGGGACGACGACGGCGACGACGCCGTTCGCAACTACCAGAAAGGTCAGGAAGTTGAAGCGACAGTGCTCGCAATTGATTCTGAGCGTGAGCGTATCTCGCTGGGTATCAAGCAGCTCGACCGTGATCCGCTGGCGTCCTGGATGGCTGATAACCCGAAAGGCAGCATCGTCACTGGCACCATCCTTGAGGTTGATGCGCGTGGCGCCAATGTCGATCTTGGTAACGGTTTGGTCGGCTCATTGCGTGCTTCTGAATTGTCGCGTGAGCGTGTTGAGGATGCCCGTACGGTGTTGAAAGTCGGCGAAGAAATCGAGGCTCGATTTACTGGCGTTGACCGTAAGAACCGGAACGTTGCATTATCTATCAAACAGAAAGAGTTCTACGAAGAAGCCGAAGCGCTGCAGAGCTACCAGTCCGAGACAAGCTCGACCGGTGGTGCGACAACGCTGGGTGATTTGTTGAAAGAGAAAATGTCAGGACCGTCTGACTAATCGGGTGCCGTGTCGACCCGTCTACAGGGCGGGTCGACACATCATCTAGCGCACGAAGCAGCTTGGAATGGGGAGTTACGAGCAATGACAAAATCCGAACTCATCGAATTGATTGCACGTAAGCAACGCCATTTGTCGGCCAAAGACGTTGAGCTTGCCGTCAAACATCTGCTTGAGCTTATGAGTGACTCTCTGGCTCAGGGCGAACGCATCGAAATCCGCGGTTTCGGAAGCTTCTCTCTGCATTTTCGGCCGCCGCGTCTTGGTCGTAACCCTAAAACCGGTGCAACAGTCGCGTTGTCCGGCAAACACGTGCCTCATTTCAAGCCTGGCAAAGATTTGCGTGACCGCGTTAATGCCAGCCGCCATCTTGCGATCAAAAGCTAGGGTTAGTCGGACTACCGTCCGGCGCTAGTGAGGTTCACGTGTCCACACTCAGACGTATCATTACGCTACTGGTGATTATCAGCATCGCTGTGCTTGCCGGTGTGTTCGCATCCGTGAATACCGATGTGATCGAAGTCGATTTTCTATTCAGAGTCTATTCGCTACCGCAGTCTCTCGTGATTATCGGCGCTGTCGTCGTCGGCACCGTCGTCGGTATCTTGTGCGCGTCATTGTTTGTGCTGCGCTATGTGGCTGAGCGACGTCGCTTGAAAAAAGCACTGCGCGTCGCGGAGTCCGAGATAACAAGTTTGCGCAGCTTGCCGCTGCATAACACCGAGTAACCTTCTGGAACAGGTACTGCTACTTGCCGGGCTTTTCCTACTGCTCGCTGCGGCAGGATTTTTGTTCGGCCGATTTGGCGGCGAAGAAGACGAACACGGCCCGTTGCCGGCGCCACTCAACTCGGAATACCTCAAGGGTCTCAATTTTCTGTTAAATGATCAGAATGATCAGGCGCTGGAACACTTCATTCGCCTGGTTCGCGTTGATGACCAAACCATCGAGACGCATTTTGCTCTGGGTAGCCTGTTCCGAAGGCGCGGCGAAGTCGATCGCGCCATTCGGGTACACCAAAATATTCTCGCCCGACCCGATATTGGCAAAGAGCAACGAGAGCAGGCGCTGTTTGCCCTTGGCAAGGATTACTTGAAATCGGGTCTGCTGGATCGCGCGGAGAACTTGTTTGCGCAACTCGCAGAGTCGTCCTCCTATCGTATTGAATCGCTACAGGCGCTGTGTCGAATCTACGAGCAGGAAAGCGAGTGGGAGAATGCGGTCGTCGTCGCGCGGCAATTGTCGTCAGAGCGCGTAGATGGCATCGAGACGCGCTTGTCTAATTATTACTGTGAGCTCGCTCAAGCTGCGCTCGATCAGAACGACATGGCTGCGGCCAGAGAGTACGTACGCCTGTCACAAGCGAAGCGGCAGCGCCTGACACGCGGCGCCATCCTGCGTGGACAGATCGCCTTGGGTCAGGGCGATCACGATATGGCGCGGCGGCTGTTTTCGCGAGTGCTAGAGCAAGACGGCGTCTACTTGATCGAGCTGTTGCCGAAGTTGGCGGTCTTGGATGAGCACACGCCTGGCACGCTCGACGCTGTTCTGCGCGAGGTTTCGTTATCCCGCGACAATGCACGAGAAGAGATTGCGCGCGCCGCACTGCAGTGGCCAGACGTGCGCTCATCGTTATTGGATGAATGCGTTAAAGAGTTGATCCTCACGGATAGCGTGCTTGCCGGTTTCGTTGATACCCATCGTTTGCTCGCGACCGACGATGCTGACATTCAGCATGACGTCATCGAACGAATTCGCACGTCGTTGGGCAAGTTAGCTGCGCAGTCGCCGCGATACCGATGTCGTGAGTGTGGGTTTTCCACGCGACAGCTTCTCTGGCAATGCCCGGGGTGCAGAAGCTGGGAGTCACACGGTCCAATTGACAAAGTGCGTTTTGATACGTTGATCAATGACGACGGTGGCGTGAATTATTGAGACACGTTCGTTGCGTGTTTAACCGGTTTTTGGCCTGTTTTTGAAAATGCTGTTTTGTCGCGTGTCGCGCAGGATGGCATTGCCGGCGATCTGACCGGCTCTAAACAGGAGTTCCCTATGAAAATGTTCCCTCACATGCGCGCAGTGTTATTGGTCGGCGCGTTGGGCATGTTAGCGCCCGTGGCGTTCGCAGGTCCGGTCAATATCAACACGGCAGACGCGGCAACGCTCGCCGCCGAACTGGAAGGTATTGGTATTACCAAGGCGCGTGCGATTGTGGCGTATCGAAACGCGAACGGACGGTTCGTATCGGTGCAAACTTTGACGAACGTCACAGGCATTGGTGAGAAAACGGTCTCATTAAATGCCAAAAACATTCGCCTGGAAGATGCGAAGGCGACACCCAAAAAACCGGCAAAATAGCTGTGAAATAACGGTAATTAGAGAGGCGTCACAGGCAGGAAACGTCAATACTGTATAGTCCGCTCCCACATGGATAAGAAAGCCGACGGCTATTTTTCTAGGAGAGGATCATGAGTAAACCGGTTCGCGTGGCAGTGTTTCCTGTCGCCGGTCTTGGAACGCGTTTCCTGCCTGCAACCAAGGCAAGTCCCAAAGAGATGTTGCCTGTTGTCGATAAACCGCTTATTCAATACGCGGTAGAAGAGGCGATCGAAGCTGGTGCGACGCGACTCGTGTTCGTCACGGGTTCGTCCAAGCGCGCGATCGAAGATCACTTCGATACCGATGCAAGCCTTGAGCGTTCGCTGGAGCGGTCCGGTAAAGATGAATTGCTCGCCAGTGTGAGAGACATTGTTCCAAGCGGCGTGTCATGTATCTATATCCGTCAAGGGCAACCACTAGGGTTAGGTCATGCGGTGTTATGCGCCCAGCCAGCGGTCGGTAACAACCCGTTTTTCGTACATTTGGCTGACGATTTGATTCACGGCGATGTGCCATGCCTGAAAGAGATGGCTGATTATCGCGAAGCGAATGGTTGTAGCGTATTGGGCGTTGAGACTGTGCCCGAATCACAAACGGGCAGTTACGGTATCGTCGACATCGGCGACGCGCCGATGTCTGAGGGTGGTCGCATCCAGTTTATGGTTGAAAAACCCGCGCCGGAAAAAGCGCCATCGAACCTCGCCGTCGTTGGCCGTTACCTGTTGGAGCCAGTCGTCTTCGACAAACTGGCGAACACAGGTAAGGGAGCCGGGGGCGAGATCCAGCTGACTGACGGAATTGCCGCGATGCTGGCAGATCATCCTGTTCACGCGATGCCGTTTTCCGGTGTGCGTTACGACTGTGGCAGTAAGCTTGGTTACCTGAAAGCGACCGTTGAGTTAGCGCTGGCGCATCCGGTGCTCGGAGAAGGCTTTGCTGAGTACCTCAAGGGCAGAGGTATTCCGGTCTGAGCTGATCGTCAGGTCAACAGACCCACAAAAAAAGCCCGCCATTCGGCGGGCTTTTTGCGTCTGGCTCCTCGGGCCGGACTCGAACCAGCGACCAATCGATTAACAGTCGACCGCTCTACCAACTGAGCTACCGAGGAATAGTCCCGACTTGCGTCGAGAGCCGCGCATTCTGGCTAACAGGCGCCACTAAGTCAAGCGACGACAACGAGTTTGTGCACTAAACCTGCTGCTCTGTAACTGGTACTCTGGGCGGTCGGAAACAGGATTCAAATTCGCAGCGCGTGTTGCGGCGAATCATATCTTCGCCGACAGCTAACGGGCACGTTTTAAGCGCTAGGGTGACAAACGCTATGGATAACAAGACTTCGCATGAATTTGCGCTTTCGTCGGATTACACGCCGGCGGGCGACCAACCTGGTGCTATTGCCGGTCTGCTCGACGGCATTCGCGATGGACTCGCCAAGCAAACACTGCTTGGTGTGACGGGTTCCGGCAAGACGTTCAGTGTTGCTAACGTGATCCAGTCGATTCAGCGCCCAACGATTGTTCTGGCGCCGAACAAAACCCTCGCAGCTCAGCTCTACGGAGAGATGCGCGATTTTTTCCCGAACAATGCGGTCGAGTATTTCGTTTCCTACTACGATTACTACCAACCTGAGGCCTATGTGCCGTCGTCGGATACGTTCATAGAGAAAGATTCGTCAATCAATCAGCACATCGAGCAGATGCGACTATCCGCAACCAAGGCGCTCATCGAGCGACCTGACTCAATCATCGTCGCGACAGTATCGGCAATCTATGGTTTGGGCGATCCTGAGAGTTACTTCAGCATGGTGCTGCATCTGTCGCGAGGTGAGAAAATTGATCAGCGCAGTATTCTGCGACGCTTAGCTGAAATGCAGTACAAGCGGAATGAAATGGAGTTGAGTCAGGGCACCTACCGTGTGCGCGGCGAAATTATCGATGTGTTTCCGGCTGAGTCGGAGCGCGATGCAGTGCGTATCGAGCTATTTGATGATGAGATTGAGCAGTTGTCGTGGTTTGACCCATTGACCGGTGAGGTCGTGCAGCGCGTCCCGAGGCTTACGGTGTTCCCGAAGAGTCACTATGTAACGCCTCGTCAGAAACTGCTCGGCGCTCTGGATCACATCAAGGAGGAGCTGCGCGAGCGGCTGAAGGTGTTGCGCGACAACAGCAAGCTGCTCGAGGCGCAGCGGCTCGAGCAGCGCACGATGTTCGACATTGAGATGATTCAGGAGTTGGGGTACTGCAACGGTATTGAAAACTATTCTCGATACCTTTCCGGGCGTGGTCCGGGTGAGCCACCGCCGTGCCTCTTTGATTACTTGCCGCCAGATGCGTTGCTGGTCATAGACGAGAGTCACGTTACGATTCCGCAATTAGGTGCCATGTACAAAGGTGACAGGGCGCGTAAAGAAACGTTGGTCGAGTATGGCTTTCGACTACCGTCCGCGCTCGACAACCGGCCGTTGCGCTTCGACGAATTCGAAGCATTAGCGCCACAGGCAATTTTTGTATCCGCGACGCCCGGACGTTATGAGAAGGCGAATGGTGACAACACCGTTGAGCAGCTGGTGCGACCGACCGGTTTGATCGATCCGGAAGTCGATATCCGCCCGGTAACGCATCAGGTGGATGATGTGCTGTCGGAGATTCGTTTACGCACGGCGGCCGAAGAGCGCGTGCTGATTACGACGCTGACCAAACGCATGGCGGAGGATATGACGGACTATTTACGCGAGCATGATGTGCTTGTGCGTTATTTGCATTCAGATATCGATACGGTCGAGCGCACCGAGATTATTCGGGACTTGCGACTCGGCGAGTTTGATGTGTTGGTCGGCATCAACTTGCTGCGAGAGGGGCTGGATATGCCCGAAGTGTCACTCGTTGCGATTCTTGACGCCGATAAGGAGGGTTTTCTGAGATCCGAAGGATCGCTAATCCAAACCATCGGGCGGGCTGCCCGCAACATCAATGGCAAGGCGATCCTTTATGCCGATCGCATCACTGATTCGATGCGCCGCGCATTGGACGAAACCGCGCGCCGTCGCGAGCGCCAGGTCGAATTCAACAAAGAGCACGGTATTGTGCCTAAGACGATCCGCAAGGCGGTTGCTGACATCATGGAAGCCGGTCAGACAATGCAGCGTGGCAAGCGTCGCGCATCGGGTAAAGACAAAACAAGTCTCGATTTGTCGAAAATGACCCCCGAAATGGTGCAAAAACGCATTAAAAAGCTCGAACAGGAAATGTTCAAACATGCGCGCGAGCTAGAGTTCGAACAAGCTGGTGCAATCCGCGATCAAATCGACGTGTTACGCAAAGAGGGCCTGGGTTTGGGTCAGGCGCGATCAGCATAGCGCGGGCTGCCGCGATTGCATTGCGAGGGGTTGGTGTGGGGTGATTTTTCCGGTAAGCTCGCGCGCCGCGCAGCAGTTAGTTGTGCGGTTGACCGAGAAGGGCGATTAGCTCAGGGGTAGAGCGCCACGTTGACATCGTGGAGGTCGGTGGTTCGAAACCACCATCGCCCACCATTGCTCCAGGCGAGCAGGCGTTGAGTCGCCATCATCGCATCAGCAGTGGCTTTTGAAATCCTAGTGTTTTTATGAACTTGCCCCTTGTATTGGCCGGCGGGCAGCAATTACAATAGGGGGTTCTCGGCAGCTAGAGCCGCCAACAGGTGTTGGGGCCGCTAACGAGAAGTGTTGAGTCACATAGGAGGGTCTGCATATCGCAGCTGCAAAACGCGCCAGGCGCAATGACGATATCGTCGCGTCTGAAGTTAGAGTAATCACCGAAGATGGTGAGCAAGCTGGTGTGATGCCAATTGCTCAGGCATTGGAGCTGGCTAAGTCGGAAAGAATGGATTTAGTCGAAGTTTCCCCGAATGCTGCGCCGCCTGTCTGCCGGATCATGGATTACGGAAAATTTGTCTTCGAGCAAAGCAAGAAGAATCAATCTGCAAAGCGTAAGCAGAAGCAATCGCAGGTCAAAGAAATCAAATTTCGCCCTGGCACAGAAGAGGGCGATTATCAGGTCAAGCTCAAAAAGCTGGTTGCTTTTTTGGAGAATGGCGACAAAACGAAAGTCACGCTGCGGTTTCGCGGTCGTGAGATGGCGCACCAACAGCTTGGTGCAGATTTGTTGAAGCGAGTTCGAGCAGATCTGGAAGAGCTCGGTAGCGTTGAGCAAATGCCGCTGATGGAAGGTCGCCAGATGGTTATGGTGATCGCACCGAAGAAACACTGATCGTTGCTGAGCGACGGTAGCTAACAAGGCCGTCGGTTCGCCGCGGTGGACAGTATCAAGAGTCGGGCGCTGGATAGCTTCAGCGTCTGCTTCGAAAAACACCACCCTTCAACGGGCGGTAACACAAGTAGACGCGGTAACGCGTTTCGCCAGATGCGTGAGCAATCTCGCACCCTGGCCCTAAAAATAAGGAGACAGCAATGTCTAAGATGAAAACGAACCGAGGCGCGGCAAAGCGCTTCCGACGCACAGGTAAGGGCGGCTTCAAGCGCGCTCAGTCACACCTGCGGCATATCCTCACCAAGAAAAGCAGTAAGCGTAAACGCCAGCTAGGCACGACTCAGCAAGTCGCTGATGCCGATGTGAAAGCTGTAAAACGCATGCTGCCGTTCGTCTAAGGAGTGCTGAGACATGTCACGAGTTAAAAGAGGCGTCGTTGCTCGCGCACGCCACAAGAAAGTTCTTAGCAAGGCGAAAGGCTATTACGGCGCACGTCGTAAGGTATTCCGCGTTGCCAAACAGGCCGTCATTAAAGCCGGTCAATACGCTTATCGCGATCGTCGCGTTCGCAAACGCGAATTCCGCCGTCTCTGGATTGCCCGCATCAATGCGGCTGCACGCATCAACGGATTGTCTTACAGCCGGATGATGAATGGACTGAGCCGCGCAGAGATTGATATCGATCGTAAAATGCTGGCAGATCTTGCGGTACACCAACCGGAGAGTTTTGCGGCATTGGCAGAGCAGGCAAAAGCACACCTCGACGCCTGATCACTCGGGCGTTAACGTCGTTATTTTCTCGAAACCCCGGGTTCTCACGCACGTGAGCGCCCGGCGTTGTTTTGGTGGACTCAGTGCAAGACCTTGAATCGATTACCCGTGCAGCGCTCGATGCTGTGCAAAGTGCCGCATCTGTCAGCGATCTCGACAGTGTTCGTGTTGATTTTCTTGGCAAAAAAGGCCAGTTAACCGCACTTCTCAAGCAGCTCGGTTCACTGGACGCTGCCGAGCGTCCCGCCGCCGGTCAAACGATCAACAACGCCAAGCGCCAAGTATCCGAGACGCTCGAACAAAAGCGCGCCGAGCTTGATGCTGCCGCGCTTAGCGAGAAGCTTGCGAAAGAGTCGGTAGACGTCTCCTTACCTGGTCGTGGTCAGACGCTCGGTTCATTGCACCCGGTCACCAAAGCACGGCGTCGGATTGAAGCGATCTTCACAGGCGCGGGTTTTGGCGTACGTCATGGGCCGGAAATCGAAGATGACTTCCATAATTTTACGGCACTGAATATCCCGGATAATCATCCGGCGCGTGCAATGCACGATACGTTTTACTTTGGCGACGGACGCTTGCTGCGCACGCACACATCGCCGACGCAGATTCGCACGATCCAGGAAGAGGGTGTACCAGTCCGGGTTATTTGTCCGGGACGCGTGTATCGCTGTGATTCGGACCAGACGCATACGCCGATGTTCAATCAGGTCGAAGGCCTGGTGATCGACAAAGACATTAGCTTTGCGAATCTCAAGTCTGTCTTACATGAGTTCGTTGCGTTGTTTTTCGAGCGCGAAGCCAAACTTCGTTTTCGTCCCTCGTATTTCCCGTTTACAGAGCCATCGGCAGAAGTCGATGTCATGATGGAAGACGGCAGCTGGCTTGAGATTCTTGGTTGCGGCATGGTTCATCCGAACGTGCTGCGTAACGTTGGCGTTGACCCGCAGGAATACGGCGGCTACGCATTTGGCATCGGTATTGAGCGTCTGGCGATGTTGCGTTACGGCATTAAGGATCTGCGCACGTTGTTTGAGAACGATGTGCGTTTTCTGGAGCAGTTCTGATGAAGTTTTCACGAAACTGGCTCGAGACGTTCCTCGATAGCGGCGAGCATGCCCAACCCGAGCTGAATTATGTGTTGGAGCGTCTGACGCTCGCCGGGCTTGAGGTCGACGGGCATGAGCGCATCCAATTGCCCGACGCCGTTGTTGTCGCAAAAATTGTCAACGCGGAGCAGCACCCTAACGCAGACCGTTTGCGTGTTTGCGAGGTGAGCGATGGCGACGATACCTATCCGATTGTGTGTGGTGCGCCGAATGCCAGAGCCGGTATTTTCGTAGCACTGGCGAAAATTGGCGCTAAGCTGCCCGGTGGGCTGAAGATCAAAATATCCAAACTGCGCGGTGTGGCGTCGCACGGCATGCTGTGCTCCGGTGCGGAGTTGTCGCTAGGCGATGACCACGATGGCATCCTGGAGCTTCCCGAGTTGCCGCTTGGCACCTCACTTGCTGAGGTGCTTGGTGCGCCTGACGACGTGATCGACCTGGATCTCACGCCTAATCGGGGCGATTGTTTTTCGTTATTGGGTGTCGCCCGTGAGACTGCTGTGTCCGCCGGCGTGGGTTTGCGTGAGCCATCAATTGACTCCGTAACGCCCAGCATAAAAGACAGCTTCGACGTGCGCATTGATGCACCTGAGTCGGTCCCCGTGTTCAGCTTTCGCGTCATTCGCGACATCGACCCTAGCGCGACGACGCCTTTGTGGATGTTAGAGCGCCTTCGCCGTAGCGGTATCCGGAGTATTCATCCGGTGGTAGACATTACGAACTACGTGATGCTGGAGCTGGGCCAGCCGATGCACGCGTATGATCTTGATCTGCTGCAGGGCGACATCGTCGTTCGCAATGCTCAGGCGGAAGAGCGTCTGGACTTGTTGGATGGTAAAGAGATCTCTGCAGCTCAAGGTAGTTTGCTCATTACCGATAGCAGCGGCCCTATTGGTCTCGCAGGCATTATGGGTGGCGCGAGTACAGCGGTTTCTGCCGCCACGACTAACATCGTGTTTGAGGCTGCTTTCTTTGCGCAAGACGCCATGGCAGGCGAGGCCCGCCGTTATGGTTTGCACACAGATGCGTCTATGAGATTCGAGCGCGGCGTTGATCCTGATCATCAGGTCCGCGCGCAGGAGCGAGCAGCGCAATTATTACTGGAGATTTGTGGCGGTTCGGCTGCCGAGGTGCGCGAGTATCGCCATCACGACCATTTGCCACGGCGTCAACCGGTGGCTCTGCGTTCGGATCGTCTCAACAAGGTGTTGGGCACCAATATTGATCCTGCGTTCGTTACGCAAACCTTCGTTCAGCTTGGTTTTGGCGTTGAGGATACGTCTGACGGTTGGCAGGTGACGCCCGCATCATTCAGATTTGATATCGAGATCGAGGAAGACCTGATCGAAGAGGTCGCGCGGGTCTTTGGCTATGACAATATCCCGATGGCGCGCGCGTATGCGCAAGTAGCACTGGCGCCGTCCACGGAGTCTGTTATTGCCGAAGAGCGCATCAGGGACACGCTGGTCGCGCAAGGCTACAAAGAAGTCATCAGCTATAGCTTCGTCGATCCCGAAGCGCACAAGGCGCTGAGTGCGGCGCCGGCCGGGCCAACGTTGGTCAATCCGATTTCCAGTGAGCTGTCGGTAATGCGCGGTAGTTTGATTCCGGGTTTGGTCGGCGCGGCGTTACACAATACCGCGCGTCAACAACAGCACCTGCAGCTCTTTGAGCTAGGGTCTGTGTTCTCCGGTGATGCGGAGCGACAGGTTGTGAGTGGATTGTTGTTCGGGACACGCGAACCAGAGCAATGGGCGCGGCCACACGCAGCGGCAGATTTCTTTGACATAAAATCAACAGTGAGTTCTTTGTTGACGCTTGCTCGCGCGTCACAGGTGCATTTTGTTCCCGCGCAGATGCGAACGTTGCATCCGGGGCAGTCAGCCACGGTGGTGATCGACGGGGTCGATGTTGGCTTTGTCGGTGCGCTGCATCCGGCATTGAGCGCAGCAAAAGACCTTGGCGGACCGACGTTCGTTTTCGAGTTGGATTATGCGGCTACATTTGGCACTTCGCTGCCGATCGCGTTACCAGTGCCTCGTTTTCCTGCAGTACGGCGCGATATCGCGGTTTTAGTGAATGAGGCGACCACCGTTGATGCATTGCTCGCGACGATACGCGAAGCGTCGGATAACCTGTTAAGCACGGTTCGCGTGTTTGATATTTATCGCGGAAAAGGCGTAGAAGCGGGGCTAAAAAGTGTCGCTTTTGGCTTGATTTTATTAGACTCTTCGCGCACCCTTACCGACGAAGATGTAGACAAAGCGGTCGCTGGAATTGCCGCGGCGTTAGAGACATCACACGGCGCAAAATTAAGAGAATAATCGCGATGGCACTAACCAAAGCGGAAATGGCCGATTCACTGTTCAATGAGTTGGGGCTCAACAAGCGGGAAGCTCGTGAGCTAGTCGACTTGTTTTTTGAAGAGTTGAGGACGGCACTGGCTGTTGGGGAGCAAATTAAGTTGTCAGGTTTTGGCAATTTTGATTTGCGCGACAAAAACGAACGACCTGGGCGTAACCCGAAGACCGGTGAAGAGATTCCTATCTCTGCTCGTCGCGTGGTTACTTTCAGACCTGGGCAAAAACTAAAGGCGAGAGTAGAGGCATATGCTGGAACCGGGAAATAACGATCAGCTACCCCCGATTCCTGGCAAGCGATACTTCACTATTGGTGAGGTGAGCGATCTGTGCTCTGTGAAGCCACACGTCTTGCGTTACTGGGAACAAGAATTCCCTCAGCTAAAACCGGTCAAGCGTCGCGGCAACCGGCGCTACTATCAGCGTCAAGATGTGTTGGTGATTCGCCAGATTCGCAGCTTGTTGTACGACCAAGGTTTTACCATTGGTGGCGCGCGCCAGAGACTGACCGGTGAAGAAGCGAAATCCGACGTCAGCCAAAGCCAGCAGCTGATTCGTCAGATGCGCATCGAGTTAGACGAAATCCTGAAGATCCTCCGACGCTAACGTCGGATTAATAGTTATTTAACAGGTGCTTAAGCGCTACTGTTAAACCTGTTGCTCAGTCGGGGCGTGGCGCAGCCTGGTAGCGCACCACAATGGGGTTGTGGGGGTCGGAGGTTCGAATCCTCTCGCCCCGACCAGTTACAGGTATTGGTGTTGCGGCACAAACACAAGTTCCGCCGTTTGTGCTGCCAGGTCAGCAGCTCGCAAAGTCTTGTCTTCAATACCCAGCAGTATCGGCTCGGCATTGTGCCGGTGAATGTTGACCTTCGCGTTGTACACGAAACGCGTACGACCATGCTTATCGTCCACGATGAGTTTGCGGATCGAAAAACGCCCACCGTCACAGCGCTCGCCTGTCAGGTAACACTTGATCGACGTCACCCGTTCGCCCGACAAATCCAAACCGTGAAGTCGTTGCATATTGCGCTGCGTGTATTCGACAAAGCTAATGGCATCACGGGCATTGATGTCATCCTTGTCGTCATCGTTCGCGTCGAACGCGCCGACGAAAATCTGGCCTGGCATCGCTCGTTCAATCATGCGTGCCAATTCGATCGTTACGTCTCCGACAATGTAGTCATGCGTCGTCGGGTTCAGGCCATCGGCCTGATGAAATTCGTAACAACTGCCAATGTGGAACGCGGTGCGTAACAGCGGCACTGAGCGGGCAACCGCTTTGCTGCGCGCGATCGCATTGTCTGCCAGCACCAGTTGCATAAAGTGATACAGGTTGATGTTGGGTAACTCGCCTCGGTCACGATTCCATATATAAAAACCATCACCACTGGAAGAGCGGGCGAAACTAATGCCGATTTTCCGGTCGAGCAGCTTGCTGTGCGCCGCATTCAACGAATAGGACAGGCTATTGAGCTGTGTCATTTGCTCGAACGGCGTCAGCAGACTGAAGCCGACAATGTCGAACAGTGCGACGGCCCGATTCTTGACGTGGTTGACGCCATAGCGCTTGACCATCGCCTCAATCAGCAGCGTTTCTTTGGCGCTCTTGGTGAGCGGATCGCGCAGGTTCACAAGGGTCGGTTCGACGTCGAGCAGGCGGGCGACTTTTTGCAGTTGGCTGATCGACAATTTTGCTTCGCCGGAAATAAGCTCGGTAATGAAGCTTTCCGATGGTCGCCACGGCATGTCGCCGCCAGCCGGCATCGCCGTATATTCGGCTAACGCGTAGTGCGGCACAACGAGCAGGCAGATGCCCTGGTCGTGGTGTGCCCAGCTAATGATGCTGTTCGCGCCAAGCGCCCAGGCGTTGTGCAGATTGCGTTCAAGCGAGACCAGATTGCTACGCTCGCTCAGATCCATACCCGACGCCATGTCCGCTAACGCATCAAGGTGCGGCGAGCTTCCGGCAATCTTTGTAATCGCGGAGTCTGACAATCGATCAAGCGTCATGCACTGATCTCCAAAACAGCGTTGTTGGCGGTTCATCGCCAACTTGAGAAAAGTGGCAGAGCACTATGATTTTCTCAGTAAAAATCGCAACATTGCGGTACCATCTCAACGGTAATCAACAGGGCTCGAACTTGCAAGTGCTAGGCCATGCAATCGGCCAAACATCAAAAAACGTTAATCTGCAGCTTGTGAGAGCCGGCGACACGATGTCAGGTGAGCACCCTCAAGTACTCCCGGATAGCATGAATACCACTTTTACGTCTTCACAAATCGACCAACTCGCCGCGAGTTTGCATCGTTATCTTCGTCCAACGCCTTCGGTCGCGCTTGCCGGCGCTTTGGCGCCGTCAGTCGGTCGCATTTTCGCTAAAATGGAGCTTTGGCAGGTCACAGGGTCTTTCAAGGCACGCGGCGCCCTTGCCAACATCGCTGCGCTGTCCGATGTCCAGCGGCAACAGGGTGTGACGGCAGTGAGTGCTGGAAATCATGCGATCGCAACGGCATTTGCGGCAGAGGTCCACGGCGTTGATGCCAAAGTCGTGATGACAGCGTCGGCACCTGCCTATCGCGTTGCGTTGGCGGAATCATTTGGCGCCGAGGTATGCATCGCTGACGACGTGCACGCAGCGTTTGAGCAGGTTGATGCCATCGTCGCTGGCGAACAACGCCACCTCATTCATCCGTTTGAGGGCAAGATCACGGCAATGGCCACTGCCGGTGTCGGTCGTGAGTTTGCGCTTGATGTCGAAGACCTGGATGCGGTGATTGTGCCGGTGGGCGGTGGCGGCCTTGCGGCCGGTGTTTCCGCAGCTGTGCGATTGACGCAACCCGATTGCGTTGTTTATGGCGTAGAGCCGCAGGGCGCAGATTCAATGTCGCGCAGTTTTTCGGCCGGCAGTCCGCAGACGTTAGATCGTGTGCAGACGATCGCGGATAGTCTGGGTGCGCCAATGGCAATGCCGATTACTTATGCATTGTGTCGCGACAATATCGATCAGATCGTCACCGTCAGTGATGCTGAGTTGCGTGAATCCATGCGTTTGATCCACCGTGAGTTAACGTTGTGCGTCGAGCCGGCCTGTGCCGCAGCGCTCGCCGCGTTGCGCGGCCCACTGCAAACAACATTGCGTGACAAGCGAGTTGGCTTGATTTTCTGTGGCAGCAATATTGACGTGGCATCGTGGTCCGCTTTGGTCGCCGAATCGTGACAGGCTTTGTGGGCGCTTTAAGGCAGTCGCTGGGCGATGCCGCTGTTCTGACGGGTGCGTCAATGGCGTCGTATCTGACGGAGTGGCGTGGCAACTATGACTCTGATGCCATCGCGATTGCATTGCCCGGATCTACGCAGGACGTTGTTTCGATTGTGCGTGCAGCCGCCGAACATGGCGTGTCTCTCGTGCCACAGGGTGGCAACACAGGATTGGTGGGCGGCGCAGTCGCGACGGACACACAGTGTATTGTGAATTTGCAAAGGATGAACACTGTGCACCATGTGGATGCGCAGAATTTTTCAATGCATGTCGATGCAGGCTGCACACTTGCGCAGGTTCGTAACGAGGCGGCCGCTGCGAACCGGCTGTTTGCGCTCGACGTGACTTCGGCAGGTAGCTGTCAGATTGGCGGTAACGTGTCCACCAACGCCGGCGGCGTTAATGTGCTGCGTTACGGTTGTGCCAGAGAACAAGTGTTAGGTCTGGAAGTCGTGACCGCGGATGGTCGCGTGTTACAGCTTGGCCGCGCACTGCGAAAGAACACAGCGGGTTATGACTTGAAGCAGCTGTTTATTGGCGCTGAGGGCACGCTTGGCATTATCACCGCCGTTCACCTTAAGTTGTTCTCGCGCCCACCATGCGCAACCGTGCTGTGGCTGACGACGTTGGATGCGGCGAACGCCGTATCGCTCTATTCCGAATTGCGAGAGCAATTGGGTGATGACATCAGTGCATTTGAGTTGATTCCCGAGATCGCATTGCAGTTTGTGACCACACACATGCCAGACGCACGGCGACCGGTTACGCACGCCGGACAGCATGTGCTGATCGAATTACATGGCGTCGAACCCGATGCGCCCCGATTACAAGGTTTACTGGGCGCAGCGTTGCAACGAGGTGATCTTCGAGATGCAGTCGTTGCGTCAGACGCGCGACAAACGCAAGCCTTGTGGTCGCTACGACACCACATATCCGATGCCCAGCGGTATGAAGGCGTCAGCATCAAGCACGATATTGCGGTACCTATTTCATCGCTTTCAACGTTCATCACGTCGACGGAGCGCGCAGTGGCGGAAGAGGTGCCAGGAATCAGGCCAGTGGTCTTCGGGCATGTTGGCGATGGCAATCTGCATTTTAACTGCTCGCAACCGACGTCCATGAGCGCGGCAGCGTTTCGTAGGCGTGCGACAGCGATCAGTCATGTGATTCACTCCGCAGCGATTGCCTGTGGTGGCACTGTCAGCGCGGAACACGGCATTGGGATCCACAAGCGTGATTGGATGCGCAAGCAAGTTGGCTCTGATGCTTATGAGATGATGTGCATAGTGAAACGCGCGCTGGACCCGAACAATATGCTGAACCCCGGAAAAGTACTGTGACCGAACTGGATGCCGCGCAAGCGCAAGCAACGCAAAGTGTGTTGCTCGCCATTGAGCAACTGATCAGTGGCGAACGAACGACGGCGGAGTTCCGCGATGAAATGCTGAACGTCGTTTATGAACACGCGGCAGTAGCCGGTGTTGTGCGTAGTTTGATTGATGACTATGGCAGGCGCGGGTTGATTCCCGAGCAAATTCATCGCTTGCTCAGTCGTGATATTGACAAAGCAACCAGCGAGGAGATGCCTACAACGCCAACAGAGTTTCCCTATCACCGTGACGCAACGGGGACTCTGGGCGAGCAGACCATTGGCGTTCTGGACGAAGTCGCGGCAGATGCATCGCAAGACGATGATGCCGGGGAATCATCGGGCGCTACGGAGTCGATTGGCATCGGTGTGTTGCTGCGTGACCGGTTTGAGATTATCAGTCGCGCCTATGGCGGCAGCATGGGGGTTGTCTACAAGGCAATAGACAGACGTTTGGCCGAAATGACCGGTGGCGAGCCCACGGTAGCGATCAAGGTGCTAGCACCTGCCTACAGCGGCAATAAGTCTGCGGTCAAAGCGCTGCAGCAGGAAGCGGCGAAAGGGCG
>JBCBZK010000184.1:0-5312 GCA_039815365.1 Pseudomonadota bacterium | reverse complement strand
GCCGAAGACGGATAGTCTGCTCAACGTCGTATGGGCGAGCGCAGCGCCGGTGTTCACCGCGCGCGCGGTTGACGGCAGTTCCGCTCAGCATACCGAGGAGGTTAGTCTAAGGCGGCCGCATCGACGGGTTGCAACGCGCATTTTTCGCACACCGAATAGCGAGCTCGAATTGGTGCGCCCCGACCATCGTAAGCCAAGTGACAGAGCGGTAACGTTCGATTGGGCGGGGAGCGATGCGCGCCATGTTGGCACTGTCGTACATCAATGGTTGTTTTCGATTGCGGGAGAGAGCGATCCGGTGGCTGCGCTACCGGCAAGAGACGTTATGATTCGCAATACTGCCAGTGCGCTGTCCGGTCTCGGTGTCGCCAAGTCCGAGGTTTCGACTGCTGCCACACGCGTCGTGGACGTGGTGAGTGCGGGTGTCGAATGCGTTGCCGGTAGGCGCATCATCAGCAACCGGCACGCGGATAGCGCGGCCGAGCTTGCGCTTAGCGTCGCGGGTAACAACGGTAGCGTGGAACGGGTGGTCATTGATCGGGTGATACGCGACGACGATAGCCGCCTATGGATCATTGACTACAAGACGTCACAACATGAAGGCGGTGGCCTTGATGCGTTTATCCGTAATGAGTGTCTGCGTTATCGTGACCAATTGTCGGTTTATCGCCGCGCGCTGACAGCGCTATACGACAGTGACGCGCGCGAGATCGGTGAGCTCGTCACCGCACTATATTTCCCGGCCTATGGTCGACTTGAAGTCGTGGAGACGTAACCGCGACGCTCAGCGTCGCAGGGGCTACAGACTGCCGTTCAAAGTCAGTGTATGACTGCCATCGCGTGATGCGGGGCCCAGCACGGCGAGCGAGCGTTTCAGGTTGTTGCTCGCATCCGCCGTCGAACTAACTGTCGCCTCAATTGCGTAGCTTCGGTTGTCGCCCAGAGACATCGTCCCGTTTGCATTAAACGGGCCGTCGATGCTCTGGATTGTACCCACGACGGGCCATTCGTCAGAGGTGTTGTCAGGCGCAAAAGTTAAGCGGTAGCTCCCTAGAATCTCCGGTCCCGAACCGGAGTATTGCAAATCCTTGATGGTGATCTGCGCATCGACACGCGTCGGCCACTGCGCCGTCATCTCCAGCAGCGGCACGGTAGCGTTAACGACCCCCTGACTGGGACCAATGGACGCGCGTCGCGTGAGATCTCCGAGCGCGGCGGCGAGCTTTGCATCTGTCAGCGTCACTGTATCGCCACGCAGCTTAACGCCGCCCGAAAAGAAGCCGTCGCCGAGACTGCACTCAACGTCAGCGGCGAGGGCACCGCCCAGTAACGCGAGTGGCTTGAGTTGCCACGTCAGAGGGCCAGCAACTTGACCATCGACAGCGACCGCATCGATGCTACCGGACCACAGGGTTCCGCTGACGCCCCGCGTTTGTAGTAACTCAGGTGCGAATTGCAACGCGACGCCGGCGGGAATCTTTGCGACAACTCCCACCAGAAAAACGATACAGGCAATAGCAATCAATCGCCGCTTTGTGGCAAACAATGCCATTATCAGCGACGCTCCAAAACAATGCTGGCATCGACGCGACCGGTTTCCCGACGATCACTTATACTACCCGCGGTGACAACCACGTTGTTAGCATTGCCGAGTTGCCCCAGCCAGCTGATCATCGCATCGAAACTCGCATTCTCCAGCGATACGCGTATGCCATCATTGGCCGATGGCGAACTGTTGCGATAGGCGTTTAAGAGATTGTTGGCGGAGACGGTATTCTCGACCAGCAGTGTGAGCGATTGTGTGGGTGTGCTGTCGACGCGCAAATCATCGCTAAATGTGGGTTGTGTTGCTAAAGCGCGGCGACCTTGTTCCAGTAGTGTCGTCTTGTAGGCGATGTCCTCGCGCAGTTCTGCCTTCCCCGTTGTGAGTGGCTCCCAGATCAGCATGTACAGCAGCGTCAACACAACAACGACTGACCCGCCGGCGACCATGCGTTGCTCTCGGGGGAGCAGCCCTTCAAACCATTGCTTCATTTCGCTGCTGCCTGAATCTGTACAAAACTCTTAACGCCGCCGTCTACTTGTTCTGTGCGTTGAATCTTCGCGCTCAGCGCGCCGTCATTGCTCATCGCTTTCGTCAGAGACTCAAGGGTGCCTGCGTTCGGTGCGGTTAACTGGATATCGAAAATGCCATTTCGATAAGCGATGGCGCCAACACTTGTTTTTGGCAGCGTCGCAATGGCCGTCGCGAACGTGTTGAGTGTACCCAGAAATTGTGCGGCATTTTCGCCTTGAGTTGCTGCAGTTGAGGTACCAGAGGATCGCCGACTGTTAACGATCTGCGCGAGCTGGCGTTCCGGTGACAGCGTTTTGCTCAGTCGGCCCGATGTCAGGTCTGAAACAACCGATTCGATTTGGGTGTCAAGGCTCGCTGACTGTGACTTCAGGGCACGATAGTCGAGCAACCACGATGTTGCACCGACGATCGTAACTGCCGCGAGCATCGCAGCAGCAGCCATCCAGGGACGAAACAACGCCATCGCGTCGGTACGCGATGCAAACGCGCCTTGCAGTAAGTTAACGCCACCACGCGAGACCACCGAGCGTGCGCAGAATGCAAACCAGTCATGCGTCAGTGTCTTGATATCAGCAGGCGGTGACTGCTGTGCAAGCGTGGCTAGCAATGGCGCTTCATTCGTCGTTGTTTGTTCATCAACATACAAACGCAGCGTATGCGTTACCGCTGCGGCAACATCTTCTTCCGCTGCCGGTGCGCGCGTGGCCTGCCAGGCTGAAATGACGTCAGCGACCGAAATGGACTCAAATCCTGCGGGGATGCCGTCATCATCAAGCAGCAGGACGTCGCCGTCGATGGTCAGCAACTGCGTGAAGTGCTCTAAAGGCGTCAAGGCATCGTGCACCGTATGCACTGCGGTAGCGGTGATCCCGGATTGTTCAAGACGGGCGACCAGGGTTTCGATTTTCTCGCGCTCGATAGCAACGACTTGGCGTACGCCGTCGTCATTGGCATCACCAGCCGCAAAGTGGAGCGTTTCGACGTCGGCCGCGAACTGATCCTCAAGCGCAAAGGGTAACGCTTGCGCGAGTTTTTTGCCTTTCACAGGCAAGTTCGTCGTTGTTCTTGTTGCCGCTAGCGTCTTAACGATCACAATGGTCTTGTGTGCGGCCGAGAGCGCAGCGGCCTGCCCGAGAGGGCCTTGACTCATGCTGCCGTGCAGGCTGCCATCGGCATTGAACAATGCCCACTGAGCGTGCTCAGTGTCGAAGGCGTCCAGGCCAATGCAAAGGGTGGTGTTCACGAGCGTTTTGCCTCAATTTTTATAGTGTTGTTCCGTGGTCGGACGCTACAACGCGGTGCCTAGACTGCGCAGCAGTACAGCTGTGCCGCCCTGTGCGTCGCGATAGAGTAAAGAGTACATGGTGAACCGCAAGGTGCCAATGCGAACGATCGAGCGAATCTGAAAGTATTGCGTCTCTTTGGTCAGCGTTTGAACGGTTTCCGCGGGCAGAATGCCGACAAACGCCTGCTCCAGATCCTCGAAGCCGTTTTCCAAACGTTGTTGGATCAACGAGTCCAACCGCGATGCGTCGAGGTTGCTGTCGAGCGATGTCAGGACAATGGGTGTTGCGGTATTGACATTGATCTGCGTGCGCTCTGGCAACGCAACGATATGCGGTAGCAAAGCGGTCATGGCTGCCTGATCAAAACCTTCGACTAACGCGAGCTCTCCTGAAGAGCGGAAGAACTGGTTGGCTGCGTTGAACGCAGGGATACGTCCGGCATAGGTGTCGTCCTCTGCGCCACCGGGGAACGTCACGTTCGTATCGCTATCGATCCAGTCAACAACGGCGTTGGCAAGATTCGGGTCCAAATCAAGGCGCGTGAGCATCAACTGGAAGCGCTCCACCTCAAACGGATCCGGCTCGCCTTGCTCGTTCACGAGATTGTTCAGATTGAATCGCGACTGTAGATCGGTGATCTGCCCGGCGATGAAGCCTTCACCGCCTGCACCCTGGACAGGCAATGGCGGCAACGGTTGTGCCCACAGCTCGCCCAGATGGTCGTCAGGCCCAGCTGCTTTGTCTTCTGCCAACACATTGGCAATCCACTTCTCCGCGCCTACTGCAACCTGCCGTGCTTGCTCTTGTTGCAGTAATGATTCGGTGCGTCGCAAATCCAGTGTCATATTGTAGCTGACAGTCGCTGCAATACTCGCAATCAGGGTTACCATCAGCAGCGCAAAGATCAGCGCGATCGCGCCGCGTTGACTGGCAGGGGAGGCTATCTGTTTCATCCGCCGATCTCGACCAGTCGCAGGATCTGGCCCCACTGGGGATGTTCAATAGTCACAAGTTGCTCTGGTCCACCACCAGCAGCTCCCTGAACTCCTTCGCTACGGCTTCGTCCACCTTAGGGTGCTCCTGCGGCATCGGCTCTTGCCCTCTCTGCGTTGAGACCTCCTCCAGCTTACTCTTCTCCGTCGCGAAGAGATTTCAGATTTGGAAATACAGAATAGGACTGCCTATAATGATGGGGATACCTTGGCCATCTATATTTATTTTGCAGACGCGCCCAGCGAGGGTGATGATTTGGATGAGGGGCTGGTTACCTTAGGTGCGGTATACAGAAACACTTCTATGGTCATATATGAAAGTACGTTAAGGGCATTAGAGGCCAGAACTGTTATTTCCCTTACCGATCTGGAGACCGCAACCTTAAACCATGAGTTTGGGCATTTGTTCGGACTTGTAAATTTAGGTACTGTGCCTGTCAATGACCATGAGGACCCAGAAGCGGAAAACCATTGTGTTATTGATCCTTGCCTTATGCGGGCACAACTGGAATTCCAAATTCCGGGATTATCCAGATTCCTTAAAGAACGTAACAATGGGATTGCTTCTTCATGCAATTTGAACGGCATGGCGTTGGTACGCCAAATGGAAGCCAGAATGGCCAGCGGTGCTGTTGTGGTTCCGGAGTTGGATGCAGAATGTCGCTTGGATTTGGCCGGTAATGGTGGGCGTCCAATGTTGGACAACTAAGGGATATTCAAATATTTGTGCGTCTGTAGCGAAACCTTCCATTTTGGGTTTTGCATAACATAATCCACAATTAGCGGCATTATCTTATCCCTATTTCCCCACTCTGGTTGCAGAAATAACATACAATTGCGGGATACTTGTGCAGCCTGCTCTTCAGCAAATTCCAAATCATGCTTGCTTTGGATGACCATTTTCAATTCATCAGCCTGGGAGTAAACCTCTTTAATCGGCAACTTTCTTTCTTTGGG
>JBCBZK010000161.1:0-6876 GCA_039815365.1 Pseudomonadota bacterium | reverse complement strand
GCGACGCAGGCTTGCGGAATGGTGTTTTGGCGAATCAGCCACATAATGTGTTTCACGCCACCACACAGCGGTCGTAAGTCTTTCAACCAATGGTCCAAATCTTCGCGGCGCGACTCATACGGTTTTCGTAGCCAGTGTCCGAACAACGGTAGATCGAACTCGCAGGTGCCACCTGGAATTGCGGTGCGGTGTTTAATTGCACTCAAGAATTCACTGTCTTTCGTCGCTTGCAAATAATGCGGGCCGATTGAGTTAATCGCATCGCGTATCCGATCCAACTCATCGATTGCCGCATCGAGCCGGGAACGATCAACGCTTGGGTTGGTGGAGAAATTCTGTAAGTCAGTGATCTGTCGCTCTAACTCTTTGAGCACCTCGCTACGCACGTCACCACGGGTCAGGATCGCGCCAATCTCCAGAATGCCATCAATTGCCTGACGCGTTGCCGTTTCGCTTGGATTAGCGACGTGGTATTCGGTCTGGTGGTAGAGGAACTCGAGACGCAAAAACGTACGCATGCGTTCATTGAGCGGTTGCTCGAACGTCGTCACGGCCGGTTGTTGCTGGGCGCCCTTCGCATTTTCTGCGGCGATTACCATGCGTATTCCACTACTATCCCTGCATGCATTTTGCGCGCTGGCGACGAATTGCGCAAATCCGTTTACATGATGTCTATTTCGGTGTTTGAGCTGCGAGTGTTTTGTAAAATTGATGCAGCCGCAGCACTTGGTCGGACAACTGATCCAGCGTGCCGGTATTTGAAATAATATCGTCTGCCATTCGCAAACGTGCTTCGCGACTGACCTGCGCTGCGATGATCCCCGAAGCGATGTTGGCTGAACTACTGTCACGCGCCAGCAAACGGCGCAGTTGCGTTGGTTCGTCGCAATCTACCGACAGGACACGCGATACCGTATCGCGTAGCCGCGAGCGAGCGAGAAGTGGCACGACAAGAATGAAATACCGTGCGGGAGGGCGACTGAGTGCCTCGATGACGGCAGCGCCAATGCGTGGGTGGGTGATTGCCTCAAGATCCTTGCGTGCGTTGGCGTCCGAAAACACCTGCTCGCGCAGTGCTGAGCGGTTGAGCGCGCCGCTATCGTCGAGGATATCGTCGCCGAATCGAGCGACAACAGCTGCGAGTCCATCTGTGCCTGTTGCGACCACATCGCGTGCCAGAACATCGGTATCAACAACGTCTGCCCCGAGCGTGGCGAACTGATCGGACACCCGAGTTTTTCCGCTGGCGATGCCGCCAGTTAAACCGACAATCAGTGGTAGGTCATTGCGTGACATGGGTGTGCTGAATGTTGTGCGTTCTCGCTTAACTCAATCCCATCATACCGAAATACCATGCGTTCAGCGTTTCGCCGAACATCAGGAAAAGCCAGCCTGCGGCGGCGAGCCATGGACCGAATGGCATCGTCGCACCTTGCTGCTGGCGTCCGGCAACGATCATTGCGATGCCGTATACCGAGCCGAGTGCTGCTGACAAAACAACAATGAGTGGCAAAGCCTGCCAGCCAAGCCATGCGCCGAGCGCTGCGAGTAGTTTAAAGTCTCCATGGCCCATCCCGTGTTTTCCCGTCGCGATGCGAAACAGATGGAATACGGTCCAAAGTGACAGGTACCCGGCAAGCCCACCGACGATTGCGGACTGCGGCGATCCGAACAGGATAGTGGCGTCGGGCACGTTGAACAAAGACAGCGTAAGACCGATCCATATCAACGGCAGTGTCATGTTGTCGGGCAACAGCTGGTGATCGATGTCAATGCCACTCAATGCAACCAAAAACCATGTCAGCACGATGCCAGCTAACGCTTCGGCACCGGGACCAAAACGCCATGCAACCAAAAGTGTAAGCACGCCGGTAAGGGCTTCGACGAACGGGTAACGCCAGCTGATGGGGGTTTTGCAATTGGCGCACTTGCCGCGCAGAAACAGATAGCTCAAGACAGGGATGTTCTCGTGCGCACGAATCTTGTGGCCGCAGTGCGGACACGTCGAGGCGGGTTGCGCAAGGTTGAACACGGGTTCTTGTGGCTCGGCGGCATTTGGGTCGGATACGTCTGACACATCCGATTCAGCGATGCCCGCAGACAGCTCATCTTCACCGGTGTCTTCCGCCGGGCCGCTTGTGTCCGAAACTGCGACGACGCGTTCAGCGACAACCAGCGGATCAGCGACGCTTTCGGATCCAGTCAGGGTGCCGCTATCAAGCGCGTTGGTATCTGACGCCGCGACGGCATCAGATTGCGCCGAGGCAGCGGTCGCATCAACTTGGGCGTCACGCTCTGCTTGCCATTCTTCGAACTGCGCATCCCACGCCCGATGCATCATCACCGGTATGCGGTAGATTACGACGTTCAGAAAGCTCCCGACCAACAAGCCGAACAGCAGCGCCGTTAGCAAAAACAGCCACGGCCAGGTTTCGAACACAAGCAACATCAATGCACCTTGTCAGGCGACATGCGTTGCCTGGGGTTGCGGCCTTTGGTCTCTAGACCACAGAACCCATTTTGAAGATTGGCAGGTACATCGCGATGACCAGCCCGCCGACCAGTACGCCAAGAATACCCATGATCAACGGTTCGATCAGGCTACTCATGTTGTCCACTGCGTTGTCGACGTCCTCTTCATAAAAGTCCGCGACTTTGGCAGACATTTCGTCGAGTTGCCCTGATTCTTCGCCAACCGCGATCATTTGAATCACCATGTTTGGGAACAGGTCGGTGTTCTCCATCGACTGCTGCAAACGTTGCCCGGTAGCAACCTCGTCGCGCATTTCCAATACGGCTTCCTCGTACACCACATTGCCGGTCGCGCCGGCTACTGATTCCAGCGCCTCAACTAACGGAACACCGGCGGAGAACATTGTGGAGAGCGTGCGCGAGTAACGAGCGATAGCAGATTTTTCGAGGATCGGTCCAATGATCGGCATCTTCAGCGACAGCTTATCCAAAACAATACGCATCTTCTTGGAGCGCTTCTTGAAGTAGATAAACGTTGCTACAGCGGCGATAGCCCCTACCAAAATCATCCAGCCCTTGGTTCGCACAAAGAGCGACAGATCAACCACCATTCGTGTGAATGCGGGTAGGTCCGCGCCGAATCCCTGGAACAGATCTTCAAACGCAGGAATCACGAAGATCAACAAGATGACCGTGACGATAACAGCAACGACAAGTACCGCCGCCGGGTAGGTCAGCGCTTTCTTGATTTTCTTTTTGATGGCCTCTGTTTTTTCTTTGTACGTTGCAATTTTATCAAGGAGCGTTTCAAGAGCACCCGCTTGTTCACCGGCCTCAACGAGGTTGACGAACAAATCATCGAAGTACAGAGGATGTCTTGCCAGCGCTTCGTGCAAGGAGCTACCGCCCTCGACACTGGCTTTGATTTCAAGGATCAGCTTCTGCATCGCCTGATTTTCGTGACCATTACCGACAATCTCGAACGCCTGAACCAGCGGGATGCCTGATGCCATCATCGTGGCTAGTTGCCGCGAGAAGATTGAAATATCACCGGTTGTGATTTTCTGTGTACCCGAAAACATCGTGCTCTGTTTACGAATTTTGTTCGGCACGACGCCTTTACGTCGCAGGTCTGCGCGCACTTCCGCTTCGCTCGTCGCGATGGACTTGCCCTTGATTCGTTTGCCGCGGCGGTCAACGCCTTCCCAGGTAAACGGTGTTTCTTTTGTTGCTGTTGCCATGATGTCATTACCCTCGGCAGTTAGGCCGATGTCGCCGGGCGAATACCCGGAAAGTCAGTGGTACGCGGTTGTCGTTTTAGTCGATGGTTACCCGGTTGATTTCTTCGAGGCCTGTTTTGCCGTCGATCACTTTTTGCAGCGCCGCCCGGCGCAAATCCCAGACGCCTTCTTTTTCGGCGCATTGTGCGATTTGCATCGCGTTGCCGCCTTCCATGATGACGCGACCCATGTCCTCGCTCACTTCCATCACCTGGAAGATACCGACACGGCCTTTATAGCCTTCGTTGCAACTCTTGCAACCGACCGGCCCGTAAACGACGAGCGAGTCATCGATCTGCTCTTCTGTAAAGCCTTCTTTGAGTAACGCCTCTTTCGGAATGTCTTTTTGCTCTTTGCATTTTTCGCAGAGCTTACGCGCCAGACGCTGCGCGATAATCAGGCTGACCGAGGTTGCAATCGCATAAGGTTTAACCCCCATATCGACAAGCCGGGTCAGTGTCTTGGGCGCATCATTGGTGTGGAGCGTAGACAACACCAGGTGACCGGTTTGCGCTGCCTTGATAGCGATCTCGGCAGTTTCAAGGTCACGAATCTCACCGACCATGATGATGTCGGGATCCTGCCGCAAGAACGCTTTGAGCGCCGAAGCGAAGGTGAGTCCGACTCTCGGATTCACGTTGACTTGATTGACGCCCGGCAAGTTGATTTCCGCTGGGTCTTCCGCGGTCGAGATATTTCTGTCGACCGTATTCAGGATGTTAAGGCCTGTGTACAAAGAGACAGTCTTACCGCTACCCGTCGGGCCGGTGACCAGAATCATGCCGTACGGCTTCATCAGGTGCTTCATGTACAGCTGTTTCTGTTGCTCTTCATAGCCCAGTGCATCAATACCGAGCTTGGCACTACTCGGGTCAAGAATACGCAGTACGATTTTTTCGCCAAACAGAGTTGGGCAGGTATTCACGCGAAAGTCGATCGCACGATTCTTCGACAGACGCATTTTGATGCGACCATCTTGCGGTACGCGGCGCTCAGCGATGTCTAACCGTGACATGACCTTCAGGCGCGCAGAGACTTTTCCGGACAGCGCGGCAGGCGGCTGCGCGATTTCCTGAAGCACGCCATCCAATCGAGTGCGTACCCGGAAGTATTTTTCGTAAGGTTCGAAGTGAATATCCGATGCGCCGCGCTTGATGGCATCCAGCAACACCTTGTTCACAAAGCGGACGACTGGCGCATCATCAATATCATCTTTGGTGACGTCATCGTTCTCGACTTCGCCAGACGACACTTCGAGATTTTCAAGATCGAAATCGTCGTCGTCGAAACTCGACATGCTGGTGTCGACAGCTTCAAGCGTGCGCGCCACACGCTCATCCAGTTTGTCTTGCTCTACGACAACCGGATCGACACGAAAGCCAGACTGGAATTTGATTTCGTCAATGGCTTGCAAATTGGTCGGGTCAGAAATGGCAACGAACAAACGTTTGCCGCGCAATGACAGCGGCAGTACAGAGTGTTTGTGGATGAGTTTCTGATCAACGGAGCGGATCACATCAAGATCGATCTCCATCGCGTCGAGATCCATCAACGGTACGCCGAATTCATGGGCGGCGGCTATTGCGATCGATTTGGGTTCGGCCAGCGCGTTCTCTACGATGTAGGAGACGAGGGCTTGTTTATTGGCGCGGGCCGCTTCTAATGCTTCCTGTACGGCTTGTTCGGCAATAATGCCATCTTGCACCAGTCGTCTTGGCAAACCAGAAAGTACGGATTGTGATGCTGTAGCTGCCATGTGTCAGGTCGTTTCCCAGATCGGAATATGTCCAACGCCTAGTCTCACCGATAAGTGTTGGTGGATCAACCGAGTACTGAGCACCCTGTCACAAATTGCCCGTAAATAAACCAAAACTGCCAAGCAGTTCTATGCCTCTAGCTAGCGGCAAGCAGAAGGGAGATAGCGATTTTCCAGTGTCGATGCGGCATACACCGCGACATTGCCACCTGAGGCAGTACCCACGGGATTCAAGGCTGGCCCAACCTCCGCGTTACCACACCGCCAAATGATGTTGAGGCCGCTGTCTTCATAAGGCGTCAGGTACAGGATACCGCCGGCGATCTGAACGTTGGCGTCGTTGCCGAACGTCACGCTGACGCGGCCGTTGTCAACGCCAATAGCGCTGACATACTTACTGCTTGTATCGGTCGCATTTTGGGTCATTCCCGCTGCCAAGCGGTTGGCGGGGGCATCACCGGTGTCAAAAAACGACTCGCCAATGCTCGATTTCGCTCCGGTCGCCATGCGAATGCCTTCGGCAACCTGGGCGCGGATCGTGTAAGTCTGGTAGGTAGAGATCGCGAGTGAGGCGAGGATTCCAATAATCGCGACGACGATCATGAGTTCTATCAGTGTAAAGCCGTCTGACTTGTTCGATTTATTCATACTGTCGTTCGATCATTCTAGCGTTGAGCTTTGACCAACACCAAGCGACAGGCGCTAGTCAAAAAAACCTTAAAAAAATAGCCCCGAAGGGCTATTTTTAGCCTCGCCTGATGTCATCGCAGACACCAGATTCGGCTGGGCTTGTGGTTTTATCCGATGGTTCGGCTGGTGCCGAACCATCGAATACGAAACCAGTCAGCCTACGGACGGCATGAAGAAGGCAAGTAGCGTGCTTCTACGTCTGTTTCACTGGTAGCCGTTGGGCTACCGCCCATTGCTACAACGCCAGCGTTGAAGTTAGCTGTAGCTTCGCCACACAACCACGTTACGCTGCCGTCACCTGTTACGAACGGCTGAATGCCCAGCGTATCGCCAACGATTGCTGCGTTCGCGTCGTTACCGTACGTTACGGTGATTGTACCGGTTGTAACTTCAACCTGTGTTACGTATTTACCTGAGGTATCAACAACGTTTTCGGTCATGCCAGCTGCCAAACGGTTGGCAGGGGCTGCGCCGCGGTCGAGATAGGTCTCAGCGATAGCAGTCTTAGCAGCGCCGGCCAGGTTCAGGCCTTCAGATACTTGTGAGCGGATCGTGTAGTCCTGGTACGCAGGAATCGCGATCGCCGCCAGAATGCCGATGATCGCAACAACGATCATGAGTTCGATAAGGGTGAAACCCTGTTGCATTTTTTTCATTTGCTGTCTCCCTAGACACGCG
>JBCBZK010000104.1:0-12539 GCA_039815365.1 Pseudomonadota bacterium | reverse complement strand
TCGACGCATTCTGACGATTACGCTATGCGTGATGTTAGGGCTCAGTCTTATATGGCCGTTCTTGCCGACACCGACAATAGACCCGGACGAAGTGGCAGAGATTGAGCCACGCTTTGCGCAGCTGATTCTTGAGACTGAGAAGCCGCCACCGCCGCCGCCAGTCGTCGAAGAGCCAGAGCCGGAACCTGAGCCAGATCCGATCAAAGAGCCTGAGCAGGTCGTTCAAGAACCCGAAGTTGTGCCGCCACCGGTTGAGCGACCAGAGCCGGTCGTGGAGCCCCCACCGACGGAAGCCGCACGCGAGCGTGCGTCAGTCGCGGGACTACTACCGTTTGCCGACGACCTGGCGTCTCTGCGTGACAATAGCGTTGTGCAACAGGTTTCGAATAGCCGCGATTTGACGGGTGCGGTCGGCGCGGCGGAACGCAATGAGCGTTCGCTGATTACCTCTAAAGCCGGCGCGTCTAGCGGCGGTATCAATACCGCGCAGTTGTCACGTAACACGGGTGGCACCGGTTTGAGCGGACGCGAAACAACGCAAGTCGCAGCGCCGGTAGCCGCTATCGGCAGCGGTAACGGCAATAGCGACGTTCAGCGCAGCGGCAGCAGCAATCGTGGGTCGCGATCGCGTGAAGAAATCGAGATGGTGTTTGATCGCAACAAGGGCGCCATATACGCATTGTATAACCGTGCACTGCGCAAAGATCCTACGCTAGAAGGCAAGCTTGTTTTGCGCTTGACGATCTCGCCCGCGGGTGTCGTCACGCTGTGCGAAATCGCGTCTAGCGAATTGAACGACCCGGACCTCGAACGAAAATTGGTTCAGCGTGTGAAGCTGTTCAGATTCGATGCGAAAGATGTTGAGGCGATCACGACGACCAAACCGATTGATTTCTTCCCAGCCTGATTAGCGAGACCGCTGGTACCAGCGGGCAAGCGTTGCCGGTTTGATGCCGGCAATGTTGCCAAGCGCTAACGCACGATTGATAAGCGTTCGTTTGATCCAGCCCGTGCCTTGCCAGCGCCGTGGGTCGACGCCAATAGAAAGGTGGGATTCGTTAAATCGACCGGTTCGCTTTAGTCGTCGAACCAGACGTGATTCCTCGAACAGCGGGGTATCATCAAAGCCGCCAGCTTCGACGAACGCATCGCGAGACATAAACAGTCCCTGATCTCCATAGGCAACGCCATGACGCGCACGCCAATTGATCAGGCTGGCAAGCCGGTCTGTCGCGGTTGATTGCACGCCTTGAAACCGAAAACGAAACCAACCGCCGGTATCGCCGGATGCAACGCGTTGCGTGATGATTCGTGCTGCGTGTGGCGTTACGGTGGCGTCAGCATGCACAAACCACAATGTCCGGCAGCGCGCTGCTTGTGTGCCGCGGTTGAGTTGTTGCCCGCGACCCGGTGTGCCGGTGATTAAACGCACGCGAGGTCGATCGCAGTTTGCTTCAAGTGCGTCATCCGAGGTACTCGCACTGACGACAACCTCAGTGACCGCCTGTTGCTGCAATAGTTGTGGCAGCAGGCGTGCCAGTGCGTCGCTGTCATTGTGCACCGGCACAACAACGCTCAGCCCGGTCTCGTAGCCAGTATCTAGCTGCGCTTTCTCTGCCACGAAAGAATTTTCTTGAAGAGGTTCGCGACAAATGGCGTCAGCTTGGTGCGGTTGTACTGATCTGCGAGCCGACGCAAATACTCGGAACGCGTTGGATAGGGTAGGACCGCCGCGTCGAGATCGCCGAGCCCTTTGCCGTTTGCCACTAACACTGCAAGTGTAGCGAGCTGTTCGCCAGCATCGCTGCCGACCAGCGTTGCCGATAATATTTTGTCACTGCCCGCCGCCGTTAGCACTCGCACGAAACCTTGCGTGTCGCCTTCTGTGCGAGCACGGTCCATCTCATCCCATTTCACTTCGTAGGTGTCTGTTGCAACACCATCTTTTGCAAGATCCGCTTCTTCGAAGCCGACGTGCGCAACCTCCGGGTGTGTATACGTGCAGCGCGCAATACGTTCGTTGGAAGGCGCTCCTCGGCCGAAAAACAGGGTGTTGCGGATAATGATGCGTGCCTGATGGTCGGCATTATTGGTGAATTGGTATTTTGAACAAACGTCGCCTGCCGCGTAAATGCGTGAGTTACTGGTTTGCAAACGCTCGCTGACCACAATGCCCTTACGAGGATCACTGTCGACGCCCGCTGCGTCGAGATTCAGCGATTCTATGTTGGGCTTGCGGCCTAATGCGACCAGTACCTCGTCAACTTCGATATCGCCGTCTGCGGTTTCGATGACACGAACATCGCCGCGTTTGTGGATGCCGTTCGCAGCTGTTCCCAGATGCAAATGCACGCCATCTTTTTTGAGCTGCTCGGCAAGCAGCAAACCGGCTTCTTCGGCTTCCAGCGGAATAGGACGCTCGGCCATCTCGAACACATGCACTTCGCTGCCCAATCGTGCGAATGATTGCGCCAGCTCACAGCCGATGGGCCCGGCGCCGATGACACCCAGTCGTTTTGGTTGTGCCTTTAAATCGAATACGGTTTCGTTCGTCAGTGCGCCGGCGTCGGCGAGCCCGGGAATGGGCGGCAATGCGGCGCGTGCGCCAGTCGTTATGACGATTTTCGCGGCCGTAAGCTTGGTGTCGCCGACAGCAACCGAACGCTCGTCGATAAACGACGCTTCGCCCAGGAATACGTCGACGCCGTTGTCGCTGTAGCGCTCTACGGAATCGTGATGGGCGATGCCAGCACGGACCTCGCGCACCCATGACATCGCTTGGTCGAATGAAACCGCTTCGCCTGCGGTTTTACGACTCGCCATGTTGATGAGCGCTTTCGATGGCACGCAGCCGACATTCAGGCAATCACCGCCCATTGCATGGCGTTCAATCAGTGCGACTTTTGCGCCGAGTCCGGCAGCGGCAATCGCAACAATGAGACCCGCAGGTCCTGCACCGATAACGAGCAGGTTGTATCCGTCCGGGTCCGGTGTCGGGTTGGAATAGTCTGACGGAAAGACCAGCGACCGCCATTCGTTGTCAAAATCGGATCCGGGATACATGTCATGCGTCCTCTGTTGGTGTCGCCAGTTGCTCACCAATCGTTTCGTTCAGGGTTTTCGCCGCAAAGCGTGCAATCAATACGGTTGCGACGATGGTGGCTAACAGGCCAACAACGAGCAGCACCTTACCCGCATCGCCAGCCTCGTAGTTTCCAGCAAGTAGTGCTGTCAGATCGCTCGCAGCAGAGCCAATGTAGACATAGAGAATCGTCCCCGGCAGCATGCCAATCCATGACCCGAGTACGTAGTTTTTCAGACTCATGCCGGTCAGGCTCATCAAATAGTTCATCACGTTGAACGGAAAAATCGGCGAGAGTCTGAGCAACAGCATCACGAGGAAGCCTTTCTTCTCAGTAGCCTTGTCGATCGCGGCAAGCTTGCCTTGCCCACCAGCCCCAATTTTCTCGCGAACCCAATCACGACCAAACGATCGGCCGATCATGAACGCGGCCGTCGCACCGACAACGCTTGAGACAGACACCAGCAATGTGCCGTAAACCAGGCCAAAGACATAGCCTGCAGCGAGCGTCAGAATCAGCCCTGGCAACATCAGCACGGTCGCGGCGATATAGGCAACAATAAAAACGATCCATGCGGTCTCGCGATTGGCTTCAATCCATTGCACCAACGATGTCAGCCATTCGGCAATCGGGAATTGCCATGCGGCGATACCGAGCAACACAATAGCGCCAATGAGAATGAGAATTTTCTGTTTCGATTGCATCGGTGTGTACCTGTGCGTTTGGTTCAGGCGTGTGCAGCGTTGCTGCTGCGTGCCTGTAGGAATTGGTCGAGCCAGTATCGCAGCGCGCGGCGCGCAGGTCGTCGATCATGTTCGAGCTCGACGAACAGGTCTTCGAGCTGTGACGCTTCGTCGACGTCTGATAGCGAGGTATGTCTGGCGACGCTCAAACCGGATTGAGCACACCGCTGTGCCAGTGAATCTGCCAAACGATCGGTAGACCACGGTAAATCTGCCAACGCAGGCCATTGGACACGGCTACCCATCACAACAACACCGCCATCGCTCGCGTCGCCCAGTACGATGTCGTTGTGTTGAAGCGCATTGGCACACGCATGGAGATAGTCGGCGCTCAGTGTCGGGCAGTCTGACCCAATGAGCATTAACTTGGTGCACCCGTTGTCGCGAATCGTGCGCGAGCCTTGCATCAAGCGCTCACCGAGGTTGCCTTCACACTGCGCGACGACGAACGCATCCGAGCAGAGCGTCTTTGCCCAGGCGACGTCTTCTGCTTGCGCGACAAGGATCGCCCGGTCGCCTTCCCAAGAAGTGAGATCTTCAACAGCGCAGGCGAGCAGCAGGTCTGCCAGCGCTTGTGTTGCGCTCGAACCCAATTGCGATGCAATGCGTTGCTTACCGACGCCCTTGCGGGGTCTTTTGCAGACGAGCGTCAATGTCGTTGTGTTAGTGGTCATTCAATCGAGCCTGTTGCCGCTGTGCGGCAAGCATGAGGATAGCGACATCGAAGACCGTCGTAGTACCAGAAACATTTCAGTGACACATCGCTGACAATCTCGCACTGTTCGCATCAGCGGCGCGTCGTGAGCGTTTAGATTGCCTTGTCGCCTTTCTCGCCGGTGCGGATGCGCACGATTTCCAGCAAATCGGTAACAAAAATCTTACCGTCGCCTACCTTGCCCGTGCGGGCAGCGCCAACGATCGCTTCAATGATGCGTTCGGCCTGATCATCCTCGGCGGCTATTTCGATTTTGCTCTTGGGCAAAAAATCGACAACATACTCGGCGCCGCGATACAGCTCGGTATGCCCGCGCTGACGCCCGAATCCTTTGACCTCAGAAACGGTCATACCCTGAACGCCCAGTTCGGACAACGCGTTGCGAACGTCGTCAAGACGGAAGGGTTTAACGATAGCGGTAATCAGTTTCATAGCGGCTTTATCCCGAATTCGCGATTGTCAGAGTCATTAGTGTATAACACATCCTCAATCACTCGACGATCACCTGAGTTATGTCTAGCGAAATAGCCCCTGCTGTGCCTTCTGCAACGATCATGCTGCTGCGTGACAGTGATGCGGGTGGTGTGGATGTTTTTATGCTGCAGCGCCATAGTGGCGCGGATTTCGCCAGCGCGTTTGTGTTTCCCGGTGGCTTGGCGGCGCCGGATGATTTTGAGTATGGTTTGGAGCCGTTTTGTTGTGGTCTCAACGATGCCGGTGCTTCTGCTCAACTTGGCCTGCCAGAGGGTGGTTTGGGTTTGTGGGTCGCGGCAATTCGTGAGTGTTTTGAGGAAAGCGGTTATCTGCTCGCACGAGATTTTTCAGGTGCGATCTGTCAGCCGGGGCGTGCGGATCACGAACGCCGTTTTGCCGATTATCGGCGGGCACTCGCTGCGAACGAGCTAACGCTGAAAGCGGTATGTGAGAGCGAGTCGCTGACGCTGAGTTGTGATGCTATCGAGTACGTCAGTTTCTGGACGACCCCCGAGGCGATGCCGCGTCGTTATGCAACGCGGTTTTTTGTTGCCGATGTGCCAAAGGGGCAGATAGGTATTGAAGACGGCCGAGAGACAGTCGCTTGCGAATGGGTCGGGGTTCGAGAGGTGTTGGGAGACGATGCGCGCATGCGTTCGATGAAATTGCATCCACCTACCAAAGCGCAATTGATGTGGCTCGCTGATTTTGATGATGCAGATGCGGCGATGCGCGCCGCTCGTGAGATCGACAAGTCGTCGATCACCGAAGTGCTTCCAGTCGTATCCGGTAGTCGTGAGAACCCGGCGGTGCGATTGCCGAACGGCAAAGAAGTGACGTTCTGATGCCTGGGATTAAGCCGGGTGTTGCGGTTCCTCTGTATGACGGCGTGGTTCGATGGACAGCGCCTAACCCGGGGTTCATGACGGGCGAGGGTACCAATGCGTATATTCTTGGTACGCATAAGCTGACGCTGATTGATCCAGGACCCGTGATTGACAGTAATATCGCGGCGTTGATCGACTACTGCGATGGCCGCCTAGAGCGCGTCGTTGTAACGCACACACATCGTGACCATTGCCCGGCGGCAATGGCGATAGCCGGCGCTACTGGTGTACCCGTCTACGGAAGCCTGCCGCCGAGCGGGGAAGAAAACGATGCCGGATTCCTTCCGGACGTCATGCTGCAAGAGGGACAGCGCATCGTTTGCGATTATTTGAATATGGACGTCCTGCATACGCCCGGTCATGCCAGTAATCACTACTGCTTTCTTGTCCGTGAGGCGAGTCTTTTGCTCACGGGTGACCACATTATGAATGGCTCGACGGTGGTGATTGCTGCTCCCGACGGAAACATGGCTGCCTATCTGCGTTCATTGAGCCGATTGCAAGACATGGGCTTTGCGGCGATTGGTCCCGGTCACGGAGATTTGATTCATGATCCGGTCGAGAACATTAACGGCATTATCGCGCATCGATTGGCACGCGAACGCAAGGTGCTGTCGGCCTTGCAGGCCGTTTCACCCTGTACCGTGGACGAACTCTTGCCTCATGCGTATGACGATGTGGATGCGCGCTTGTTGCCAGTCGCACGTTATTCCTTGTGCGCCCACGTTGAGAAATTGCTCGACGAGGGCGTGATTGACGAAATGGATAGTCGCTTGCAAGCGACACCGTAGCTGCAGCAAAGCGTGCTCTGGGGGGTGTGATTCCGTCGGTCGCTGGTATCATGCGATATTTCGCCTAGCTACTCTCAGGGAATCACAATGGCAATGAAGCCTCCAGCCGTTCTTGCTCGCGTTTTGGCGACCGTCGCCGCGCTGCTTATTAGCGGCGCAGGGTGGGCCGGACCCTGGGTAGCGCCTGGCAATTTGGCGCTGCGTCACGATATTCAGGTCCTCGCCGATGCCGGCGTAATTACCGCGCCAGTAACCAGTTGGCCGTTATCGTGGGGCGATATCCTGAACGATATCGCAACGTACGACCGAAAAGAGAAACTGTCCTTAGATCAGTCTGCGGCGTTGCTGCGAGTGCGCAGGATTGGTAACCAGAGCGTTCGCTTGAGAGAGATCAATTTTTCCGTCGATGCTAAATACGACACCGAGCCCAGTCGATTGCGTGGTTTCGAAGATCGTGCGCGCGAAGGTGTAGATGTTGTTATTGGAGCAGGATGGCTAGGCAAGACAGTCGCCGCAGAAGTTCAAGTGGGCGGCGTTAGCCGCCCGGACGATGACGACGACATTCGGTTAGACGGCTCTTATGTCGGTGTTGCGATCGGAAACTACATGGTCTCGGCCGGCGTGATGGAGCGTTGGTGGGGGCCTGGATACGATGGGAGCATCATCCTGGGCAACAATCATCGGCCGATTCCTGCAGTTTCGATAGAGCGCAACGATACCGCGCCGTTTAAGTCCCCGTGGCTCTCTTGGTTGGGGCCATGGGACGCAAGTTTCGTATGGGGTCAACTGGAGGATGATCGCGTTGTACCAAATGCTCGCTACCTAGGCCTGCGAATCAACTTTCGCCCAATACAATCACTTGAGATTGGTTTATCGCGCAGCGCGCAATGGTGCGGCAACGGCGATCGTCCGTGCGATCTCGATACACTTGTGAAGTTAGCGATTGGGCAAGACAACGAGGGCGATAATGGTGTCGATCTAAGCAGTGAACCTGGAAATCAGCTTGCAGGTATCGACTTCAGGTGGGCGCCAGACTTTGCTCCACTCGGCGGTGCCTTATATATGCAGTTGATTGGCGAAGATGAAGCTGGTGGGCTACCCAGTCGCTTCCTTGGTCAGTTAGGGGTTGAGATCTCAGGTTCGATTCGCAACATAGGTTACCGCGCTTTTGCGGAATTCGCTGGCACCACATGTCAGTTTTACGAATCCAGCTCACGACCGAACTGTGGCTACAACAATGCGATATACCAAACCGGCTATCGATACGAGGGGCGCAGCATAGGCCATAGCGCAGACAATGATGCGGAGCTTTTTTCGATTGGCGGCGTAGGAATTGAACCGGATGGCGATATATGGCAAGGCGTCGTTCGATTGGGTCAATTGAATGATTCAGGCCCGTTAGATATCCGAAATACTGTGTCACCTACGCCGGCCGATTATCTGGAGCTTGAGATTAGTCACCGTAAATCACTTGTATTCGGTGAGATCGAGATTGGCGCAGGACTGTCGCGCTTTAAGGATACGTTAACCGGTGAGCGGCAAGACGATACGAGGTTGTTTGTCGGCTGGCGGGTGCCGTTCTAGTCGCCAATTCGGCTATACTGGCCGGCAGCAAAGGGTCCGGCCAAAAAGCAACTGAAGTTGATACCAGACATATGCCTTATTTCCTGATCATAATTATCGTCCTAAGTCTGTCGAGTTTGGGATCGGCGTTCGCTCAGCAGTCTGGCGGACCTTCCGCTGAACAACTTCGAATGCTCGAGTCGCTGCCGGAAAGCCAGCGAGCCGAACTCTTGGAGCAATTTGATCTCGGCGTTGATGCGACGTCAGGCGATCAGTCGTTGGAATTTCCAGACCTGATGCGACCACGTTTGCTGGAAGACAATGAGGACGACGAGATTCCGCGGATTTCTGGCGGTGAGACCATTATTGTCAGTTTCACGTATGACCAGTCGAACGAAGAGATTGAATCCAAGCTTGCAGAGGCTCCGGCTGTCGCGGCGCTTGCTGGTACACGTGCGTATATTTTGAGTGCCGACGGTAATCTCGAGTTGCCAGGTGTTGCTATCTTGCGTCTTGCTGGTCTTTCGGACGAGCAAATCGCGTTACGTTTGTCAGCGGAGCCCGCGTTGTCGGTCTTCGAAACGACGGCGCAGATATTGCCGTTGGAGCCGACGGGCGTTGGTGCGCTTGATTATTTCGGCTACGACCTCTTTTCTGATGTGCCGACCACTTTCGCGCCAGCTACAGATGTGCCGGTTCCTGCCAACTATATTATGGGGCCGGGAGATCAGTTGCAGATACAATTGTATGGCAAAGAGAATGATTCCTTTACAGCGGTTGTATCGAGAACCGGCGAGATTAGCTTGCCGGAGGCAGGGCCCATCACAGTATCAGGCCTTACTTTCGATGCTGCTCGCCAAGAAATAGTGGATCGGATTTCGGAGCAAAAGCTGGGCGTGCGCGCGAGCGTCACTATGGGTGAGATTCGCTCTATTCGCATATTCGTGCTCGGCGACGTGACCCAACCTGGTTCCTATACGGTCAGTGGACTGAGCACGATGACGAATGCGCTGTTCTTGTCTGGAGGCTTAAAGACTTCAGGGACTCTGCGTAACATCCAGCTTAAGCGCAGTGGGAGACTGGTTGGCTCTTTGGACTTTTACGATTTGCTGCTAAGCGGCAATACCAGGGATGACAGGCGCCTGCTGCCGGGTGACGTAATTTTCGTGCCTCCCGTTGGCGATAGAGTTGGAATTGAGGGTGAAATCGGTCGACCCGCCTACTATGAGATCGACGGTAAAACCACTACTGCACAACTTGTGAGTCTTGCTGGCGGATTGACGCCATTGGCTTTTGCACCGTCAGGGCGTATTGAACGAATTACTCAACGCGGCGATCGACAAATCATCAACGCCGATTTGTCCACGGATGCAGGCAATAGTGTAGAGGTGCGTGACGGAGACGTTCTCAGAATTTTCCCTGTTTTAGACAGGTTAGATAATTCTGTGGAGTTACTAGGGCATGTTCGTCGGCCGGCACAATATCAATGGACATCCGGTTTAAAGCTTACGGATTTGCTGCCGTCGCCTGTGCTGCTGAAGGTCAAGGCAGATCTGGGTTACATATTGATTCGAAGAGAGCCTCTTCAGGACGGTCGCATAGAGATCTTATCGGCAGATCTGAACAAGGCGCTGGCTGCCCCACTCTCCGAAGACAATCCTTCGCTCCGGCCTCGCGACCAAATTTTCGTTTTCGAGAGCGGCCCGACACGTGGTGCGATGTTGGCGCAAATTTTGGAGCAAATTGAATCTCAGGCGAACGATGGGGGCGATGTCCGCAAGGTATCAATCGGCGGTAGTGTCCACGCTGGCGGAGAGTACCCCCTAGAGCAAGGTATGCGGATCAGTGATCTGATCCGTGCTGGGGGTGGTTTTAATGAGTCTGCTTTTCTTGAGGAGGCAGAGCTCACTCGCTACCTCGTTAGCGAAGACGGAACCCGTCGGACTACCTTGATAAACGTCGATTTGGATGCCGCGCTGGCCGGAGACGAGTTAGCAGACGAGTTACTGCTTCCATATGACTTTTTGGTCGTGCGTGAAATTCCTGAGTGGCGAGACCAGGAGTCCGTCGTTCTGGGCGGAGAGGTGCGGTTTCCAGGAGAATATCCGATAAAGAGAGGTGAGCACCTTACCTCCGTTATTCAAAGGGCTGGTGGATTGACGGATTTGGCATTCGTCGACGGTAGTATTTTTACTCGTGAGACGCTAAAAGAGCGAGAAGAAGAGCAAATCCAAACACTAATCGCTCGTCTCGAAGCGGATTTGACATCGCTTGCGCTCCAGTCTTCGCAACAAGCCAATGGCGATATTCAGCAAGCATTTGCGTTTGGGCAAGGCTTGCTCACTCAGCTTCGTGATAGTGAAGCCACTGGTCGCCTCGTCATTGATCTGGCCAGTATTGTCGCTGGTCCAACCGGCTCCCCGAGTGACGTCACACTGAGGGATGGCGATGTGCTTCTTATCCCGCAGTTGACGCAAGAAGTGACTGTGATCGGCGAAGTGCAGTACGCGACCTCGCATATCTACGATGCAGATCTCGATCGCGATGACTATTTGGGACGGAGCGGTGGGCTAACCAGCAAGGCAGACGCCAAGAGAATCTATGTGGTTCGTGCAAACGGCCAAGTAGTCGCGTCTAACGGCACCAAGTGGCTTCGGCGTGTCGGCGGTACCGAGATCAGGGCCGGCGATACGATCGTCGTGCCGATTGATGCTGACCGGATTGCACCTCTGACGCTATGGAGCAGCGTGACGCAGATTGTCTTTAATTTGGCGGTCGCCGTTTCCGCGATCAATTCCTTCTGATGGAATCAGACCCTAAGCATTCGCACTCTGATGCGATTGACCTTGCCTATGCAATTTCGCGTCTTTGGGCGCGAAAATTCCTCATTCTGTCGGTCACGTTTGTTGCGGGCGCGATTGCCGCAGCTGGTAGTCTACTTTTGCCGAACATCTACCGTGCGGAAGCACTGCTAGCGCCGAACCAGGCGGAAAACCAAGGTGGCCTGAGCGCACTGGCTGGCCGTTATGGTGCACTTGCAGGTTTAGCGGGAGTAAACCTGGGTGGAGGTGATAGCGTCGATAAGGTAGCACTCGGGTTGCGCACGCTGCAGTCGCGCCAGTTTATTACCGAGTTTATCCAACGCTACGATCTCTTGGTGCCCCTTATGGCAGCTAAGGGTTGGGATGCGTCGAGCGATGAACTCATTATTGATACGGACCTGTATGATTCGAGCAGTGGTGAGTGGGTAAGGGAGGTGAGCTATCCCTACACTCGCGTACCGTCTTTGCAGGAAGCGTATGGTCGTTTTTCCGGTTTGTTGGCGGTATCGGAGAATAGCGACGACGGATTTGTCAAAATTGCTATCGAATTTTATTCTCCTAGTGTGGCAAAGCAGTGGACGGAACAATTGGTTCTGGATCTGAACACGTTTGTTCAGAAACGCGAGATTGCCGAAGCTGAGTCGGCGATTGGCTACCTGAATGAACAAATCGATCAGACGCCCGTCAACGAACTCCGGCAGGTTTTCTACGGATTGATAGAAGAGCAAATTAAGAAAGCCATGCTAGCGAACGTCACCAGCGAGTATTTGTTTCGAGTCATTGATCCAGCCGTTATCCCACAGTTCAAGGCGAAACCACGACGTTCGGTGCTTGTACTGCTAGTAATGGTCTTGGTTGGCTTCATCGTCTCGACGCTGGTCTTGGTATGGCGGCCCAGAGGTGTCCGCCCTGATAGCCAATCACGTTGAATGCGACGAATTTTAGTGTGCGAGCCAAAATTGCGTTGCGAGTGACGAACCAGAGTGTTGTGCGCTGCGATTGCCTGTGGTGATGAGCGAGCCGGTTGTTTCTAAAACGAAGCCAATTTTTCGCAATGCCGCGATGGCTTCCATTCAGACGATCGTCGCGGGTGCGATACTATTCGTCCTGTTTTTCTATCTCGTTCGAGAGCTGGGGCTTGAGAAATTCGGGCTCTGGACGCTGCTCATTGCCGCCACAGGTGTCGGCAGACTGGGGGAACTCGGTCTTGGTGCTGGGGTAACGAAGTTCGTTGCTCAGTCACTGGCGATAGACTCTCCAGATCAATTGGAGCAGACGCTTAGATTTGCGTTTGCGACAATTGGATTGGTTGTATTGATACTCTGTACAGCGATCTATTTTTTGCTGCCGAAATTTATCGGAGAGTTGATTCCTGCTCGTCTCATTCCGCTTGCGATCCAGGTCATGCCGTATTGCCTTGCGGCGCTGGCCCTGTCGTCTGTCTCCAGTATTTTCTTATCG
>JBCBZK010000192.1:0-4753 GCA_039815365.1 Pseudomonadota bacterium | reverse complement strand
GATGATTTCATGATGAAGATCATGTTCGGGCATTGGCTGTTGGCGGTTGCGGTCGTCTCTTGGGCCCATGGCTTCTTTCTGACGGGCGTACTCGGCGGAGCGGCGATTACCTTGCTTGCATGGTGCGCGAAACGCTTGCTGCCAGGCACCGTCTATTCGGGAATGGTCTTTGGTATTTGCCTGATGCTGTTTTCGGCGCTCTATATCCAGCAAGGGCTAGGCCGGATTGAATGGCATTTCCACATTTTCGCCGCGCTCGCGTTTTTGCTGCGCTACAAAGACATCCGCCCTCTACTGGCTGCGGTAGTCACCGTCGCCGTGCATCACTTGGTGATGAATATTTGTCAGTCTCTTGGTCTGACGGTGTTCGGCATGCCGATCACCGTGTTCGACTATGGCACTGGTTTCGGTATTGTATTTTTGCATGCGGCGTTTGTTATTTTTGAGGCGCTGGTGCTTGGTTACATCATTTTTGACCTCACTGAGCAATTTTGCCAACGCAGTAGCGAGGCCGATCAGAATTCGCAAGTGCTCGACGTCCTCGAGCAAGTGATTACGAAACGCGAAGTTGCGGTCACGCTGTCTGAAGAGCATCCTCAGGCGCACGTTGTTAACACGCTATTGGCAATCATCAAGTCGGGAATCTCAACGCGCGTTGGTTTTGATAACGCCAGCGTGGCGATGGTGTTTACCGATGAGGCAGGCGCGGTCGTATACCTCAACAAGGCGGCCAAGCAACTGATTACAGACTTGGCGCCGAGCTATGAGCGCATCGGTGAACATCATCGTGAAGGGCAACTCGTTGGCACGCCGGTGAAGAGTTTGTTGGGCAGCGAAGCAAGCGTGGCTGATGCCGTAGGCACAGGTCGGCGGTTTGAGACGCGTGTTGATGCACGTACGCTGGATGTTGTTGCGAGCCCGGTTGTTGGTGACAACGGACAATCACTCGGTGCGATTTTCGAGTTGGTAGATCGAACCGAGCAGCGCAACGTTGAAGCACAGCTGAGCGAGATCGTCTCCGCAGCGAGCGTAGGTGATCTGTCGCGGCGGATCGAATACGCAGGGCGCGGCGGTTTTGTGGATACGCTTGCAGGTGGTGTGAATCAACTGATCAGCGTGTCCGATGAACTGGTGCAGGACTGCTCGACGGTTTTGCGCGCGTTGTCTACGGGCGACCTGACGCAACAAGTTGCGAAAGACTATCAGGGGCAATTCGGTGATCTGACGCGTAACCTCAACAACACCATCGTCAAACTCACCGGGACTGTCAGTGGTATCCAAAACGGCGCGACTCACGTTGAGCGTGGTGCACAGGGTATCGCGGGCAGTAACGCGGATTTGACCACGCGCATGCATCAGAAGGCGTCGAATATCAAACAGACCGCGGCGCGTATGGAGGAGCTTACCGTTACCGTGCGCGAGAACGCAGAGCATGCTGTTGCCGCGAATGATCTTGCCGTGGAAGCGCGCGATCAGGCGGTTCATGGCGGCGGGGTAGTGAATCGTGCCGTTGACGCTATGAGTGCGATCAGTGATGCCAGCAAGAAGGTCACCGAGATCACTGGTGTCATCAATGAGATCGCTTTCCAGACTAACTTGCTGGCAAGAGCCGGCGAGCATGGCCGCGGCTTTGCCGTTGTTGCCAGTGAGGTGCGCAATCTTGCTGCGCGCAGCGCGACTGCAGCGAAAGAAATCAACGTGTTGATTGGAGATTCTGTGACGAAGGTTGCCGAAGGCGCCGCGCTCGTCGATGAGTCCGGCAAAACGCTAGGCTCGATCGTTGAATCTGTGCAAAAAGCCAGTGACGTTGTTGCGCAGATCACCGAAGCCAGTCAGTCGCAGTATCACAGCATCGAGACGATTAATGGCGCCATTGCTGAGCTTGAAAGCCTCACCCGGCAGAATACGTCTTTGGTTGAAAATGCCGCGGCGGCCAGTCAGCGGATGGGCGAGGAGGCTCGTTCTCTGGCCAGTCTCGTCGACGCATTTTCTCTGGATCGAGACGCGCCGGCCCGCCCGGCGCGGGAAAACCCGTTGGTCAGCGTAGGGTAAACCCTGAAAATCAGTCAGTTGCCTTGTTTTTGTCAACGAGCGTGACAGAATGAGCAAACGGTGCACTACGCGTCATGATTATGACAAGTAGGCATGGTTTACAGCTTGCGAACGACGGGCCTTACGGTGACAAGACAAGACGGTACAACCAACAATCTGCCTATCCTCGGTTCCGCCGGGGTCAGTCAGGATGTACCCGCTCTTGATGCGATGTACACACAAATCGCTGTTAGCTGCCTTGATGTCGATACCGCACAGCCAGAAGCCTCATTACACGCCGTCGTGCGGATGTTGCGCGAAGCAACCGGGTGCGACGGTGCTTTTGTCGCGTTCGTGGATCCTGCCAAGGAACAATTCACCGATGTCGTCGCGAGCAGCGGCGGGTTCGCGCGTTGTCGTGCGCAGGTACTTTCAGGGCGTGATGTCGCTGCCTGGTCGGGCGTTTTTGAACGACTACGCGACCAGCGGGTTGTGGAGTTCGCCGATACCGATCGTTGTGACTTAGTGGACGTCGTGCCGGTTGCTGAGGAGTTCTCAGTAATGCACGCAGGCTCGGTCGTAATGACCGGCGCGCTGACGTCGGTTGATGCTTCTGAAACGCCAAAACTTGCAGCAGTGCTCGGTCTCATCAACGAGGCGTCATGCGACCAATGGTCCACTGACCTGCATCTGCTAATGAAATTGTTAGCTGCAAACCTCGGCGCGGGGCTTGAACGTGATGCACAGCGCCGCATGATCGCAAACACGGAAGAGCGTGAAAGCCTGTTGCGCGATACCACTAACGACGGGGTCTGGGATTTCGACGGCCAACAAAAACGCATTTGGTTTTCAGGTCGCTGGAAAGAAATGCTGGGTTACGAAGTCAGTGACGATGATATCTCACCTGACTGGTATCGTTTGGTACACCCCGAAGACATGTCAGCCGTGCAATCGAAAATGCGCGATCACCTGGAAGGGCGTAGCGAGATTTTTTCGAGCACGCACCGCATGCGTCATTGCAACGGCGACTGGCATTGGGTGACCAGCAAGGCAAAGGCGGTTCTTGATAATCGCGGTCGGCTGCAGCGGTTGCTAGGCGTTGAGTTAGATATCAACGAACGCAAGCTCTATGAAGAGGCACTGTTTCGCGAGAAGGAAAGCGCACAAATCACGTTGCAGTCGATTGGTGATGGCGTCATCACTACCGACGAGAACAATATTGTTGAGTACATCAACCCGGTCGCTGAAGAGCTAACTGGCTGGAAAGTGGATGATGCTACTGGCCGACCGCTGGACGAAATTTTCCGCTCGTTCCATGAAGAAACCTGCGAACCATTGGAGAACCCGTTGGCTGTGGCGGTGCGTCGCAGCCGATCGGTTAAGTCCAATCGTCCGATCCTGTTGATTCGCCGTGACGGCAACGAGTTGTATATTGAAAGCACCGCATCACCGATTCGCGATGGCAACTCCGTGATCACGGGTGGGGTATTGGTGTTCCACGACGTGAGCGAAGCGCGCGAGCTCAACCGCAAGCTCAGTTATCAGGCAAGTCATGATGTGCTGACCAGTCTTGTGAATCGTCGCGAGTTCGAAAAACGCGTCGAAAGAGCATTGCAGAGCGCCGAGGCGCGTGAGACATCTCACGTCGTCTGTCATCTCGACCTTGATCAGTTCAAGATCATTAACGACACCTGCGGTCACAGTGCCGGGGATGCGTTACTTCAGGAGTTAGGCAAACTGCTGAAGTCAAAAATCCGTTGGCGCGACACGCTCGCGCGCTTGGGTGGTGACGAATTCGGTATCTTGTTAGAGAGTTGCTCAATCGAAGAGGCGATGGCCACCGCTGATGCGCTGCGAGAAGCGGTTGGCGAATATAAATTCTTGTGGGATGAGCGCAGCTTTCGCTTGACCGCCAGCATCGGTTTGGTGCCGCTGTCCGCGTCTGAGACGGAAGATGTCGCAGGCGTACTGTCGTCAGCCGATAGTGCCTGTGCCGCCGCAAAAGATGCCGGCAGAAACCGTGTGCATTCGTATCACGAAAACGATATCGACATGATGCGCCGCCGCCGTGAAATGCAATGGGCGGCGCGTATCAATAATGCACTCGAAGAGAACCGCTTTGAGTTGTTCCGTCAAACGATACTGCCGCTGCAGACCACTGACAGCGGTGCGCATTACGAATTGCTTGTGCGTATGCGTGATGAGAATGGTGCTCTGGTATCGCCAGAGCTGTTTATCGCGTCAGCTGAACGCTACGGCATTACGCCAAACATCGATCGTTGGGTCATTCGTAATGCGCTGCGCTGGCTCGTATCCGAGGCCGACGAACGCGCACGCTTGTCGCTGTGTTCTATCAACCTTTCCGGTCAGAGTTTAGGTGACGAGAAGTTCTTGCCATTTGTGATCGAGCAATTCCAGACGAGTGGCATTGCGCCCGACAAGATTTGTTTTGAGATCACTGAAACAGCGGCGATCGCCAGTTATGCTCAGGCGAACCGGTTCATCAATGCGCTCAAAGAGCTCGGCTGCAAGTTTGCCTTGGATGATTTCGGTACAGGCTTGTCGTCGTTTGGATACCTGAAACACTTCCCGGTCGACTTCTTGAAAATCGACGGTAGCTTCGTCAAAGAAATCCTTCATGACCCCATTGACCGGGAAATGGTGCGCTCCATTAATGAGATTGGTCATCTGACGGGCAAGCAGACTATTGCGGAATTCGCCG
>JBCBZK010000183.1:0-5323 GCA_039815365.1 Pseudomonadota bacterium | reverse complement strand
CTTGATGGACTTACTCGTTCCCGCGTCAACGTTCAGGCACGAACGATGTTGCATCCAGGGTATCGCGACGATGTCCTGGTGGCATTCCCGGAGCCGGGTATCTACTGCATGGTCGACAACGACGCGCCCAAAAACGAAAACATTCGAATGCAGGAAAAGCAACGTCAACTGCTGGGTTTTGTTCGCGTAACGGGAGCTGAAGATGCACTCGATGGTGCCGCCCCGGAAGCGTATGTTCAGTCGTTTTTGATCGACGCAGCGCGCAATCACATGCCGAAAAACGTTCGCGAGGAGATCATCAAAAATCTCTCGGGTTCAGTGATGAATCTTGATGCGTTCGTTGCACATGAGTCGTTGTTGGATGTCGTGGTGGACAAGGAGCAGACACTCGGATTCGACACATTCATCGTCGAAGACGCACCGAAAAATGAGTTCGTCGTAGGCGAGCTGGAACTGTCGCCGGGCAAACTGCCGACCTTGATCAACGAGTCTGAATTTGCCGTTGGACGCGTTGACAGGACCTTGACCCTCGGTAACGTTGAAGAGTGGACGCTCGCCGCTTTTACGGAAGGACATCCGTTTCACAAGCATGTCAATCCTGTGCAGATTGTCAGCATCATCGATCCTGACACGGGCGTCGATGTCAGCAAGTTTGATTCGGGTTCTGTCTACGCCGGTTTGTCCGGTCAATGGAAAGACACGGTGTTCCTGCCAACGAATCTGTTCGGTGCACCGTACGTCGTCAAGATACGCACGCAATATCGGCGCTACATCGGGACATTCGTTTTGCATTGCCACATTCTCGACCACGAAGACTTCGGCATGATGCAGGTGCTTGAGGTCAAGATGCCGGAAGCGGCAGGCGCGCGTGGTCATGCCGCGCATGGCCATTAGTGGTGGCGGTAATGAAACGTACAACCAAAAACGAAATACGTATTCGATCCGCGATTAGAGTCGCGTTCGTCCGTCAATCTGCTATCGCATTCGCTTCGGTTATCGGTGTTGCGTTGACGACACCGGGAGTAGCCCTTGCCGAGGATCTCTCCACGCTGAGCGAGCGACTGGAGGCATTCGAGACAGAGTTGGAAGCACAAGCGGCGGAAATCAAACGATTGCGAAAGGCGCTCGAGCAGGCACAGCAAACGCAAACGATGGCATCGGATACGCAAACAGCTGATACCGAAGTTTCGGTGAGTATTGAACGCGACGAGGTAAGCGCAGCGCTAGGGCGTTTTCCCGATGCGGCCATTATCACAGCTGGCGATTTCGATGGTGCAATCAAACTGCCTGGTTCTGAGGCTTCTGTGAAAATCGGCGGCTTTGTTCGCCTCGAAGGCAACTATGACTTCGACAGTCTGGGTTTTCAGGATGCTGTCAATCACAGGCGTATTCCACTTGATGGTTCGCCAGAAGACGGAGCCAATCAATCCCGATTTCATGTCCGTAACAGTCGTTTCAACATCGACTACCGGCGCCCGATCGAGGGTGCTCAGATACGTGCTTTCATGGAGTTCGATTTTTTCGGTAGTGGCGATGAGTTCATCAACAACTACGAAGTTCGTATTCGACACGTGGCCGCGAACGTCGGTAATTTCTACGCCGGTCAATGGTGGTCTCAATTCACCGATATTGCAGCAAGCCCCGAAACCGTTGATTTCGGACCACCGCTAGGGCAACCCGTCCTTCGTAATCCCGGTGTTCGCTGGGCAAAGGACATTCACCCGGAAGGCGTTTGGCGGATCGGATTCGGCGTCGAAAACCCTGCAGGTGATCTTACCGATCCGCAAGATCTGTTCGCGTCCGATTCGGTACCCAACTTCACGAGCTTCGTTGAGATGAAACGTGACTGGGGACGCGTGCGGCTAGCAGGGTTGGCGTTGCAACTGGATTCAGATTCAGACACCGAGTTTACCGGCGGCTTCAACTTGACCGGCCGCATCGATACACCATGGTTGTCCGCTCGAGATAACCTTGTGTTCGGCGTCAGTGGTGGCGAGGGCTTTACGCACTACTATTCCGTGTTCGCTGGCGCTGGACTGGAAGGCGTCATCGATTCAAACGGAAAGGTCGATGCGACAGGTATCTTTGGTGGCTACGTAGGGTTCCAACACTGGTGGTCCGAGAGTGTGCGCTCTACGTTGGTAGCCAGTGCAGTTGAGTTAGATGCGCCTGAGGGATCTACCGCTGACGCCTTCGATAGTGGCGAGCGATATCGGGTTAACCTGATTTGGACACCCAAGACGGATGTCACTATGGGTGTCGAGTACAGCCATGCTGCACAGGAGACTTTCGACGGGCGCGAAGGCGATGGCAGTCGCCTCAACGCTGTTGTTCGCGTGGATTTCTAGTGCGCTCGATTACCCCATCATGCTCGGCGAGTCGCTCTCGGGCACCAGCGCCTCAGCTTTAACCCAAGGACGACTCAACATGAAACTACTCGCATTCGCTGCCAGCAGCAGCCGCCACTCCCTCAATAGGCAAATCGTCGATTACGCCGTGCAAGTGCTGCAAACCAGCTTGGACAGCGATGCATCCGTACAGCGGCTGGATCTGAATGACTTCGAGATGCCCATCTACAGCATTGACCGAGAGAAGGAAGATGGCATACCGGCAGCCGCAGTGAGTTTCCTCAAGGCCATTCGTGATGCGGACGCAATACTGATTTCTCTGGCTGAGCACAACGGTTCGTACACCGCTGCATACAAGAATATTTTCGATTGGATGTCACGACTCGATGCCAAGGTCTACCAAGATAGGCCGATGGTGCTGCTCTCGACATCACCTGGTGCACGCGGCGGTGCCTCTGTACTGAACAGCGCCGTTGACTCGATGCAGTACTTCGGAGGGCAGGTCAAAGCGCACCTCGCGATACCTCGATTTAATGAGGTGTTCGATACTGAGACTGGTCAGTTAACGGACCAGAAATTGGCCGTGTTGTTGCGAGACGCACTGGCAACTTTGCTCTAGCGCCTTGTTCCCTGTAAACCCAACACGACAGTGCTATCGCTGTCGCCGAAAAGATAGTCATAAGCGTACCGGGCATGAAGTGTACATACCCGCCCAGATTAGGTGCGAAATACACCGCTAGCGTGCAACATTGCAGCGCTGGATCAGATCCCATACGCGCGGCTACTTGCCTGCGTATTGTTCAGTCCGTCTGCTCGCCTGTCGACGTTTTGCAAACTCAAGAAATGACTGAATCTTGTAGCTGTGAAAGATACTCTCGTGGATGACGAACCAGACCGGCGCTGACCAGTTTGGCCACGGTTGCCACACCGGTATGAGATCGTGCCGTTTGTTGGCAAAGTGCAGCGGTACGAAGCCGATACCCATATGCAGGTCCAGCGCGGCGTCGAGCGCCAGCGGGCTGTCGCTGCGAAAAACAACCTGCTCTTCGGGTACGATCGATTGGATGAACGTGTGCAACGGCAGGCTTGGCTCTTTGGGTGTGAAGCACACGAACTGGTGAGCAGAAGCCTCTTCTATCGTGTGCGGTATCCCGCGTCTTTGCGCGTAGGCTTTGGTCGCGAACAGACCAAACTCGATGTCAGCGAAGTGACGAGAGATATGTTGTTCGTTCTCAACCTTGTCGCCGATTCTGAGTGCGATGTGCGCCTCGCCATAGTCCAGACGCAGTCTGCCTGGAGTCGGGGAATAGCGTACGGCTAGTGTTGGATGTTGTTGCTGAAATGCCGCGAGTAGGGGCAGGATCAGTGCATTGGTGACCTCTCGAGTTGTGAAGTGCAACTCGCCAGTCAACTCCTCGGCGTCAGCACGTGAGCGCAAAACAAATTCCGTTAGGCGCAGTTCGATCGACTGCGCGACATGCATTAACTCCTGTCCTGTCTCGGTGGGCGGGTAGCCTTTGCCGTGGCGGTGAAAAAGCTTCTCCTTGAGGGCGCTTTCAAGTGAATCGATGTGACGAATGACGGTGGCGCGGTGCACGCCGAGTTCTAACGCGGCGGTCGAAATAGTTTCAAACCGACCAACAAAGTAGGCCGTGCGCATTTCTGCCCAGTTTGCTTTCAAGAGACGTTCGTCATGCATCGCAAAATCCTGCATGACGCCCACTAGCACCGCTAGAGTGTTAATCACGCACAGGCTGCGCGTTGATGCAGCACTGTATCAAACGGTCTGTTTCATATGTCCCGTGGCTCTAAGACTCGCAATAAAAGCCTGTACTTTTGCGCTTCTGTGCGTCGCCCCGTGAGTCACGAGCCATAGACGCGTATCTAATGCGCGATTCGGGGGATGCACCACTGCAACATCTCTTAGTACAGCGGCTTGTGTGACTGGCATGAAGCCCGCGCCCATGCCCGCCATAATAGCTTGCAGCCGCCCGTGAAAGCTCTCGCTGAGAAAAGAGTAATCGACCGCTGGCACATGCTTTTCAAGCCAGGCGTACGGACCCGCTGGGCCGGAACGACCAATACCGACAAAGCGGTAACGGGAGAGCGCGTCTAGTGACTCTGCTGCACCATGCGCTTCAACATAGGAACGGTGCGCGTAGAGCCCAGTGCGCAGAGGCGCTAGCGGCAGCACGACATAGTCGGGGTCATTGGGCTTGCGCCCGGCACGTATGGCCACATGCGCTTCGCCGTACTCGAGTTTCACAGCCCTGCCTGTTACCAGTAATCGAATCTCGGATTCGGGGTTCTCGCAGTGGTAGTGTCGCATTGCGCCGGAAAACGTTTGGCAAATCACGTCAACCGTCGACACAATCAACTCGCCAGATACTCCGGGCGTTCGAGAATCGGAGCGGCCAATAAACTGCTTAAACTGATCCTCGGTCGCTTCGGCAACGCGCAGCAGGTCTTCGCCTATTTCAGTCAGAGAATATCCGCGTGAGTTTCGGAAAAAGATCTTGCCGCCAAGCTCCGCTTCGAGCGTATCGATATGACGGATGATCGTCGCGCGGTGGACACCGAGTGCTTCAGCGGCTGCCGTTATCGTGCCCAGTGTTGCGACTTTATAGGCGGTTCTGAATTCGTTCCACTTATCCATGTTCTGTCTTTTTTTTGTACATTCGAATCAATTAAGCTGATTTATGCTGTAATTTTGCACCACAGATCTGTGGCGTCGAGAGGAGCGGTTGTGGCAATTCCAGGAGTAAACCAAATGGCGCGCGTGACAGAAAAATTCTCGATCCGCGCCCATTCGCGACCGAATGGTTTCGTCGGACATTATCGAATCAATTGTCTAGCCTGTCCGGTTTGTCGAATTGCTTTACAGTCACATGCTGACTTCGATTTCGCCAACCTATAAATTCTATTAAAAACAATAGTTTAAATATTTGGCACGAAATGTGCTTCGTAATCAGCAT
>JBCBZK010000036.1:0-27964 GCA_039815365.1 Pseudomonadota bacterium | reverse complement strand
TTACGAATCGTCGAAATGGCGCAGCGAAGCCTCCGCGAAATCATTGAACGAGAACCGCTCTGGTTCGATGCTGGATTTCATTCAGGACTTCACCGAACGCTTCCCCGGTTGCATCGATGATTACGAAACGCTATTAACCGATAACCGTATTTGGAAACAACGCACCGTCAACATCGGTGTGGTGACGCCCGAACGTGCACAACAGCTTGGTTTCACCGGGCCGATGCTACGCGGGTCCGGGGTTGAGTGGGACTTGCGCAAGAAGCAACCCTACGAAGTCTACGACCGTATGGATTTCGATATCCCGGTTGGCGTTAATGGCGATTGTTATGACCGCTATCTCGTGCGCGTTGAAGAGATGCGTCAGTCCAACCGCATTATCCAGCAGTGCATTGAATGGCTGCGGACGAACAGTGGTCCGGTCATGTTGGATGATCACAAAATCTCGCCGCCGAAGCGCGTTGAAATGAAAGGCGACATGGAGTCGTTGGTTAATAACTTCAAGCTGTTTACGGAAGGCGATACGGTGCCGGCCGGCGAAGCCCATGCAGCGATCGAGCACCCGAAAGGTGAGTTTGGTTGTTACATCGTTTCCGACGGGGCGAATAAACCGTACCGTCTCAAAGTGCGTGCGCCGGGCTTTGCGCACATCTCCGCAATGAATGAAATGGTCGCTGGACACATGCTCGCTGATGTCGTTGCTGTCATCGGTACGCAGGATATCGTGTTCGGTGAAATCGATCGTTAAACAGGCACACCCATGCAGGCTGACAACGACACACATAATGAAATGCTCTCCGCGCACGTTTGCGAGGAGATTGATCAATGGCGCTCGCGCTTTCCCGAAGACCAAAGTCGCTCGGCGATCATTGGTGCCTTGCACGCCGTCCAACATCAGAATCAGGGTTTTCTGACAACCGATTTGATGGACGCGGTCGCGGGTTACCTGGGTCTTGAGCCGATTCAGGTTTATGAGGTTGCCTCGTTCTATTCAATGTTCGTGACCAAACCCGTGGGTCGGCATAACGTCGCTATTTGCACCAACGTGTCGTGCATGTTGCGCGGTGCAGACGACTTGGTCGCGCATGCTGAAAAACATCTGAATATGAAGCTGGGCGAGAGCTCGCCTGATGGTCGTGTCTACCTGAAACGCGAAGAAGAGTGCCTCGCTGCGTGCTGCGGAGCACCGATGATGATGGTGGATCATGTCTACCACGAAAATCTTACGCCTGAGTCCATGCAAGCCATTCTGGATGAACTTGAATGAGTAATATCAGCAACAACGTGTGTTACGCAACGCTCGGCACAGAACAATCCTGGTCACTTGAGCGTTATCGCGAAACGGGCGGCTATCAGTCTTGGGAACGCATCATTGCGGGTGAGCTGAGCGCTGACGAAGTCATCGACATCGTTAAGGCGTCTGGTTTGCGCGGACGTGGCGGCGCCGGTTTCCCGACTGGGTTGAAGTGGAGCTTTATGCCGCGCAGTGCGCCGGTACAAAAATATCTTGTTTGCAACTCTGATGAGAGCGAGCCCGGCACTTGTCATGATCGCGAGATCCTGCGCTACAACCCGCACTCGCTAGTCGAGGGTATGGCGATTGCTGCCTATGCAATGGGCGCAACCGTTGCCTACAACTACATTCGCGGTGAGTTCATCGAAGAGCCCGTTCCGCGTTTTGAAGCGGCCGTGAAGGAAGCCTACGAGGCCGGTTTGCTCGGTAAGAACATTCGCGGTTCCGGCATTGATTTCGATCTGGAAACTTTCGTTGGCGCTGGTGCCTACATTTGTGGCGAAGAAACTGCGCTACTCGAATCTTTGGAAGGCAAGCAAGGCAAACCACGGTTCAAGCCACCGTTTCCCGCGAACTTCGGTTTGTATGGCAAGCCGACAACGATCAACAACACGCAGTCTCTCGCGAGCGTGCCGACGATTCTTCGCGAGGGTGCAGAGTGGTTCAGCAAGCTCGGCGTCGAAAATTCTGGTGGCACTGCAATTTTCTCAGTGTCAGGTCACGTCGAAAAGCCGATGAACATCGAATTACCAATGGGTATTCCGTTCAAAGAGCTGCTTGAAATGTGCGGTGGTGTTTGGAAAGGGCGCAAGCTCAAAGCGGTGATTCCCGGCGGCTCGTCTGTGCCGGTAATGCCCGCTGACGTCATCATGGATTGCACGATGGATTATGACTCGCTGAAAGCTGCTGGTTCATCTTTCGGCACCGGTGCGGTCATGGTTATGGATGACACGACCTGCATGGTTCGTGTGTTGCGTCGGATTTCGCGTTTCTACATGGCGGAGTCTTGCGGTCAATGTACGCCGTGTCGTGAAGGCACAGGGTGGATGTACCGCATGCTGACTGGTTTCCTTGAAGGACGTGGCACGCAAAGCGATCTGTCGCGATTGCTGGATGTTGCCAACAAGATCGAAGGTCACACCATTTGCGCGTTGGGTGATGCCGCCGCGTGGCCGGTGCAGAGCTTCCTGAAGCATTACCGACACGAATTTGAATACATGGTCGCCAATGGTGGTCGCAGCATCGTTGATGCTGGCGATGCCGTTGCTGCGTAACGTCAATTTTTTTGGAGCGCCGCCGGTTGGGCGGTGTCAGCGGGAACGACAATCCTCATGAGTGACGAAGAACTGATCACTATTGAAGTTGATGGAAAGCCGGTCAAGGCACGCAAAGGGCAAATGCTCATTGAGGTGACCGATGCGGCGCGCGCCTATGTGCCGAGGTTCTGCTACCACGAGAAACTGTCGATAGCGGCGAACTGCCGGATGTGTCTGGTCGAGGTAGAGCGTGCACCGAAACCATTGCCTGCCTGTGCGACCCCGGTGATGGACGGCATGAAAGTGTCGACCAAATCGAATTATGCAATTTCTGCACAGCGCGCGACGATGGAATTTCTGCTGATTAACCATCCGTTGGATTGTCCGATCTGTGATCAGGGTGGCGAATGCGAGCTGCAGGATTTGGCAATGGGTTACGGGCGAGACATCTCGCGCTATACCGAACAGAAGCGCATTGTCAAAGACAAGAACATCGGACCGCTCGTTTCTACTGATATGACACGCTGCATTCACTGCACCCGCTGTGTGCGGTTTGGCAAAGAGATTCAGGGCATTCAGGAGCTCGGTACGACAGGTCGTGGCGAGCAGATGCAGATCGGCACGTACATTGAAAAAAATGTGGACCATGAGTTATCGGGCAACATTATCGATTTGTGTCCGGTTGGCGCGCTCAACAACAAGCCGTACCGCTACAGTGCCCGGTCTTGGGAGATGACGCAGCAACCGATGGTTGGCGCTCACGATTGCGTCGGCTCCAACGTGTTTGCGCACACTCTGCGCGGTACAATTAAACGCATCGTTCCGCGTCCTAATGATGCGATTAACGAGACATGGATTTCCGATCGCGACCGTTTTTCGTACGAAGGTATCTACTCGGAAGATCGTTTGCAGTCGCCGCGTATCCGCGTCGACGGTGAGTGGCAAGACACCGATTGGCAGACCGCATTGGAGCGTTGCGCAACGCTGTTAAAAGACGCCGGCGAGAACAGCGGTTTTCTGGCATCGCCGTCCAGTACGCTAGAAGAAGGCTGGTTGCTGCAACGTCTCGCCACATCGCTGGGCAGCAACAACATCGACCATCGTTTGAAACGGCGTGATGTTAACGATCAGGATAACGATCCTGCGTATCCGTTTCTGGGCATGCCAATAGCACAGCTCGATACCCTGGATAGTGCATTAGTCATCGGCAGTCGACTGCGTCATGAGGCACCGATTATCGCGCATCGTTTGCGCGCTGCGGTTGTCAACAATGGCGCGCGCGTCGCAACGCTGGATGATATTGAGAGCGACTACTTCTTTGATCGCGAGACGGTTCTGACTGGCTCGCTGGTCGCCGAATTGGCAGCGATAGTTACCGCCGCAGCGTCGTTGACCAACAGCACGTTGGACGGCAAGGCGATGGCCGCGCTACCTGTTGCGGACGTTACCGACGCTCACAACACGATCGCAGGCGCGTTGCAGAGCGGCGAACGTTCGATGATTTTGATCGGCGTGGCTGCCCAGACGCATAAAGCGCTGAGCGAGTTGCGTTGGTTAGCCCAGCAGTTAGCCGCGATGACTGGCGCAAGGCTTGGCTTCTTGTCCGAAGGTGCCAACAGTGCAGGTCTGTCGCTTGCCGGCGTTTTACCGCACCGAACTGCGGCAGGTGCTGCTCGTGAGACCTCTGGCATGAGCGCAGTTGATATGCTGGCAACACCTCCGCAGGTTGTTGTTACCTGGCATCTGGAGCCGGACGCAGACTTTGCAGATGCATCATCGGCGAAAGCGTTGTCATCCGCGACGTTGATTGCATGCACGCCTTATTTCAGTGATGCGATTGCGAGCACGGCCGATGTTGTGTTGCCGATCGGCACGGCTGCTGAAACCGCAGGTACATTCGTCAACGTCGAGGGCTTAGCCCAGACCTGGCAAGGCGTCGCTACGCCGGTTGGCGCAGCGCGTCCTGGCTGGAAAGTGTTGCGTGTACTTGGCAATCTGCTCGACGTCAGTGGTTTTGACTACACCGACGCAGCCGCGTTAGCGGCCGATGCGCTTGCCGCGATCGATCTGGCGACGCCAGACAATCGCAGTGGCAGCGCTTACACGCCACGTTCGGTGAATGGCGAAGACGGTCCGAATGCGCTGGTACGCACCGCTATTTATGAGGGCGATGCAACCGTGCGCCGTGCGCGTGCCTTGCAACTCACTCGCGACGGCATTGCCGGTAGCAGTGATCGAGAGACACAGTCATGATGCGGTTACTGCTTGTTATCGCAGCGCTAGCGTTAGCGCCTGCCGCCGCTGCGCAATCAGACGTTAGTCTGTGGATGTCGCTGCCGGAGGCCGCACGCCTGACGATCTGGAAGACGGCTCAGATTCTGATGTTAACCGTCGTTCTGATTTTGTGTGTTGCTTACATGACGTTCGCCGAGCGCAAGGTCATTGGCTACATACAAAACCGCGTCGGACCGAACCGCGTCGGCTTTAAAGGTTTGCTACAGCCGTTTGCAGATGTCCTCAAGCTTCTGTTGAAAGAGGTCGTGATTCCGGCAGAGTCTTCGAAGTTTCTGTTCATCGTTGCACCGTTGTTGGCGATTACGCCGGCGTTCGCAACCTGGGCGGTGATGCCAGTATCCGATTCGTTCGTTCTGGCCGATATCGATGCTGGTTTGTTGTATGTTCTCGCGCTGACGTCGATGGGCGTCTACGGCGTGATTCTGGCCGGTTGGGCGACCAACTCAAAATATGCATTGCTTGGCGCAATGCGCTCAGCTGCGCAAATCGTCGCTTATGAAATCGCGATGGGTTTTGCGCTCGTCGGCGTATTGATGGCTGCCGGCAGTTTGAACCTGGGAGACATCATTCTTGCCCAGCAAGGTGGCGTGAGTCATTGGTTCGCTGTTTGGTTGTTGCCGTTGTTTGTCATCTACTTCATCTCCGGCGTCGCCGAGACGAACCGGGCACCGTTTGATGTGGCCGAGGGTGAGTCGGAGATCGTCGCGGGTTTCCACGTCGAGTATTCCGGCGTTGCATTTGCTGTTTTCTTCCTCGCCGAATACGCCAACATGATTCTCATCGCAGCTTTGACGGCGATCATGTTCCTGGGCGGCTGGTTATCACCGTTTGAAGGTCTGCTCGGTGCAGACAGCTTCCTCGGACAGCCGAGTTTTTTCTGGTTCGCGTTGAAGACCTCGTTCTTCCTCTTTTGTTTCCTTTGGTTCCGTGCCACATTCCCGCGCTATCGCTATGACCAGATCATGCGTTTGGGTTGGAAGGTCTTCATTCCTGTCACGATCGTCTGGATTGCCGTTGAAGGCATCATGGTCTGGCAGCAGTGGGGGCCATGGGCGCGGTTAGGCGCGTAGGGTATTACTATGAATGCAGTCAGAGGCTTTCTGAAGACGTTCTTCCTCGCCGAGTTGTGGCAAGGTTTGATGTTGACCGGGCGTAACTTGTTCAAGACCAAAGTGACGCTCAGTTATCCGGAAGAGAAAACGCCGCAGTCACCGCGTTTTCGTGGATTGCATGCGCTGCGCCGCTATCCGAACGGCGAAGAGCGTTGCATCGCTTGCAAGTTATGCGAAGCGGTATGCCCGGCGTTAGCGATCACGATTGAGTCGGACGTCAGTGACGATGGCACACGACGTACGACGCGTTATGACATTGATTTGTTCAAGTGCATTTACTGCGGGTTTTGCGAGGAAGCCTGTCCAGTCGATGCGATTGTTGAGTCGCGCATCCATGAATATCACATGGAGCAACGCGGCGAGAACATTATGACGAAGGATAAGTTGCTTGCCGTCGGTGAGCGTTACGAGGCGATGATCGCTGCAGATAAATCGGCTGACGCAAACTATCGCTAATGCGATCGCGGACACACTATTGCGAGCAGTGAGAGCTGCCGCCTGGGGATACAGACGTTGTTTTTTGATTTGATGTTTTACACATTCGCAACAGTGCTGATTGGCGCTGCGATTGGTGTGATCTTCTCGCGCAACCCGGTGCATGCGGTCATGTTCCTTGTGCTTGCGTTCTTCAACAGCTCGGTTTTATGGCTGTTGTTGCAAGCGGAGTTTCTCGCCATCACGTTGGTGCTGGTCTACGTCGGCGCGGTCATGGTGTTGTTCCTGTTCGTCGTCATGATGATTGACATTAATGTCGAGCGCCTTCGCGATGGTTTTACGCGTTATGCGCCCGTTGGCTTGCTGGTTGCAGTGGTCATGGTGATTGAGCTCGGGCAGGTCATCTGGGTGCGCAGCTGGGGTATCGCCACGTTGACTGATGCACCGCCTTTGCCAGAGGGTTACAGCAATACCAAAGCGCTGGGCGAAGTGATGTACACCGAACACGTTTATGCGTTCGAACTTGCCTCGGTCATTCTGCTGCTCGCGATCGTTGCCGCCATTACGTTGACGATGCGAAAACGTCCCGGCCTTAAAGTTCAGGACATCAACAAGCAGGTCAGCGTTCGACGCGAAGATCGCGTACGACTGGTTAAGATGGATTCGGAGGAGCAGCAATGACGATAGGGCTGCAACACTATCTGACGTTGTCAGCGATTCTTTTTTCGCTGAGCATTGCCGGAATTTTCATCAACCGTCGCAACATCATCGTGTTGCTCATGTGTATAGAACTCATGCTGCTCGCCGTGAATTTCAACTTCATTGCGTTCTCGCGATATCTCGGTGATACCACCGGGCAGGTCTTTGTTTTCTTCATTCTGACGGTCGCTGCAGCAGAAGCCGCGATCGGGCTTGCGATTCTTGTGGTGCTGTTCCGCAACCAGCGCAGCATCAACGTTGATGAAATCAGCGAGATGAAGGGCTAGGGCGATGATGAGTACACATCTGACAATCGTTCTTGCGCCGCTGGTCGCATCTATCATTGCTGGTTTGTTTGGCAAGTCGATCGGTCGGACGGCAAGCCACGTGCTGACCATTGGCGCTGTTGGACTATCGTGCGTGCTGTCTTTTATGGTGTTGCGCCATATGATCGGCGGCGGCGCGATCGAAAACTACAATCTGTATACCTGGGCGTTTACCGATGGTCTCGGTATGCAAGTCGGCTTTCTGGTTGATCGTCTGACCGCGATGATGATGTTTGTCGTGACGTTCGTATCGTTGATGGTGCACATTTATACCATCGGCTACATGCACGAAGACCCCGGTTACCAGCGTTTCTTCAGCTACATCTCGCTGTTTACTTTCGCGATGCTGATGTTGGTCATGTCGAACAACTTCTTGCAGCTGTTTTTCGGTTGGGAAGCGGTTGGACTCGTGTCCTACCTGTTGATTGGGTTCTGGTACAAGAAGCCAACGGCTATTTTTGCAAACCTCAAGGCATTCCTTGTGAATCGCGTTGGCGATTTTGGTTTTCTGTTAGGCATAGCGGGTGTTGTCGCGTTGTCTGGCACGCTGGATTACAGCGCCGCATTTGCCGCCGCGCCGGATATGGTGGGCAAAACGATTGAGGTGATCCCGGGTAAGGCGTGGGACGCGGTCACAGTCATTTGCGTGCTGTTGTTTATCGGCGCGATGGGTAAAAGCGCACAAGCGCCGTTGCACGTATGGCTGCCCGATTCGATGGAAGGCCCGACACCGATTTCTGCGTTGATCCACGCCGCGACAATGGTCACGGCGGGCATCTTCATGGTTGCGCGGATGTCGCCACTGTTTGAATTGGCGCCGGGCGCGTTATCGTTCGTGGTTGTTATTGGTGCAATTACGGCGTTCTTCATGGGCTTGCTTGGCATCATTCAGAACGACATCAAGCGCGTCGTTGCGTACTCGACGTTGTCACAGCTCGGCTACATGACGGTTGCGTTAGGCGCTTCAGCGTACGCATCCGGTGTGTTTCATTTGATGACGCATGCGTTTTTCAAGGCGCTGCTGTTCCTTGCTGCTGGCTCAGTCATCATCGCAATGCATCATGAGCAAGATATCCGCAAGATGGGTGGTCTTCGCAAGTACTTGCCGATCACGTACTGGACATCATTGATTGGCTCGTTGGCGCTCATCGGGTTTCCGTTCACATCCGGCTTTTTCTCAAAAGACGCATTGATTGAAGCGGTCGCTGAGGCAGGGCATCTGCGTCACGGCTGGCCGTTGGCGGTTGCATACTGGAGCGTGCTCGTTGGCGTTTTCATTACTGCGTTGTATTCGTTCCGGATGTTCTTCCTGGTCTTCCATGGCGAGCCGCGTATGGATCAGCACACGCGCGAGCATCTTAAGGAGAGCCCGTGGGTCGTCACCCTGCCATTGATCCTGTTGGCCATACCGTCCGCGCTCATTGGTTGGTTTACGACAGAGACCATGTTGTTCGGTGACTTTTTCACCGGCGCAATCTTCCCGGCGGCGGCAACGGATCCGTTAGCGGTGCTCGGCGAGGAATGGCATGGGCCGATGGCATTTGTGCTGCACGCCATTCAGGGGCCGGCATTCTGGCTGTCGATGGCAGGGCTCGTGACTGCATGGTATGTCTGGTTGAAACAACCGTCGATTGCAGACAGCGCGGCGAAGCGGTTGTCGGCGGTCTACAAGCTGTTGGAAAACAAATACTACGCAGACGATTTGTGGATTCGCGGGTTCGCGGGATCGGGGCGTAAATTGGGCACAGCGCTATGGCGTTATGGTGACCAGAAACTGATTGATGGTGCGCTGGTCAACGGGACAGCCGGACTCGTGGCGGCATCGTCACAGGTCTTGCGACGTATCCAGGGTGGCTACCTTTATGTGTACGCATTCGCGATGGTGATTGGTCTGACGGCGCTATTGGGTTGGCTGCTGTACCAATCGGCGTAACGGCTAAATAATAATGACACTGCAAAATATATTGAGTCTGCTTATTTGGGTGCCCGTGTTGGGCGGCCTGTTGGTATTGATGATCGGCGATGGTGGGGATCGGCAAAGCGCCCGTGCGGGAGCGATGCGCTGGTTTGCGCTTGGCGTTTCCGTCGCTGTCGGTCTGTTGTCCATTCCACTGTACACAGCGTTTGATAACACGACTGCGTCCATGCAGTTCGTTGAGCGTGCGTCGTGGATCCCGCGTTTCAATACATTCTATTACCTCGGTGTCGACGGGCTTTCCGCACCGCTGATTTTGCTCACGACGTTTATCACGCCGCTGGTAGTGATCGCCGGGTGGCAGGTTGTTGAGAAACGCTCAGCTCAGTATTTCGCCGCGTTCCTGATTCTCGAAGGCTTGATGATCGGCGTGTTTACCGCGCTCGATGCGATGCTGTTCTATGTCTTTTGGGAAGCAATGCTCGTACCGATGTTTCTCATCATTGGTATCTGGGGTGGTAAGCGGCGCATCTACGCCACGATCAAGTTCTTCCTGTATACGTTCCTCGGTTCCGTCTTCATGTTGGTATCGCTCATTTACCTGTATACCGAAACGGGTAGCTACGATTTGTTGGCATACCACGAGTTATCGATTGGAATGATAGCACAAACGCTGATCTTCCTGTCGTTCCTGGCGGCGTTTGCAGTCAAGGTGCCGATGTGGCCGGTGCATACCTGGTTGCCAGACGCGCACGTCGAGGCGCCGACGGGCGGCTCGGTCGTCCTGGCTGCGATCATGTTGAAGATGGGTGGGTATGGCTTTGTGCGGTTGTCGCTGCCAATCACGCCTGATGCCAGCGGCAGCCTGTCGATGATGATGATCGGTTTGTCACTGGTCGCCGTCGTGTACATCGGATTCGTGGCGTTAGTGCAAACCGACATGAAGAAGTTGATTGCCTATTCGTCGATCGCGCACATGGGTTTCGTGACATTAGGTCTGTTCCTGTTCTGGCCGATCGTCGTCAATGGTGATGGCAGCAGCGGCGCATCGCTCGGCGCGACAGGTGCCATGGTTCAGATGATTTCGCACGGACTGATCAGTGGCGCGATGTTCCTGTGCGTCGGTGTGATGTATGACCGCATGCACAGCCGAGAGATATCGGATTACGGCGGGGTTGTGAATACGATGCCGAAGTTCGCCGCCTTCATGGTGCTGTTTGCGATGGCCAATGCGGGCTTGCCCGGTACTTCCGGTTTCGTCGGGGAGTTCATGGTGATTCTCGCGAGTTTCAAATCGCAGTTCTGGATTGCGTTCCTCGCGACATCAACGTTGATTCTGGGCGCGTCTTACACGCTCTGGATGGTCAAGCGCGTGTTGTTTGGCGAGATTGGTAACGATCGCGTTGCCGCGTTGCAGGATCTCAACGGCCGGGAGTTTCTGGTGTTGAGTATTCTTGCGCTCGGTGTGTTGGCGTTAGGTATTTGGCCGCAGCCTTTGGTGGAGATGATGCAGACCAGTGTCGATGCGCTCGTGGAGCACATCGGGCGCAGCAAACTGTAGCGTCGGGGAATAACAGATGTCATTTATCACACCTGATTTTATGCCGGCACTGCCAGAGATGGTTTTGCTTGGCGCTTTATGTGTTGTTCTGATCGCTGACTTGTTTATCAGTGACGAGCGACGCGTTATTACTTACTGGTTATCCATCATCGCTTTGGTCGTGACCGCGCTCGCGGTGTTCAGCGCAGCGCCGTTGTCTCGTGAACTCACGTTCTCCGGCAGTTTTGTCAACGACACACTCGCGATTGTGCTGAAAATGGCGGCGACGCTGTGCCTGGGTTTGGTATTCGTGTACTCCCGTGATTACCTGCTCAATAACAATCTGCGCAAAGGCGAGTTCTACTTGTTGAGCCTGTTCGGCCTATTGGGCATTTTTGTCATGATCTCGGCAAACGGTTTGCTCACGCTCTACCTCGGGCTGGAGATGTTGTCTCTGTCACTGTACGCACTGGTCGCGTTTGATCGCGATTCCAGGTTATGCGCCGAAGCGGCGATGAAGTACTTCATCCTCGGTGCGATTGCGTCGGGCACATTTTTGTATGGCGTCTCTTTGATCTACGGTGTCACCGGAACGATCCAGCTGGATACCCTTGCGGTCTCCATCGTGGACACTGGCGCTGATGATGTTGCGCTGTGGTTTGGTTTGGCGTTTCTCGTCGTCGGTATTGCGTTCAAGTTTGGCGCCGTGCCGTTTCATATGTGGCTGCCAGACGTGTATCAGGGCGCTCGCACGCCGGTCACGTTATACCTCGGCTCCCTATCCAAGATCGCATCGTTTGCTCTTGCCGTGCGTATTCTGGTCGACGGGTTACCGGCACTGCATGAGCAATGGCATCAGATGCTGATGGTTTTGGCGATCTTGTCTTTGGCGTTAGGCAACATTGTTGCGATCGCGCAAACCAACATCAAACGGATGTTGGCGTACTCAACCATCTCGCACGTTGGTTTTATCCTGCTTGGTTTCTTTGCCGGTTCGTCGGAAGGGTATCAGGCAGCGCTGTTCTATACGCTGACCTACGCGTTCACGGCGGCCGGTGCGTTCGGCATTGTCGTGCTGATCTCAAGGGCAGGGCATGACGCTGAGAACCTCGATGACTTCCGTGGTCTTGCCACGCGTAGTCCCTGGTTCGCCGCGATGATGGCGTGCTTTATGTTAGGTATGGCAGGCATACCGCCATGGGTGGGTTTCTGGGCCAAGCTTCATGTCATCCAGGCTGTGCTCGACGCAGGTCGTTTGGCAGGTGACGCGGCTGTGTTGTACACCGGTGTCGCGATCACAATGGTCGTTTTCTCGGTCATCGGCGCGTACTACTACTTGCGTGTACTCAAGTTCATGTATTTCGATGACGCGACCGACGAAGCACCCGTCAGTGCTGCGAAAGATATGCGGTTTGCGCTGAGCATCAACGGGCTTGCGGTGCTGGGTTTTGGCATCGCGCCGGGTGGCTTGCTTGCACTGTGCGCGTTCGTGATCGGCTAAGTCCTGGAGCGCCAACACAACTTAATCCAGAGCGATGTCGTTTTATTCTCAATACGGTGTTGCGCGGCCTATAGGGCGTCTGTATAGTCCATCCTCCAGTTGCGGGGTGGAGCAGTCTGGCAGCTCGTCGGGCTCATAACCCGAAGGTCGCAGGTTCGAATCCTGCCCCCGCTACCAAAACGTAAAATGGGCTCCTTTTTAGGGGCCCATTGTCGTTTTAGAGTCGAGTAGGCAATCAGCGCCTCGAGGCTCTAAAAACACGCGGACTATCCCGGCGTTGTAGAATGGATGCGTTACCGAGAGAGACTCGGTACGGATGCGTCTGTCTTACGTAAGGAATGCGCTCATCATTGCTCGCCGATTCGTCGCTTTACTGGTGTTGCTGGTGTACCCGTCGACGACCGTTGCCGGCAACGTGTTCGCAGATTTCCCATCGCACGTAGATGCCGATGCATCATATGTCGTCTATTCGCATGGCTTAATCGTCGAGGGCGAAAATCCAACGCCAGTTCATCCGCGGTGGGGTACGTACGATTTTCCAGCCATTAAGGCCGCTCTAGCCGAGAAAGGCGATTTCCATCTTGTCGCACATCATCGGTCCAAGGGCACTGACGTATCGTTGTATGTGGAGCGACTCTCAAACTGGGTACGGACTTTGGTCGAGGCAGGCGTAGCACCAGAGCGAATTACACTCATCGGTTTTTCTCGCGGTGGAGAAATTACCGCACGTGCGTCGAATCAGCTCAGACCTTTACCGATCAATACGATACTGCTCGCCACGTGTTGGGAGCGCGGCGTTCAGGATGAGCCGGCGATAACGCTAACAGGCCGCCTTTTGTCGATCTATGAAACGACAGACGTCGCGCTATCGTGTGAAAAGCTTGCAGAGCGAAGCGGCAAGTTGATTGATTTCGAAGAAGTCGTTATTTCTACTGGCAAGGAGCACGGCGCATTCTTTCGGCCAGACCCTTCCTGGGTAGATCCATTGCTCAGCTGGCTACGTACGCTACCGCTCTAGCGCTTCTGTCTCGCCTGCCCAAAAACAGCATCCAACCCTTGACAAAATTAATATGTCCATTATTCTAGACATATGGACATAGAAAAAGCCGCTGTGATGTTTGATGCCTTATCGCAAGAGACGCGCCTAGGTGCATTTCGTTTGCTTGTGCAGGCGGGCACGGAAGGGGCAGCTGCGGGCGTGCTGAGCAAGCAGTTAGGTACACCGCACAACACGTTATCTTTTCATTTGAGCCATTTGTCGAACGCGGGCGTGATTTCATCGCGCAAAGATGGGCGCTCGGTCATTTATTCAGCCAATTTCGATGCTATTGGGGCGTTGATTAGCTTCATGGTGCGTGACTGTTGCAGCACTGAGTTTGCCAACATCCGTGAGGATAAGAAAAAGGGTTGCTCGATCATCGAGCTCGCTAATTGTTGTTAGGCGTTCGTTTGCGGGCGCCAGTATTACCAAGGAGACTAAAATGAAACGTATGCATATTCATGTTGGCGTTGAAGATCTTGAGAAGAGCATCGGGTTTTACAGCGCTCTGTTTCGCGCGGCCCCTGCCAAGACCAAAACAGATTATGCGAAGTGGATGCTGGACGACCCACGCATCAACTTTGCTATTTCCACGCGAGCGGACAACGTTGGCGTCAATCATTTGGGGCTGCAAGTCGACCAAGCTGAGGAGCTGGAGACCTTGCGCGGTGCACTTGAGCAGGCAGACGTGTCAATGTTCGATGAAGGCGAAGCCGTGTGCTGCTATGCCCGATCCGATAAAACCTGGGTGCGTGATCCGTCCGGTGTTGCATGGGAGACCTATCACACGATGGAGGATGCGGCCTTGTTCGGTGCGATTACCGATGGTCCGGAATCGCCCGATGCCTCGGACGAGAGTATTGAGCAAGATGCCGAGAAAACGGCGTCCGCGTGTTGTGCATGATGAAGAATGTCCTCGTGCTGTGTACCGGCAATTCGTGCCGGTCTGTGATGGGCGAAGCCCTCATCAACGAATTGGGTGCAGGTCGCTATCAGGCGTTCAGCGCCGGTAGTCATCCTGCTGGTTACGTGCATCCCGAATCATTAGAGACGTTGCAACGCCACGGTATCCCGTACGGTACGCCGCGCAGCAAATCATGGGATGAGTTCACTGATACGAGCATTGACGTTGTCATTACTGTTTGCGATGAAGCGGCAAATGAGAGCTGCCCGGTGTTCCTGGGCGACTACGAAAAGCGTCATTGGAGTACGCCTGACCCGGCTAAGGCACAAGGCAGTGAGGCAGAAATCACCGCAGCTTTTGACGAAGCATTCAATATGCTAAAAGCGAGAATTGAGGCAGAGCTGCTATGACGACATCAACAGCATCGCCCATGGGGCTGTTTGAGCGGTATCTGTCGTTGTGGGTTGGTGTCTGTATCGGCGCTGGCGTCATCCTGGGCGCTGTGTTTCCTGGCTTGTTTCAGACGGTAGCGACGCTGGAATTTGCCAGCGTCAATTTGGTTGTTGCCGTGTTCATCTGGGTCATGATTTACCCGATGATGGTGAACGTCGATTTCGCATCCTTGAGCGATGTTGGCAAACAACCGAAAGGGCTCTGCATCACCTTGGTCGTCAATTGGCTGGTCAAGCCGTTCACAATGGCCGCCCTGGGTATCGTGTTCTTTGAGCACCTGTTCGCGGATTTCGTTGATCCGGCGTCTGCGCGTGAATATATCGCTGGCATGATTCTGCTTGGCGTCGCGCCATGCACCGCAATGGTATTCGTCTGGAGCCAGATGGTACGCGGTGACGCGAACTACACACTGGTGCAAGTCTCCATCAATGACATCATTATGGTGTTTGCGTTTGCGCCGCTCGCAGCATTGTTGCTGGGCATTACAGATATCGTTGTGCCATGGCCCACGCTGTTGCTGTCCGTGATTTTGTACGTCGTGATTCCGCTGGCAGCAGGGTATGTCACTCGCAAAATGTTGGATGGCGCGAGCAGCGAAGAACGGATCGCCGCATTCACCGCCAAGGTAAAGCCGTTTTCCGTGCTGGGGTTATTGGCAACGGTTGTGTTGTTGTTCGGCTTTCAGGCAGAGACGATCCTCGCGAAACCTGTGGTAATTGCGATGATCGCGGCGCCTTTGCTCCTGCAAAGCTACGGGATTTTCGCGGTGGCGTATGGCTGGGCGTATCTGTGGCGTGTGCCGTTCAGTACAGCGGCACCTGCTGCGCTCATCGGTACGTCGAATTTCTTTGAATTAGCGGTTGCTGTCGCAATCAGCCTATTCGGTCTTAACTCAGGGGCCGCGCTGGCCACTGTTGTGGGTGTACTGGTTGAGGTGCCTGTGATGTTGTCGCTTGTCGCGTTCGCGAATCGTACCCGCTCAAAATTCAATGATGCCGAGCCTGCGTCTGAACTCACATAACGCGCATTAGTCTTGCTTGAATGCTCTCAGCACTTCGCGCGTCATATCCCAGCGATTGAACCCCTGGTCTCGATAGTCCAGACCGCGACGGACAATGACCAGGTCATGGCTCGGCACGATCACGACGTATTGGCCGCGATTGCCTGCCGTGGCGTAGGCGTCTGAGGGCACGTCCTGACGGTCACTCGGCACGAGCCAGAATTGGCCTCCATAAAAGTCATTGTGCGGGGCGGAAGCGGGCGCTGGTGTTCTGACGAATTCGATCCACGATTCGGAGATGATGCGCTCCCCCATCCAGACGCCACCTTGCAGGTAAAGCAGCCCAAAGCGCGCAAGGTCTCTGGCATTGGTATAGATCTGGCTACTCAGGATGAAGTCACCGAAGCGGTCGGTGCTCAACAGGGTGTTGTACATGCCTAGCCGATTTAGCAGCGCTTTTGCCGGGTATGTGGCGTATTGTTCGTGCGTATCGAAGGTCCGCTTCATCGCGTACACCGCAAGCAGCGTGTCGTAGTTTTCATAGTCCCAGAATGTTCCCGGGGTGCGAATCAGACCACGCTTGCGAGCGCCAGTGATTGAGCTAGCACCAGCCCAGTAGGCAAGGCCGGAGCCTGTCGCATATTCCATCCCGAAACTATCGCTCGGAAACAGCCCGCTGGACATGTTCAGCACGTGCCGGAGGGAGATCGAATCGCGAGGGTCTGGCGCCTCTGCCTGAAGCTTCGGCAGCCAGTCGATATCAAGTGGTTTATCTAACGCCATCCGTCCTGCATCAACCCGCATGCCAATCAGCGTCGCTGCGATGCTCTTGGCGGTAGACCAGGTGCGTGTTCGCGTCAGCATGTCGATGCCGTCTGCGTAGCGCTCGTGCACGATCTCGCCCTTATGAACGACTAATAGGCTCAGCGTATCTTGCTCGGGTGTATCACGATCGAACGTCCAATCGGATGCTGCTTGCAGCGCGACAGGATCAATGTAGTCAGCAAGCGGCGCTGTCGTGAGCGTATCGCCCATGGGCCAGGGCGCATTGACGACGGCGTTATAGTGCTCGTGTACCTCCAGCGATGGCAGCATTTCAATGTCGTCAAAGCTCTGATCCGGCCCCAGCACCACGCAGCCTATGCCATCGCGGAAAGCTGCGCGCACCACGGAGCCGGCGCTCGTGCTACCAACAGCGACAGCTCTGCGCGCTTGATCGACGACATAGTCGCCGCCCGCCGCCGTGCCGACAGGCGACTTCAGGTACGCGAGTTCCTGGGTAAAGATCTGCTCGAGCGTGCGATTGGATGTGAACAATCCGTTGCACATGAGCACAGCTTGTACGCCGTTCTGAATCATGACTCTGTTGGCACTGAAATAGTCGAAGTTCTCGTCTTGGTTGGCGCTCAGAGCGCCGGACAACAACGCCAGGGCAAGCGCAAAACGGATCGTGATCATTCGATAACTCCAGTAGACAGGCGCGTTGGCCGCGACAATGCATCGTTGGCAAGCCAGACCGGGGTCGCTCGTGGCGCTTTTACGACAGGCCCAGCATAGTATCTGGTCCGGTCCGGGTCGAGCGCTCTCGTGGTCCGATAGGGTCGCGGCTTCGCTGTTTCGCAAGTAGCGCGCCTGCGGTTTTCATATCTCCTTGATCCTGTTATTATCTCTCGGCTAATCGGGTTCGAACTCCCTGCTGCGACGACAGATGCTCGCAGTACAGCAACGAGCCGTAGATGCAGTGTCGTTCAGAGTTATGAGCTTTGACGAGGACTGCCGATTAAGAAGGCCCCATTGGGGCTTTTTGTTTTTGTGCGTCGTTCAGGGCGCCAATGTGTGGGCTTCGGCCCATTTTTTTGGCGTTGAGAGTTAGGTTAATGATTACAGATGAGCTTGAAACACTGCTGACACCTGAGGTGGAACGGTTAGGCTTTGAGCTTGTCGATGTTGAATATCAAGCAGCCGGCGGCAGTAGTGTGCTGCGGGTGTTTATTGATAAAGAAGGCGGTATCTCGGTCGATGACTGCGCGTTAGTCAGCGACGGAGTCAGTGGTATTTTGGATGTCGAGGATCCGATACCGACAGAGTATGCATTGGAGATTTCCTCGCCAGGTCTGGATCGTCCGTTGCGACGGCCGGCGCATTTTGAGAAATATGCGGGCGAGTTGATCAAAGTGAAAATGGTAAAGGGTTTCGTCGGCCGCAAGCGCATCAAAGGTGTGCTGGTCGGTGTGCAGGATGAGGCGGTAGTGCTCGACGTTGATGGCGAGCAGATGCAGTTGCCGATGAGTCAGATTGATTCTGCTCGTCTGGTGCCAATCGTGGATTTTAGTGCTAAGCGCTAGCGAGAACGAGTTATGAATAAAGAAATGTTGATGGTGATCGAGGCAGTCTCTAACGAGAAAGGTGTCGAGCGCGAGATCATTTTTGATGCGATGGAAGCGGCGTTGGCCTCTGCCACGCGTAAGCGTCATGGTGAAGACATCGAGGTACGTGTGGCGATCGATCGCGAAACAGGCGATTACGATACGTTCCGCCGCTGGAAGGTGTTCGCTGACGAATCCACAGAGCTGGAAGTACCTGATCGCGAATTGCGCATGATTGATGCGGTTGACGTGAATCCGGAAGCGGAGATTGACGGCTACGTAGAAGTACCGATCGAGTCCGTGGACTTTGGTCGCATTGCAGCGCAAACGGCGAAGCAAGTGATCGTGCAGCGCGTTCGCGAAGCGGAGCGCCAAAAGATCGTTGAGGAATTCGAAGACCGGGTTGATGAAATGCTCAGCGGTCTTGTTAAGCGGGTTGATCGCAACGGCGTCTATGTTGATCTTGGTGGTACCGCGGAAGGGTTTATCCCACGCGAAAACATGTTGCCACGCGAGCCCGTGCGCCAGCACGACCGTATCAAAGGCCGTCTGGTAGAAGTGCGTTCCGAGCCGCGTGGCCCGCAGTTGTTTATCAGCCGCACGGCGCCCGATTTTTTGATTGATTTGTTCAAGCTCGAAGTACCGGAAGTCGGTCAGGGCATGATCGAAATTCTTGGTGCCGCGCGTGACCCTGGCTTACGCGCCAAGATCGCGGTCAAGAGCAACGACACGCGTGTCGATCCGGTCGGCGCTTGCGTTGGTATGCGTGGTTCACGCGTACAGGCCGTTTCAAACGAACTGGCTGGCGAGCGTGTCGACATCATTCTATGGGATGACAACCCGGCGCAATTCGTCGTTAACGCAATGTCGCCTGCGGAAGTCGTATCGATTGTTGTCGATGAAGACAAGCACAGCATGGACATCGCGGTTGACGAAGAGAAGCTCTCACAAGCGATTGGCCGTGGCGGCCAAAACATCCGCCTGGCAAGCGAGCTCACCGGTTGGGAGCTCAATGTGATGACCGAGGCAGATGCTGAAGCGAAGAGCGAAGCCGAGATGCGCGAGTTGTCCGAAGTGTTCATGAAACAGCTCGACGTGGATTCGGAGATCGCGATGATTCTGGTGCAGGAAGGTTTCTCAACGATCGAGGAAATCGCCTATGTGCCCGCAGCTGAACTCGCCGCCATCGAGGAGTTCGATGAGAACATGGTCGACGAGCTTCGCAGCCGCGCGCGCGATGTATTGCTGACCCAGGCGATTGCTAACGAGGAAGTCATCGAGCAAGCCGAGCCCGCCGCCGACATGTTTGACGTCGAAGGCATGGACGAGGAACTCGCCGCACATCTGGCGGGCCACGGTATCGTCACGCGCGATGATCTGGCCGAGCAGGCGACTGACGATCTGCTGGAAATATTGGATGTGAGCGAAGCAGAAGCGGGCGAGCTTATTATGGCCGCACGTGCGCATTGGTTCGAAGACGAGGAACAAGCGTAGTCGCACAGGCGACTCGCGGAGAAGACAGTATGGCTGATGTGAAAGTCTCACAGTTTGCAGAGGTACTCAAAGTGCCAGTCGACAAGTTGCTTGTGCAGCTTGAAGAGGCTGGCATTAAGGTTGGTGGTGCCGATGACGTTATCAGTGAAGACGCCAAGATGGAGCTGCTCGGACACCTGCGTCGCCAGCATGGCAAAGAAGAAAGCAAGCTTGCCGCTGCGCCACGCAAGATCACGTTGAAACGCAAGTCCCAGAGCGAATTGCGTATGTCCGGTAACAAGGGCAGTGCACGTACGGTTGCGGTTGAGGTGCGTAAGAAGCGCACTTACGTCAAACGTGACGTGCTTGAAGAGCAGGCAAAAGCGCAACAAGACGAACTCGATCAGGCGAAGCAAGAGCGTCAGGCAGAAGAGGACGCGCGCAAGGCCGAGCAGGCAGCTGCCGAGCAACGTGCGCAACAAGAACGCGACCGCGAGAAGCAAGAAGCCGAAGACGAAGCGCGTCGTAAGTCAGAAGAGGCCGCACGCCGTAAACTCGAATCCGAGCAAGCAGAAGCGCAGCGCCGCAAGGATCAGGAAGCGCGCGAACGCGCCGAGCGGGAAGCGAAGAAAGACAACACACGCTACGGCCGCAAGGAGTTGCACGTTGCTGGCGACAAGAGTGGCCGCCGCAAACGCAAGAAACCTGCGCCGCGGCGCCGTCCGGGCAACATCAACGTTGATTCGCAACACGCGTTTGAACGTCCGACAGAGCCTGTTATTCGGGATGTAGAGATTCCAGAGACCATTAGCGTGGCTGAGCTCGCTAACCGCATGGCGGTGAAAGCGACGGAAGTGATCAAGGCGCTGATGGGCATGGGCGCGATGGTGACGATCAATCAGGTAATCGATCAGGATACGGCAACGCTTGTTGTTGAAGAGCTCGGCCACAAAGCGGTGCCGATGAACGAAGCCAGTGTCGATGACGATCTGTTAGCGGAAGTCGCCGAAGATGAGGGTGATCAAGTCACACGGCCGCCAGTCGTCACGATTATGGGTCACGTCGATCACGGTAAGACATCGCTGCTTGACTACATCCGGCGGTCACGTGTTGCAGCAGGCGAGGCTGGTGGCATCACACAGCACATCGGTGCCTACAAAGTGCAAACCGACAACGGCGAAGTGTGCTTCCTCGATACCCCGGGTCACGCAGCATTCACATCGATGCGCGCGCGCGGCGCTCAAGCGACAGACATTGTGATCCTTGTGGTTGCAGCCGACGATGGCGTCATGCCGCAGACGATCGAGGCGATCAAGCACTCGAAAGCAGCCGGTGTTCCGATTGTCGTTGCGGTGAACAAGATTGATCGCGAAAACGCTGACCCTGAGCGAGTCCGTACGGAGTTATCGCAGTACGAAGTTATCCCGGATGACTGGGGTGGCGACAGCCAGTTTGTGAATGTGTCCGCGCTCAAGGGCGACGGTGTTGATGCATTGCTGGAAGCAGTATTGTTGCAGGCCGAAGTCATGGATCTCAAATCTGTGTCCGACGGCCACGCCCGTGGCGTTGTGGTTGAAGGTAGCCTCGAAAAAGGTCGCGGCGCAGTTGCAACGGTGTTGGTACAAAGCGGCACTTTGAAACAGGGTGACTATATACTGGCTGGCGAAGAGTACGGACGTATTCGTGCCATGTTTGACGAGTCGCAACAATCGATTAGTGAAGCAGGGCCTTCTACCCCAGCGGTCGTACTCGGCTTGTCTGGTGTGCCTGCACCGGGCGATGAAATGCTAGCGCTTGAAGACGACAAGAAAGCCCGCGAAGTGGCTGAATTCCGTCAGGCGAAAGCGCGAGATACGAAGCTTGCTCAGCAGCAGGCAGCCAAACTTGAGAACGTCTTCAACCAGATGACCGCAGGCGAGCAGGTCTCCGTGTCGTTGATGATCAAGGCTGACGTTAACGGTAGTGCTGAAGCGTTGAAAGACTCACTGGAAGCGATTTCGAACGACGAGGTTGCGGTCAGAGTGATATCAAGTGGCGTGGGTGGTATCACCGAATCAGACGTCACGCTTGCATTGGCATCCAATGCGATTGTCATTGGGTTCAACGTCCGGGCAGATGCGGCAGCACGTAACCTCATCAAAGAGTCTGATATTGATCTGCGTTACTACAGCATCATTTACGAAGCGATTGACGACGTCAAGGCGGCAGTGTCCGGTTTGTTGTCACCAGAGATTCGGGAACAGATTGTCGGGTTGGCAGAAGTTCGCGATGTGTTCCGTTCACCGAAGCTTGGCAACGTCGCCGGTTGCATGGTCGCCGATGGTTACGTCAAGCGTTCGTTGCCGATTCGTGTCCTGCGTGAAAACGTCGTGATCTACGAAGGCGAGCTTGAGTCGCTGCGACGCTTCAAGGATGACGTCAATGAAGTGCGTGCAGGCACTGAATGCGGTATCGGCGTCAAGAACTACAATGACGTCAAAGTCGGCGATCAGATCGAGTGCTTTGAACGCGTCGAATATGCACGCACGATTGAGTAAGACTGCTCATGGCGCGTGAATTTGCGCGGCATTCGCGTATTGCGGGTCAGATGTTGCGGATATTGAACGAACTGCTGCGTTTTCAGAGCAAGGACCCGCGTCTCGATGGCGTGTCGATAACGAACGTCGATCTGACGCGTGACCTTTCAGTCGCCCGGGTTTACTTCGCGACGCTGGACCCAGCAGCGGACCCTGAGCCTGCCCTGGAAGGGTTGCAGCGCGCCAGCGGTTTTCTGCGCAGTAAGCTTGGCCGCGAGCTCAAGATTCGCCACATTCCAGAGCTGCGCTTCTCACACGACGACAGTGTCGCGCGTGGTTTCCACATCAGCGCCCTGATCGCTGGCAGCGTCAGTGCTGACGATAGCGAGCGCGCTGACGATGCAACGGACGATGAGGATGACCACTAAGCGCATCAAGCGCGATATCCACGGCGTCGTCTTGCTGGACAAGCCGCTTGGGCTATCCTCCAATCGAGCGTTGCAACGTGTTAAGTATCTGTTTCAGGCACGCAAAGCGGGACACACCGGCAGTCTGGATCCGTTAGCGACGGGCATGTTACCCATCTGCTTTGGTGACGCGACGCGCTACTCTCACGTTTTATTGGACGCCGCGAAGACCTACGACGTGGTTGCCGCGTTAGGTGGCACGTCGAGCACGGGTGACGGTGAGGGCGAAATCACAGCACGAAGCGAGGTGCCCGCTCTGTCGCACGCGCAATGGCAAGCGCACGCAGACGCGTTCATTGGCGCATCCACACAAGTGCCGCCGATGTACTCCGCGCTCAAGCATAAGGGCAAGCGCTTGTACCAGATCGCCCGCAGTGGGCAGCAGGTGGAGCGTCCGCCGCGTAATATTGTGATTGAATCCATGCAAGTCCGCGCCGTGGATGGTGATCGCGTGACGTTTAGCGTGCGATGCTCCAAGGGCACTTATATTCGTTCGCTGGTCGAGGACCTCGCGGCCTCCGCCGGGACTCTTGCCTGGACAGCCGAGCTGCGCCGCACGGGTGTCAGCCCGTTTCAGGACGCGATGCTATCGATGGACGCGCTGGAACAAGGCAATGGAGCTGAGCTTTGCGGCTACTTGATGGGCTGTGATTCGGCGTTAACCGGCTGGCCTCAAGTGGTTCTGGATCAGCAGGATGCGCTGTTGTTTTGCCAGGGTAATTTACCTTTATTACCGACGGATTTGACGGAATATGTCAGGTGTTACGGCCCGGAGCAGCTGTTCCTGGGGTCAGCGCTTGTCCATGCTGGCGGAGTCTTTGACGGCGTCAGGGTTATGTCATCGGCGCGCGCTGTGCTTGAGGGCGCATAAAACCCATTAAATAGGGCATAACCCGCAGGAAATATATTGTTTCATAGCGGTTTCGCGTTACAATGCCGGGCTGATTTGATACGAAATCAAACGCCAACAGAAACTTGGACGCCTGAATGCTTGTCATCGGGCTATTGCTGCTGGCAAGGATTAAACAATTCTGGTGCTAATTCGCGTTCGATCAACACGCATTAGCCGTTAAACGATTTGACGGGCACTGGCCCTGAAACATTTAGACGGGCACTGGCCCTGAACAATTAAACGGGCATTGGCCCGTGACACGAAAAGTTATTGGAGTCTTGCAAACATGCCACTCACGACAGAACGGAAAGACAGCATTGTTGCTGAATACCGCCGTGACGATACAGATACCGGCTCGCCGGAAGTACAGGTTGCGTTGTTGTCTGCGCGGATCGCTGATCTAACCGGCCATTTCAACTCACACAAGAAAGATCACCATTCCCGGCTTGGTCTTCTGAAGATGGTCAACAAGCGTCGCAAGTTGCTTGATTACCTGAAGAAGAAAGACCAGGACCGTTATGCCGATTTGATCAAACGTTTGGGTCTGCGTCGCTAACGCAATCCATCGACGTGTATCATCGTCATAGTGAAAACGCACATTACGCCTCTGTATCGGTACGCACCGGTTCAGGGGCGTTCGTCGTTTAAGCAGAGTTAATCATCGAAGTAAACAAGCAAAACAGTAAACACCAAGGACACAGCGTGAAGGCGATTAAGAAAACGTTCCAATACGGTGACAATCAGGTCACTTTAGAAACTGGTGAAATTGCCCGTCAGACAGACGGTGCAGTTATGGTCAGCATGTGCGACACCGTCGTTCTGGTAACCGCAGTCGGCCGCAAATATGCAGAGCCGGGTCGCGATTTCTTCCCATTGACGATCAACTATCAGGAAAAGACTTACGCTGCCGGTAAAATTCCGGGTGGTTTCTTCAAACGTGAAGGGCGTCCTTCGGAGAAAGAAACGCTGACCAGCCGTTTGATCGACAGACCGCTGCGTCCGTTGTTTCCGAAAGGCTTCAGAAATGAGGTGCAGGTGATTGCAACGGTCGTATCACTCGACCCGATGATCGACCCGGACATTCCGTCATTGATCGGTGCATCAGCTGCGTTGGCCATTTCTGGTATGCCGTTCCAGGGCCCGATCGGCGCAGCCCGCGTTGGTTATGTTGATGGCGCTTACGTGTTGAACCCCAACACCGAAGTGTTGGCAACCTCTGCGCTCGACCTTGTCGTCGCAGGTACAGAAGATGCGGTACTGATGGTCGAGTCTGAGGCCGATCGTTTGGCTGAAGACGTGATGTTGGGCGCGGTCGTTTACGGCCATGACCAAATGCAAGTGGCGATCAACGAAATCAAGGCGCTGGCTGTGGAAGTCGGCACACCTGCATGGGACTGGTCAGCACCGGAAGAAGACAAAGCGCTGGCTGACAAAGTAGCAGAGCTGGCAACGGCAGGTCTTACGGACGCCTACCAAGTCACAGAGAAACAGGCACGCCAGGAAAAAGTCGGCGCAGCAAAATCTGCAGCGATGGAAGCACTGGCTGGCGGCGATGAGCCTGCGTTCAGTGCCGATGAAGTGAAAGGCGCGCTGTCCAAGCTTGAGAAGAACATTGTACGCTCTCGCGTATTGGATGGTCAGCCGCGTATCGATGGCCGGGATCACGACACCGTGCGCCCTGTCTTCAGCAAAGTAGGCGTACTGCCAAGAACACATGGCTCGGCGCTGTTCACTCGCGGTGAGACGCAAGCTATCGTGGTTGCGACGCTAGGTACCGGTCGCGATGCTCAGATCATTGACGCATTGGAAGGTGAGCGCAAAGAGCCGTTCATGTTGCACTACAACTTCCCTCCATACTGTGTCGGCGAGACAGGCTTCGTCGGTTCACCGAAACGACGCGAAATCGGCCACGGCAAACTTGCACGCCGCGGTATCCAGGCGGTTATGCCGACGATTGAAGAGTTCCCGTATGTAATTCGTTTGGTGTCCGAAATCACCGAATCTAACGGTTCCAGCTCGATGGCGTCGGTGTGTGGCTCGAGCCTCGCATTGATGGATGCTGGCGTACCGACTAAAGCACCGGTTGCTGGTGTTGCTATGGGTCTCGTGAAAGAAGGCGATCGCTTCGCTGTACTGACCGACATTCTCGGCGATGAAGATCATCTGGGTGACATGGACTTTAAGGTTGCCGGTACCGACAACGGCATTACCGCTCTGCAGATGGATATCAAAATTCAGGGCATTACCAAAGAGATCATGGAAAGTGCGTTGGAGCAGGCCAAAGCGGCTCGCTTGCACATCCTTGGCGAAATGGCAGGCGCGATTTCAACGCCTCGCGAAGAGATGTCTGATTGGGCGCCAACCATTATGTCGATGAAAATCGATCCAGAGAAAATCCGTGACGTCATCGGTAAGGGTGGGGCGGTTATTCGTGCCATCACCGAAGAGACAGGTGCCACGGTTGATATCGACAACGACGGTACGGTTCGTATTGCGTCAGTCGACGGAGCATCTGGTAAAGAAGCGCGTCGTCGCATTGAGTTGATCACAGCCGAAGTTGAAGTTGGCTCAATCTACGATGGTCGTGTGGCTCGCCTGATGGACTTCGGTGCGTTCGTGACGATTCTGCCGGGCAAAGACGGTTTGGTGCACATCTCGCAAATCTCGAATGAGCGTGTTGAGAAAGTCAGCGACAAGCTTAACGAAGGCGACATCGTTCGGGTCAAAGTGCTCGAGGTCGATCGTCAGGGTCGTATCCGTTTGAGCATGAAAGAAGTTGGCGAAGACGAATAAGTCTTAGCCTCTTACTTTCAAAAGCCCGCGTTACTCATTGAGTGCGCGGGTTTTTTATGCCTGTCTTAGCTGACTCAGTGATTGCGCAAAGAACGTGGTTATCCGGTTGGGCAACCAGAATCGCCATGTAGATGGTGTATTGCCAGTAACAAAACCGACGTGGCCACCGTGTTGTGTGAGCTCTAGTGTCACGCTATCACTGGTTTCGCTGTTAGTTGGAATGATACCCGGATGCGTGAACGGATCATCTGTTGCATGGATGATCAGCGTTGGCGTATTGATGTTGCGAAGGTATTGGCGACACGAGCAGTCGTTGTAGTACGCGTCTTTGCCCGCAAAGCCGTGCAGCGGGGCGGTGACGATATCGTCAAACGCTTCAAACGTGACACATTTCATCGCTGCGTCGTAGTCAAACGGCGCTGACCGACGATCGAACTTTCGTGCGAGCGAGCGCTTCATGTTCTTCATCAAATGCCATTGATAGAGCTTTGAGAAACCTTTCGAAATTGAGTCAGAGGCACCTTGAAGCTCGAACGGAACGGAGACTGCGACCGCAGCATCAATCGTGTTCGGCCGTTCGGCTTCACCGAGATACTTGAGCAGTGCGTTGCCGCCAAGCGAGTAACCGGCAACCAGTATCGGCGCATCACCCTGTTGTTTGCGTAGCGCGCCCAGAAAGTGATCTATGTCGGCGGTCTCGCCAGCGTGATAGCGACGCGGCAATGCGTTTCGATGATCGCCACAGTCGCGAAAATGCATGACTAACGCGTGCCAGCCAAGCGCACCAGCAGCTGCGATCAACGCTCGTGCGTAGGTTGAGTCGCTGGAGCCCTCAAGCCCGTGGAGCACGACAAGCGTCGGTGCATCTCGCGCGATGTCGCTCTGATCCAGGGTGTCTATTGCCAGCGTGTCGCCATCGTAGAGGTGATGCAGTGAACGCTTGTAGCGAACCTGTGGCTGAGAGATCAGTCCGGTGGACGGCAACAGCGTTTGCAGATGACGATTGCGCCAAATGCGTGCAGGACGAAAGGCGCTTTGAGCGCTGTCCGGGCTAGCGATCGTCTTCGTCTGCTGTGGCCGCTTTGCTGCGAGAGGCTTTGCGTTCCTCGTCTTTTGGGTTTAGAAGTTTGAACACTTCTTCCTGTACGGCCCGCCAGCGAGCGAAGTTTCTTTGCGCCAGACCGGCGACGGCGTCTACCGGGTCTATTCCGATCACTTTGCGGACACGATTGCGGGCTTGCGCCTGTTGATTCACGAATAGCCGGAGGCTCTGCTCCAGATAATTGCTAACAACGTTTGGCATCGCGTTGCCGTAGGTGCGAATGATTTGCGACAGGAAATCTTCTGTCATGACCGGCTCGCCAGTTTGCTCTTGCTCGCTGATCACTTGCATCAAAATGGCGCGCGTAATGTCATCGCCTGTTTTTTTGTCAATGACGACAAAAGGCTCTTTAGCGATCACCAAATCGCGGATATGCGACAGCGTGATGTACTTGCTAAGTTCCGTGTCATAGAGCCGACGATTGGGGTACTTTTTAATCGTGCGCACGGGCACTCCGGTCAAGCAGTCTTCAATGGTCGTATTCTAGCGCAAAAATGCTGCAGATCGACATTAGCTGTACTGTGCAATTTGCTGCTGGCCGCGAAACATTGTAGTGACATAATGCAATTGAGCCCACGCAACGATG
>JBCBZK010000022.1:0-33603 GCA_039815365.1 Pseudomonadota bacterium | reverse complement strand
AGTTGGCGTTGAAGATTTGGATCGGGCGCTTGAATTGTGGGTCGACGTCTTTGGTATGCACGTCGCGGCCATGCATGAAGGTGAGGACAGCGCGCTGGCGGCTTTGTTAGATGTTGCCCCAACAGACATAGCTCGCCAGGCTTTATTGCGGACGGGCGACGAGCGGTTTGGTCAACTGCACTTAGTGCAGTTCACGCACCCTGGGCCGACGGTTCGCGATGGCGCCGATGTTTTCGACTTGTGCCCGAAGAATCTCGATATTTTTGTCGGTGATATGCCGCAACGCCTGATTGAGTTGCGCGCTTTGGGCTATGAATTTCGCAACCAAACCTTTTCCGAGGCAACGGCGCCGGACGGCACGCGATTTCGTGAAATGCATATGCCCTCGCACGATGACGTGAACGTTGTACTCCTTGAGTTGCTGGATGGTAAGCCGCCATTGAATGACAACGGTTACGCGAGTGTCGGTCCATTAATTTACATCGTGCCGGATGCAGCGACGGAGAAAACATTTTTGAGGCAGGTGTTAGGGTTGGATCAGTTGAGCGACAATCGTCTGGCAGGGTCAGAGATCGAGCGGATGATCGGCTTGCCGAAAGGTGCTGCACTCGAGGTCAGCATTTGGGGTCGACACGAGCAGCCGCTTGGCGAATTGGAAATTGTCGACTATCAGGGGGTCGACGGCGCCGACTTGTATTTTCGTGCAAAGGCACCCTCACGCGGTATATTGCAACTGAGTTTCACCGTTGCAGATCGCACAAAAATTGCGTCGCGCTTGCAACAGCAAGCGTATCCCGTGCAGGCGCGAGGCCCGTCACGCTCACTGTTAGCAGAAGGCGACGTCATCACCATCTATAGCCCGGCAGGTTTGCGGATTGATATTTGGCAGACTCCATGAAACACCGCGAGCGTCAAAATACTGTTTGGAGAATTTTCGCGCTGCGATCACGCGCGCAGTATGAGCGTGTTGCTGAGGTATGTTAGTGACTATCAGAAAAGGGGTGTATCTCATGAGGTGTACGACGTTGTTTGCAATCGTGTGTTTGTGTGCGGCCACGCAGGTATTCGCGCAAGGTCAGGACAGCCAGCCAGCCGATCGCGACCTGCAAGTTATCGCTACGCTGCTAGCCGGTGGGTTTGACAACGCCAATCAGAATTACTTTGACCAGCGCGGCAAGCGCGACGTCAAACACAGACGTATTCATCTCAAGATTGATGCAGTACCAACCGTCGGTGAAATGCCGATGTTTACGGCGAGCGGTTATTGGGACAACGATCCGGATACCTCGATGGGCCGTTACGTGTTCACGCTCGAACCGCATTATGCGACGAGCAGTGTTCGCATGCGGGTATGGTCCACTGGCGAGACTAGTGATGCGTCACGCGACAACGACTCAGCTTGCAGTTTGTTCTGGCGACGCGATGCCGAGCAGTTTACAGCGACCAGCGATGGCCCTTGCGCTGAGCCAATGTTCTCGTCAATGGTAATTAGCGAAAAACACCTGTGGGTCACAATGGCGAATGCAGAAGCGGGTGACTATCGACTAAGACGCGTGCGGAATTTTGAGTGTTACGCTGATATCCCCGGCGTTGGCGGCGGGCGTGACGAACCCTATGAGCGTTATGACGGTTTCAGGATTCATGATCAGGGCGGTGCGGTCTGGTTTGACACTAAGGATGGTCGTAGGCTGGGTATTAGTCTGTTGTTAGTGGATTGGCCTATCAATAATTACGAAGGCATCTTTACGCGCGATTCATTTGTGATCTACGTGAGTGAAGAAGATGACGACAAAACCTGGGAGCACGGCTATGCGTTCACTGTGCCAGAGGCAGATCGCGTCGGTATCAATCTCAAATGGATGCTGGCGAGTTGTTTTATGAAATCCAATAAATTCGCAACACCGTATATGTAGGAAACGCTGATATGGCTCGGATCACCACACCATCGCTTGATGAACTACCCGCGGCGCAGCAAGAAGCGGTAAGCCAGGCGGAAGCATTGATGGGGTTCGTCGCAAACGATGCGTTGATCATGTCTCAGAACCCCGCCCTCACCGATGCATTCGCGCGATTGGTTGCTGCAATCTACGCCCCGGGGGAAGTGGCTGCCGGTCTCAAACGACTGATTGGTCTCATGGTCAGCAGCGCGGCAGGCTGTCAGTATTGCATGGGGCACACAGCGCATACGTCAGCAATGCATGGGATCAGCGCCGAGAAGCTTGCAGATGTGTGGGTGTTTGAAGACAGCCAGTATTACGATGCCGCAGAAAAAGCGGCGTTACGCGTCGCCATGCATGCAGGGCAGCAACCGAACGCGGTTACCGACTCGATGTTCGAGGCGTTAGCTGTGCACTTCAGTGAGGCCGCGCAGTTAGAAATCGTCGCCGTAATTTCGTTATTTGGCTTCCTGAATCGCTGGAACTCAACACTGGCGACAGACCTGGAATCCACGCCTGGCAAATCACTGGCGGCGATTGTCTCCAACTGAGTGCTCGCGCACGCTACTCTTTGACAACAACCAGCGCTTTGCCCACGTTGTTACCTTGCATCAGTTTCGAAAATGCACCGGGTGCGTTTTCGATGCCGTGCGTTCGATCCTCAAGGTAGTGCACCTTGCCTTCATTGATCCATTGACCGACGTCACGAACCATATCCGCGCGCGCGTCTTCGTGATCGTAAACCACCATGCCGCGCACCGTAGCGCGTGCTTTGATGATAAAACCCGGGTTCGGGCCTGGCGGCATTTCATCGCTGTTGTATTGCGCCATCAACCCGCACAAAACCACTCGGGCGCCGATCGCCAGACGTTCCATCACTGCCTGTAGCATGTCGCCGCCGACGTTGTCGTAATAGACATCAATGCCGTCCGGACAGGCCTTGTCGAGCGCCTCGCGCAGATCGCCCGTGCGATAGCTGACGCATTCGTCAAAGCCTGCGACATCCGTAACCCACGCGCATTTTTCCGGCGCGCCTGCGATACCGACGGTTCGGCAACCCTTGAGCTTGGCAATTTGCCCGACCAGTGAGCCGACAGCGCCCGATGCAGCGGATACAACGACGGTGTCGCCAGCTTTCGGCTCACCCAATCGCAGCAAGCCGGCGTATGCCGTCAAGCCAGGCATGCCGAGCACGCCGAGAAATGCTGAGAGCGGCCCAACTGATGTGTCGATACGTCGCGCCTGGTCGGCGGCCAACGTGCTGTGCGTTTGCCAGCCGGTATGCCCATGGACAAATTCGCCGACGCTGAATTGGCTGCTGTTCGATGCGATGACGCGACTGATTGCCTCACCGGCCATCAGCTCGCCAGGCGCGACGCTGCCTGACATATGTCGGCCGGAAATCTTGCCGCGCAGGTAAGGGTCTAGCGACAAGTAGTGTGTCTCCAGCAGCAGTTCACCGTCTTGTGCTTCTGGCAGAGGTACACTGCGCACATCAAAGTCGTCGGCGAGGGGAATCCCTACGCTGCGTTTTTTGAGGATGATCTGCGTGTTGTCGCTCATAATGCGTGCTCAACTGATATAATGATATATTAATAGTACATTACCTCGACACAGTTTTACCAACAGGGAATTGCGCATGTCCGCAAATTTGAATGAAGCAGTGGAATCCGGGCTGATTCAAGCGTTGCATGGCGTCTTGGACGAGGCAGACGTTCTTACCGATGCGCACAGTTTGACGTTGTACGCGCAAGACGTTTACACCAAAACGATGCCGGCCGGTGTCGTTGTACGACCACGTTCTGTAGCGCAATTGTCGGCCGCCGTGAAACATGCGACGGATGCAGGAATGGCGGTGGTGCCTCGCGGCGGCGGAATGAGTTATACCAGCGGCTACGTGCCGCGCGAAGCGGGATCGGTCATTGTCGATATGCAAGGCATGAGCGCCGTGCGCGAGATCAACACAACCGATATGTACGTGACCGTGGAGTGTGGCTGTACCTGGAAGACGCTGCACGAAGCATTGGACGGTAGCGGTTATCGAACGCCGTATTGGGGCACGTTATCCGGCATCCATGCGACGGTCGGTGGTGGACTGTCACAGAACAGTATCTTTTGGGGTTCTGGCAAACACGGCACGGCTTCAGATTCCGTTGTTGGCATGCAAGTTGTGCTGGCCGATGGCAGCGTTGTGACAACCGGTACTCAGACGCATACAAATGCGACGCCATTCGCGCGTCACTTCGGGCCTGATCTCACCGGCTTGTTCTGTGGCGACACAGGCGCGCTCGGGTTCAAAGCGGTTGCAACACTACGCTTGATTCCCGAGTGTGAGCATCGTGACGGTGTTTCTTACGATTTCGCCGATCATGCATCGATGATCGCAGCCATGAGCGAGATATCACGGCAAAACCTTGCCGATGAATGTTTCGGTTTTGATCCGGGTCTCACGGCCGTGCGGATGCAGCGCGAAAGCCTGATGAATGACATCAAGAAATTCGCTGGCGTTCTGAAGTCTGCCGGATCCATTGTCGGTGCGATCAAGCAAGGTGCCAAGGTCGCGGCGGCGGGTCGTGGTTTTATGAAGGACGTGACATTCTCGCTGCATGTCATGGTTGAAGAGCGCACCGAAAACGCAATGAACGTTGCTATCAATGCCATTCGTGCCATCTGCGCTGACAATGCAGGGACAGAGATTGAAAACAGTATCCCGAAAATTCTCCGTGCGAATCCATTTACACCGCTGAACAATATGGTAGGACCGAATGGCGAACGGTGGCTTCCAGTGCATACAGTCGTACCGCATTCGAAAGCGCTGGAGACCGTGAATGACGCGTATGGCGTTTTCGAAAAACACCAAGCTGCGATCGACGAGCACGGTATTGGTACGGGTTTTCTGCTTGCAACAGTATCGACAAATCAGTTTGTGATTGAACCCGTCTTCTTTACACCGGATGCGCTCACCGAGATTCATGAGACTTACGTTGAAGATCACGTATTGGCGAAACTGCCAGGCTTTGCGCCGAATGCCGATGCTGCGAGCGTCACGGCAACGTTGCGTAGCGAGATCATAGATGCCTTCTACGACGCCGGTGGTGTGCATATGCAAATCGGTAAGTCATATCCCTATCGAAAGAGCTTGCGAACCGATGCATGGGCACTGGTGCAGGCAATCAAGAATCATCTTGACCCGGCATGCCGCGTGAATCCCGGCTCTCTGGGTTTTGAAAAAGACCACGGAGCAAATTAATGTCGATTGCAGAACAGATGCCGCTGCTAGCGCGCAATGAAGGGGTTTGGGAAGGTTTTTATCGGCTGTATAACGCCGCTGGCGACAAAGTTGATGAGCACAAGTCCCGGTTGATCTGTCGCATCCATGAAGATCGCGACTATCACCAAACCAATCTCTACCGGTGGGCGGATGGCAAGAAAGACAATCGCGATTTCCCTGCACAGATTCGCGATGGACGTTTGTTTTTTGATACTGACATTGATGGTTGGGCCGCAGCAGTCGATCTCGATGGTTTCGGTCGGACGATGATGCTGAACTGGACACGCAAGAACGAGAAGGATTTGTATCTGTACGAAATGATCCAGCTCAGTGACGATGGCACGTCGCGCGCGAGAATTTGGCAGTGGTTCAAAGCGGACAGACTGTTTCAGCGCACGATTATTGATGAGCACAAAGTCAGCGACGATTGGCGCGCCTATGAGTCGCTCGACCCTGAGTACGCTGATATCAGTGGTTAGAGTTTCTCGCTGTCTTTCAACGCCTGAATCGTGTCGCGTTGCATTTTGATGAAGTGCTCGCGCGCCGGTACCTCGCCACGTTTGCTCGATTCGGTCAGAGAATTTGCAGGGTAGATAGACTGCGAATACGTATCAGCAAACAATTCCAGGCGTTGCCGGGCAAAGTAGTTTGGCATGCCGGGCCTTTGGCGATAAGCGCGTAAGGCTGCCAGGTCGATACCTGCGTTCGCCGACATGCTTTGTCCGCTGTCAGCGCTAGCGAGAATCTTACCTTTGTAGTCGACGATCTTAGATTGCCCATCGACAGACATTGGCGGAATGCCGGCACCGTGCACACCGGCGGTATTGGCTGTGATGACGTACATGCAGTTTTCGATGGCGCGCGCGCGCCGTGCGATTTCCTTGGGCGTTAGCTCAGGGCTGGCGACCTCGCTGCTGCTATGAAGCAAAATTTCTGCGCCTTTATTTGCCAGCGCTCGTGTGATCTCCGGGAACAAGATTTCTTCTGATGCAACACAGGCGAGGCGGCCGATAGCGGTGTCGACAACCGGGAATATCGCGTCCTTCCCGTAAATATCAAGATAGCGATCCCATACGTCATGTGGTGTTGGTGCAAACATCGAAATCAGGCGACGATAGCGCAAGATCACATCGCCATCAGGCCCGACGACAAAGCTGCATTGGAAGTAGTAACCGGGGAAATGGGTATCGGTTTCGTAGGCATTACCGGACAACCAGATATTGTACTTCTGTGCGATAGCGCCCATAGCCTCGTACTCTGGGCCATCAGGCGCAATGGCGGCCTTTTCAGCCCAGCCGTCGATACTCTCGCCTAACGGATACGCCGTCATAAAGTACTCGGGCAACACAACCAGACGCGTATCGGGACCGGTCAACACTAACGAGCCGGCGATTTCATCATCGATTCGTGCAATGGTTGCAAGCATCGACGCGCGTGCTTGCGCCGTGTCCATTCGATTGACTGCATCGCAACGCGATTGCAGGGCGAGTGCGGTGTATCGTTCCATGATGACTTCCATTTCTAATCGCTTGTTAGTTCGACAAGGTAAACTTGAATCTCTGCAGCATCGTCTCGCAGGGCTTTAATCTGCGCGTATTCGTCAGAGTGCCAGAATGTCAGAGCAGCTTGCTTTGATGGCCATTCAGACACCACAATTTTTCTGTTGTCGGTGGGTCCTTCCAGTTGTTCGTTGTCGCCGCGCATGGATCGATAGCGGCCGCCAAACTGCGTGATCAACGCCGGGGCTTTAGCACTATATGCCTTGAACTTCTCAAGGTCAGTGATGTGTGCCTGAATGATCATTAGTGCACCCATGTCGCTTCCCGTCGTTGTGTTCATAACAAGTGTATACCGAGCGCGGTGCTCAACAGTAATCCGGCCCAAATACTCAAAACAAATGGTCGCGTGCGACCAAGACTGCGATCAATGGCGTCATTGTCGGCGTCGGTTGGCGCGCCGCCGATCAGCCCTGCAAAAGCAGGCCCGAAGTCTTTCAGCAGAACACGGATGATTAACCCCATGCTCATCATGACCCCGAAGATGATCATCTTTAACGCCACCCAGTAGGGCGCAGGCCAAAGATCCAATGCGAGCGCTGCAACGCCCGCGCCAATCAATACGGCAATAACGCTTAGGCGAAACACATAATCAATCTTGGTGAGCAGCGCTTTTAGCGTAGCGTTCTTACCAGAGTGCAGGAACACGACGCTTGCCAACCATGCGAATGCGATCACCCATACAAGCATCATCACAGTGCTGTCGAACGGCATGACACCGAGCTTCCACGCAAGATGCACGCCAAGCGGCAACATCATTGTCATACACACGCGGGGCGCCTGATCTAGCGCAAACAGCGTCTTCGCCGCTGACACGCGTACCGCTGGACTGGCATCGCGGTTGGCGACAATGTAACTCGAATAAAACACACCGAGGTCACCGCCCAGCCAGTAGGCGAGTCCAACGATATGTAGAAATTTAAGGGCCAAAAAATCGCTCATGATGCCTCCAGGGCGGCGAGCACTTCTTCACTGATCCGCGTCGCGCCGACTTCAAAAACGGCAGTAGTAATGTCTAGTACTTCGCGCAGCGTGGCGTCTGGAATGACATCAGCTGCCATTCGTGTCGCATCAAGTAATCCCGATTGCGTGGCGATGACGGTAGTCTTGGTTCGCACAGCGCTGAATCGCGCATGGCACGGATAACGGAACGCCGCATTGAACGCAAAATGATCTCTGCCAAGGCAGCGCAGTTGTTCAGCGAGAAAAGCCAGGACACGTTCGTCGGGCATCTTTGTGTAGCGCGGCGGCACATTCATTTTCCACGCACCGGCGATGCTGTCGATATCGTCACTCAGCGTCATTGGCTGTGCTGCGCGCGTCAATAGTGAGGCTTGCGTGTCGAGATCAAAGTACGGTACATCGCATAACACAAGATGATTGATGCGAGCGGGGGCTTTGAGTGCCATTTCGGCGCCGACAAGACATCCGGTATGAAACCCCAGTACGTCAACCGGCGTATTCACCTGCAAGCCGTCGAGCAATGCCAGCATGCTGTCGGCGTAGTCGTCGATATCAGGTTGCGCGTCGAGCGGATAGGATCCGCCGTGGCCTGGATAGTCAGGTGCGAAGACGTTTCGATTTTCGTTTAAAAGCGGAAGTACGGTGTCAAAGTACAAGCCGCTTGATGGTGCAGGGTGCAGGCATAAGAGTACGGGCGCAGCCTCGTTACGGGCGTTGTGGGAGCGTAGATGCAATTGGCCAGCGGCTGTATCTACGTATTGTTTGCGCAGCACTGTCATTCCACTAAGCGACGACGGCTTCTTGCTTTTCGACTTCCGCGTTGTAAACGCGCAGCGCAAAGAAGATCAGTAACAACACGGGAATGCCGTACATCGCTGTCACACTCGACAACGCGAGATTCAGTTTTTCGTTACCGTAGACGTGATCGGAGAACAGCGCCGCGGTCGTGGGTCCAAGGAGCAGTCCAGCCATGCTGATGGTCAGATAATAGATAGCGACAACTTGTCCGCGTATTTCACTAGGCGTGATATTGATCAGTCCGGTGACGCCAGTCGATGACGCACATGCGATACCGATCGTGTTGAAGACGATCGTCACCAGTGCGAGATGTGCTGTTGGCATCAGCGGTGCGAGAATGCCGGTAGGTACGATCAGCAAGGCGCCGGCAATGACGATTCTTAGCGGCGCATCTTTGTAGCCTTTGGCATAGAGCTTGTCGTTCACCCAACCAGCAGTGATTACAGTCAGCGGACCGACGGCCAACAGGATGATGCCATTCCACAGTGCGTAGGTTTCTGATGGCATTCCCCATGTGCGCTCGAACATCGATGCATAGAGACCTTGCGAGTAAGCAACGATCGTCATCAGGGACGGGAACGCGAGGAAGCTGAAGTAGATGTGCCAGCGATCAGCAACATGGCTCATCGCATCGGTAAACGTAAACGACGCCCCGCCCGCTGTCTTCTGCCGCTTGGGTTCGCGTAGCATGAATAGCACGAGAGACAACAGAATGCCTGGCGCCCCGACGATGATGAAAGCAAGTTGCCACGTGTTGACATCGCCGATGATCGGCAAGCTGAAATTGTCGATCGACTTCGCCCAGCCAAGAATTTTGGCAACGAACAGCGACGCAATACCGGCGCCCAATGACAATGCAGCCGTGTAAAAGGCAATTGGCTTGCCGCGCTTTTCTCGAGGAAAGCTGTCAGAGATCATTGACATCGCGCAAGGGCCGAGCGTCGCCTCGCCAACGCCGACGAATACGCGCGCGATCAGTAAGTGGTAGAAGTGTTTGGCAAGTCCGGAAGCCGCTGTTGCTAACGACCAAATGAAAACACCGGCGCCAACAATCCACGTACGGCGTTTGCGATCCGCGAGCACGCCGAGCGGCAAGCCCATCGTGGCATAAAAAATAGCAAATGCCGGGCCGATCAACAGGCTCAGTTGGAAGTCAGTGAGCGACATATCGGCTTTAATGAGCTCAGTCAGATAATTGAGAATGTACCGGTCAATAAACGAAAAGATGTACGCAATGGTCAAAACAATGACCATGAACCACGCGTAGGCCGAGCTCGGGTAGGTACGTTCTGCGCTCATTTGGAAACCCTTATTCTGCTGGCGGTATGTGATAGATCACAATGAGATTGTCATCGAAATCGACGAGGCCGACTTCGCGACCCACGCGCCCGTCGTGCGTATTCAAAACGCTCTCGTCGTAAACATGACAGCCAATTGCCGTGGCTGCGTTGACCACGGCGTCGACACTAGCCACTTCCAGCACGATTGCAGCGCGGCGCGGCATTGCGACTTTTTCTTTGTCACCGGGCACTTCTGTCAGCGCCATCACACGCGGCTGACCAGGTAAGCTCAACACGGCAAAGCGTATGGGTTTGTGCGCTATTTCAAAGACGGTATACGAATACGAATCATCCGGTGAGTCTTTGGTAAACGCCACTTCGAAACCCATCACGCCGCAATAGAACTGCATCGCACGCTCGAGGTTATCGACAACGTAGTTGCCGCGCTGGAAACGAGTGTAAGCGTTGTCTGCCATTGTGTGTTCTCTTTTGACTCTCTAATCGCCGATCCGCAGCAGTTGATTGACTTCGAAGAAGTAACCGTCAGGATCGAACAGTGACATACCTATAAAGTGTTTGGTGCGGCCATCTTGTCCGGTCGTTGACCATTCGCCGGGGGCTTTGTGGATGTGCGTGCCAAGCGCTTTGGCAGTGTCATAAGTGCCCTGCGCATCGTCGCTCGCGACCACGAATGTTGGGTTGCCGAAAGTGATGCTGGTTGGTATTTCCGTCGGGGCAGGCATTTCCGGCTCAAGCCATTGGAGCAATCCGATCATGCCGATGGTGTCATGCTCACATTTGAGAATCACCAGACGTGTTTTGTCACCAGGGTTACCCGCGGCGAGACCGCCGTCGGACAGGACAAACTCAGTGTCCATCCAGACTGTCATGCCCATCACGCGCTGGTACCACTCTATAGAGCGTTCCATATCCCGCACCATCAAGGTCGTCCGTTTAACGATATTGTTCACGGTCAGTCTCGTGTCGGCGCGACGCGTTCGCCATCGCGTAATTTCTTGTAGTAAGACCAGCTTGTTTCGTTACGCCGCGTGTCGTCGGCTGGCGGTGGTCCGACGTAGTCAGGGTAGTGCGTTGCGATTTCCTGCTTCATGAGATCAGACATGTCGTCCCACGAGTCGAGTTTGCGACCAGCGGTGTGCATGTAGATGACGCCGTCACGCCCACCCATCATCATCCACGGGAGCCAGTCCGACATGCGCACCCAACCTACCTGCACTTCAGCCGTGTCGGTGTCCGCGCCTAGCAACGAATCGAGATCGCCCATGAAATTGAACATCTCGGTTGCATGATAGGTGCCCCCAATCTCGGCTTGGTAATCGCCTGCTAACGGGTTGGGATAGAACAAAGGTACCGTGGTCGTTGTCCACCAGCGGCCGTCTTTATTCGTCCCTGTCCAGCTCGCCGCACTGCCATCACGCCCAATGACATAAGAGGTGAAATTCACCGGGTCGTTGGCGACGTGTAGCACGTCGACTGTAGCACCGCTCCAGGGGTTATCCCATGTGCTCAATACTTCGCCTGTCTTCGCGTCTTTGTAGAGTAAGATTTCGCGCGACACGAGCTTGAAGCCATTGCCGCGCGTGTCGTCTTTGACGCTCGTGCATTGGCGCACGTTCATGCCTTCGACGGCGAACAGCAATTTGTCGCGCTCGCCCATGCGTCGCGAATACGCCTTGCCGTGCCACCAGAACGTCACGGGTTTGGCGTCCTGTGTTGAACACATGATTTTTCTATTAGCGGTCAATACATCTTCGGCGTTGCCAAGATCCAATCGATGACCGTCAGCGTTGGCGCATCCAATGGTTGTCAGCGCCACGATGGCTGACGCGAGCATGGTGATTTTTCGCATGATGACAATTCCCCCAGTCGATATGCAGATTCGATATAATGACATACTAATAGGTCATTATGCGCGAAAATCAAATCTGTGGCTATGCGTATGCCTCGCCGGCTCAGTGCGTTTGCAGGCGTATGTTGGGGATCAGCAACGTGAGTAGCGCGGCAGAGACGATGTGCAATGTAGAAATGCCGAGGAAGACGGGCTCATAACCCGATGACGCGATCAGTTGTCCGGCGACATAGCCCAAGACTGCGGCGCCAAGACTGCCTACCGCCCCGAAGACACCCCAGACTGTGGCGACCGAGCCTGCGGGATAAAGATCGGACGGCACCGTGAACAGTACCGCTTGTTTTAGCTGGTTCGCGAATAAACCAACACAAATCAATGCCAGCGCGACGCCGGCACTATCGACATAAAAAGCAGGTAAAATTGCAACGAACAATACCGCACCCGACCAGATGACCGTCTTGCGCGAGCGATTCACTGACCAGCCACGTTGTACCAGCTGACTGCTGAGCCAGCCACCGGCATAGGCGCCGAGATCTGCGAACAACCATGGCATCCAGACAAAGACAGCCAGTGCCGTTAGGTCAAATCCGCGTGCGTCGATAAGGTATTGCGGTAGCCAGAAGAGTAAGAAATAGAATGGGAAGTCGCTCATTACCCGGGCGGCCATCAGTCCCCAAAAAGCCTGGTCGCCGAGCAGCGTGCTCCAACGCGTTTTCACAACACCAGGTGTGCGATCTGCGAGGATCAGTGCTCGCTCTTCGGCGCTGACCGTCGGGTGAGTTTCCGGCGGGTAGTACCAGCGTTGCCACAGTACCGCCCATACGAGCCCCAGTGCGCCGGGAATGATGAACGCCCATTGCCAGCCAATTGTCTTGATCGTCCAAACGGTGAGCGGTGGGGTAATGATGGCGCCCAAACCTGCGCCAAGCATGAAGATACCGACCGCTGTCGCGCGTTCGCGTGCCGGGAACCATTCGGCAACTGCCTTCGTCGCAGCGGGAAAGTTCGCCGCCTCAGTCAGGCCTAGTGAGATCCTTAACAGCAGGAAGCTAAACACGCCGCGACCAAACGCGTGCAGCATGGTCGAGAGACTCCACAGCAGCGCAGCAAGACCAAAAGCTCTGCGAGTACCGAACCGATCGATCAAAGGTCCGCTGACCAGTTGGCCAACGCCGTAGGCCAGCAAAAATCCGCTCGTGATCAAACCATAGCTTGCATCGTCAATGCTGAATGTGCCGCGCACGACTGGCGCGACGATACCGAACACCGCGCGATCAACGTAATTGATCGTCGTAATCAGTGCGAGTAGGAGCGCGATGCGCCAGCGCATAGCCATCGCCGATTATTCGTTGTCTTTGGTTGCCGCGAGCTTTTTCTTGAACACCGTCCACGATGTTTCGTTGGCGCGTGCATCGTTGACGGGCGGTGGCGTCCAGTACTCCGGGTAGCGTTCATTCATGATCTCGACAAGTCGCGTTGGAATTTTGTCTTTGTCAAAGGTCGAAAACCCGGTTGCGTTGAACACCATGAGTCCGGCGCGATTCCCCATCTCAAGCCATGGTAGCCATTGTGCGACACGACTCCAGGCAAGCTTTGAGTCACCAATTGACGCGACGTTAGTGTCGAGCATTTTCTCGGCGTCATAGAACGAGTTGAAAATCTCCATCGCGTGATACGTACCGCCGACGTAGGGTTGGTAATCGCCACCCAATGGATTCGGATAGAACAAAGGAATTTCCGCGGACGAAACGAGTGTATCGCCATAAAGGCGGTAGTTGCGTGTCAACGAGGGTGCGCCATCTTCGTCGTTTTCGAACCGAGGCGCACGCATGTTCACCGGATCGTTGGCGACATGCATCACATCGATGGTTTTTCCCGTCCATGGATTCAGCCAGGTATCAATGACCTCGCCGCTGTCCGGGTCCATGTAGACCATGATTTCTCGCGATACGGAGCGAAAGCCGCGTCCACGAACATCATCGGTGATGAGACCACAATGGCGTACGTTAATGCCCAGAACGTTAAAGAGCAGTCGGTCTTTTTCGCCAGGCACGCGACTGTATGTGCGTCCTTCGAAAATGCCGTAGCGCGTGCGCTGCGTCTCAGTGGTGCCGCAGGTCGATTTTTGTGCGGCTTGGAACGCGTCAGCTCCGTTCAGCTGGATGTCCTCGGCGTACGCGCTCGCGGTAGCCAGAACGAATACGATTGCAATGAAATAGCGTGCATGTGTCATGTCGTTACCTACAAAAAACCCGCAAACGTCGTGTAGACGCTTGCGGGTTTGTCTTTCAATGTGGCGTCAGTTATTCAAAGTTCACCGATGCCGTCAAACCAAAGTGCGTATCACGGCGAGCGGTACCGACGAAGCTTCGCTTGAAGCTGTCATTGGCGTCCGCATATCGTAATACTAATGGTGTGCTGTCTTCACCGGTCAGGTTGTTGCCCCACAAGCTAATGGAGTAGCGACCGTTCGTGAAACCGAGACGTGCATTCACCAATGCGGTGTTGCCGGTTTCAGCAAGGTTCAGGACTTGAGCGAACTTAGATGATTCATACGCGTAGTTTGCGCCGACATACCAGTTCCAGTCACCCGAACCCAATGGTCGGTTGTATTCCGCATCTAGGAACAACATGTGTTCTGCAGTACGTGGAATACGGTTGCCATCAATTGATCCGAACAAAGATTGGCAATCGGCATCTTCAGGGAACTGATCGCCAATTGAGCAGTTGATGAGACCATCATCGACTGTGTCATTCAAAAGGCCTACGTTCTCATCAAAGCCATCAACAAATTTTGCATCGGTTAACGCGTAGTTCATTGTGAGCGTCAATCCATCGATTGCCGCAGGGCGATAATTCATTTCCAGTTCAACACCCGTGATTTCTGCTTCACCTGCGTTTGCTGTTGCTGATGTTGTGTTGGCCCCGGAGCGCACATTCTGGGTGATTTGGTAACCTTCGAGTTGGTTGTGATAGAGCGCCACGTTGGCAACCAGCTGGCCGTCAAGCAAGACGTTCTTCAGTCCAACCTCAAAGCTATCAATCTCCTCTTCGTCAAACGTTGGTAAGCCTTCCTGAATGGCTAACACGCCGTTGAAGCCGCCTGGTTTCGTACCGGTAGAAAACACTGCATATCCCAACGTGTTTTCGTTGAAGCTGTGATCAACGGTTATCCGCGTTGTGAACGAGTCAAACGTCTCGTTTGCAAAGACTGCAGGATCTGCGGCGCCGCCCAGGCTTTGGCCAACAGCAACCTGCGAGAGTTCTTCTTCTGCATAGCGACCCTCAATGCGTAGTGTCGTGTTATCACCGAAATCAAAGGTGGCCGCAGCGAAGAATGCTGTGTTGGTTGTATCCAGACTACTCGTGTTACGCGGTACATCAATCGTTGGTCCAAAAAATGGCACGATGGATCCGCAAATCGGATTCGCAGCGCAAACCCCTTGCATTCGGCCAAACTCTGCGCCGAAGTTGGCAGCTGCGATACCCGCTGCCGCATCCGGCAGAACGCGCATATCTCGATCCGTGCGGTTCTCGTCGAAGTAATAGGCGCCGAGCATGAATTCGGCGGTGTCAGTATCGATAGTCAAACGGAATTCTTGTGAGAAGTCCTCAACCTCGTCTTCCCCAGCGAACGTAAAATCGACGATCGACCCTACGTAGCCAAAATCAAACGGGGGTACCGGGAAACCGGCAAACGGAAAACCGCCTGGCGTAAAGTTTGCGACCTGGAATGACGTGGGTTGGTAATCACCGTCGATAACGAACGCGCCTTCGATCGTGTTAAAGCCCGTGATTGATGTCAGCGTCATGTTGTCTTTGATGTCGAAATTCATCGCCAGACTCATTTGCGTGGTTTCGCTATCATCGCGTGCATCCGGGACCTGTACGCGCCAGTCTGTATTGACCTGTTGCGGCGCCACGGTGCCGCAGAAATAGCGACCTAACCCCTGATAGAGCGCGCCGTCATCTTCGAAGCAGTTGTTCGCCGATGCCGGTTGGCCGAACAATGCAGGCTGACCATCGTTGGTTTCGTTGTGATACAAACGCAGGCGGGCATCAAAGACATCGTTTGGGGCGAAGGTGAGTACGCCTGAAATTGATTGCGACTCTTGCTCGCCAATATCGCTACCGTCAAATGCGTTCGTGAATGCGCCGTCATGGTTGTAAACGCGCGCCGTCAGACCGCCACCCAAGGTCTCGGTGATCGGGCCTTTGATTGTCGCTGCGATTTCGCTCATACCATCGTCGGCGTAGCGCACCTGTACACGCGAGCTCAGCGATTCGTCCGGTGATTTTGTGACAATGTTGATCGCGCCGGAGTAAGTGTTACGACCGTACAACGCGCTTTGCGGTCCTTTGACGATCTCCATGCGTTCGATGTCGTTAATGTCGTAGTCATTGATTGAGCCGGTGATATACACGCCGTCAATGAAGTACGACACACCGGAAGCGCCAAGAATATTCGCCTGCCCGCGTATGATCGGGCGATTCGAAGTGCGATTGAATTCTGCATCAAACTGCAGGCCAGCGGTCATCTTGGAGATGTCCGTCAAGTCGATGATATTCAGGCGCTGGATCATGTCACTCGAGACGGCGGTGACAGAAACAGGTATGTCCTGCAGATTCTCATCTTTCTTTCGTGCTGTGACGATGATTTCGTCAAGCGATTGTGCTGCGGCAGGCAGCGGAACGGCTAAGGTTATTGCGCCTAGCAACAGCGTCACTGTTGCCATGCGCGGTGTAAGAATGCTCATGATATCCCCTCTTTGCATCTTTCCACGATGTAGACGTCTATTCTGATGTCGAACTTCTGTCATGCCCGATTGTTATATACATATAACAATAAAGCAAGACTAGGTCGATGTCAGTGAATTGTCATCATTGTTTTTATAGCAATCTCGTTGTGTCGCGAGTTCACTGCCGCGGGCTCTTTTGCTCGGCCATTGCCGTGATTGGGTTAACCGTTCCGGCGTTGTGATAGAGCGCTTTGTGCCGCAGGAATCGCGTTAGTCCCGTGGGTCCCATACGTGACGGGCCGATGCCCGATTCGCCGAAAGCGCTTTTGCACGCTTCAAAGATCATGGTTGTCATGCCGGCATCATTGATGCTGACCCCGCCGACGTTGAGCTGGCGGGCCACGCGTTGTATCGCTGCATCATCGCCACCGAACACGGCGCCAGACAACCCGTAACGGCTGTCGTTCGCTAGTGTGAGTGCATCTGCTTCGCTATCGAATCGCATCACCGGCATGATCGGGCCGAACGTCTCTTCGGTCATGATCGCCATGTCATGATTAACGTTGCTGAGCACGGTTGGTTCGATCCACTTGCCACCGCCATGCTCATGCACCACACCGCCAGTGTGGATAACCGCGCCTTTTGCGACGGCGTCCTCGATGTGGGATGCGATGATGTCTGCTTGACGATCAAAAATGAGTGGGCCGATGATGCCTTCGTCAGGGTCAGGATAGCTTAGCGGTACAGCGGCAGCTTTTTCACTAAGTACCTCAATGAACGCGTCATGTTGCGTCGTATTTACGTAAATCCGTTCGAGCGATTGGCACGCTTGTCCAGTAGCGGCGACAGACGCTCGCAATATGGCGGTTGCAGCGCGATCCACGGGCGAATCGTCCAACAGGATCGCCGGGTCTTTGCCGCCGAGTTCGAGGAATGCGGGTATGAAGTGTTCCGCCGCAGCTGCGGCCACTTTTTTGCCGGTCGCAACACTGCCGGTAAACGCGATGACGTCGACATGGGCCACGAGTGCTGCCCCTGTGCGACCGTCTCCGGACACGCATTGCAATACGCTGGCGAGGGCCGGCACGTCGTTAATCGCATTCATCACCGGTGCGGCGAATCGTGGTGTCACTTCGCTAGGTTTGATGACGGCACTGCAACCTGCGAGCAACGCCGGCACGACGTCAATAAACGACAGTAGCAGCGGGAAGTTCCACGGACTAATTGCGCCGACAACGGAAAACGGCGTGAGTACATCAGTGATGCGCACGTCGGGCATCGCGACGGATTGCCGACTGCGCTCCTCGAGTAAGTCCGGAGCAAGCGCGCACCAGCGATCGATCATGCCGATCAGGCCAAAGAACTCGCCCTGGGCGATCACGCTGCGGCCGGTATCTGTCGCGAGCGCCGCAACAATATCAGCCTGACGCGAGCGCAGGGCTGTTTGCCATTGCCGCATGACATCGACGCGATGCGCGACGCCAGCAGATGCCCATTCGGGTTGCGCGCGCCGCAAGCCTTTGACGACGTTGGCAAGCGCTGGGTCTTGCTGCACCGTGATCTGATAATCGAGTGCACCGGTTCTTGGGTTTCTGACGTTTAGCGTTTCGCTCATGGCGGTTGTATTCCGTTGCCGGCGGATATTGACGATGCGTTATTGCAGCGGTCGGATACCCGACAAAGGTCTTTTGTTATATCATTATGGCATCTTAACTGAATCACTGTGACAAGGGGAGCGCCATGGCTGAATTCGCACCGACCGTACCAAGAATTGAAGGCAACGTTTATTTGGTGTTGGCGTATGACGGCGAAGGCAGTGCTGCCGAGCGCGACGCGTCGCTTGACGAACACCTTGCCTACGTTGAAAAGCGTTGTGATGACTATCTTGTTTGCGGACCGCTGAGCGAACCGGGTGGCTCTGAGTTGATCGGCAGTTTTTTTCTGCTAACCGCAGAGAGTGAGCAAGCCGCTCGCGAGCTCGTTTCCGGTGATCCTTATGTTCGCTCGGGGATGTACGCAGAGATTCGTGTGATGTCGGCAACGGCGGCTGGCGGACGTTTCATGGGTGGCGTTATCTGGGAGTCAGCCGACGCGATTCGCGCGGCACAAGCTGGCGCGCAGTGATGACGATCCGTGGCGCACTGGTAGCGATTGTTCTTGCGGGATCGTGTATCGCCGCTCCGGTTTCTGCCGAGTCCCCTGTCGCTGCGGGTTACCAGGAGGCTGTGTTCAGCGTCAGCAACATTGACGCCTATCAGGAGTTTCTGCAGCAGGTTGCTGGATGGCAAGTCATTGCGAGCGGTCCGGTGGATGCCAGGATGCTGTCTGCCTGGGGGTTACCGGCGGCGGCCAGCGCGCGCGAGGTACTCGTTGGCAATCCTGGTACCACGCGCGGATACATCCGGCTCATACAGTTTGAGGGTGTCGAGCAAGTACAGATCCGCTCGAACGCGCAGTCATGGGATACGGGTGGTTGGTTTGATGTGAACTCGCGGGTCCGGGCGATGGGCCAAACGTTTGATGCGTTCCAATCGCTCGGTTGGCAAGCAACATCGGATCCGGTGACGTTTTCGTTCGGCAAGTTCGTTGTGACCGAATGGCTGGCGCGTGGTCCGGACGGCATCGTCATTGCTGTGATCGAACGCATCGCGCCGCCGCTTGAGGGTTGGCCGCAGTTGCAAAAGATGAGCCGCATCTTTAACGCAACGCAGATTGTTTCCGATATCGACGCGGCACGATGGTTTTACTTTGATGTGCTCGGTTTTGAGCCTTACCTGACGCACGAGTCGGCGAGCAAAGAGGCTGGGCCAAATGTGCTTGGGATACCGCACAACCTCGCGACCCAGATCGTCAGGCGCGTGACTATTGCAAGTCCTGCCGGTGACAATGAAGGCTCTGTTGAGCTACTGGCGTTTGACGGTTTGACTGGCGCGGACTTTTCCGCACGCAGTGTACCGCCGAATCTCGGGATCCTGATGTTGCGTTTTCCTGTCAAAGATATGAACTCATTCTATGCGCGCATGCAACAGCACGACGTGACCGTGGCGTTCGCGCCGGTGACCACTGAAATCAAACCCTACGGCAACGTACGGTTGATGGCAGTGCGTGGTCCGGACGGGGTCTGGATCGAATTCTACGAACAACAGCAATAGTCAGTTGCGAACCGGAGCAACACGTGAATACCTATTTGATTTTGAAGTGGCTACATATACTGGCGATGGCGTACTGGCTGGGTGGAGAGTGGGGCGTTTTTAATGCGTCTAAACCGATTACAAACACGGCGCTAAGTCTTGAAGAGCGTCAGCGCCATATGGAGACGGCGTATCGCATCGATATCCTGCCGCGCACCGGTATCATTCTGTTGCTGCCGCTTGGCTTGCATATGGGCGCGATCGCAAATTTTCAGCCGCTGGATGGTTTGTGGATTACCGGCATGTGGATATTCGTTGCCGGCTGGCTCGGCGTCACCTACGTCACATACTTTAATCGCGGAACTGATCTTGCGCTGACGCTACTGAAAATCGATGACACATTCCGGATGGTGTTGATTCCGACGTTGATTGTTTTCGGGATCTACTCGCTCATGAACAGTGTGCCGTTTACGCAACCGTGGTATGCGGCAAAAGTGACGTTGTACGGTACGGCGCTCATTATCGGTTTGTTACTGCGCTTCATCATGAAAAACTGGGTCAAACTGTTTCGTGAAATTGCTGCAGGGCCGAACCCGGTGGCCGAAGCCAAGCTCGACAAGCAGCTGGCGTTTGGTAGAGGACTCGCGTACATCTATTGGATCAATATTGCGACAGTTGCCTATTTCGGTGTTGTAAAACCTTACTTTTGATCGCAGCAATACGCTGCGCCACAAATCGGATGTTGTATGTCACGTAGTACTAGTGAATTTAAGTTCGGCTGGCCGGTGGTCGTTGCGTCGGCCGTTGGCATCGGCCTTGGCATGTCACCGTTGCCGTTCTATACGATCGGTGTGTTTGCACAGTCCCTGGCTGCGGAATTCGGTTGGGGGATCGGTAACATCATGTCGTCGCTGGCTGTGTTCACCGCTGGTGGTGTGCTGTCCAGCCCGATTGTAGGTCAATTGACTGACAGGTACGGGCCGCGGCGCGTCGTGTTGATATCAATTATCTTGTTCTCATTGTCGTTCATGTCGTTCTCGTTAATGAACGGCTCCATGGTTATGTACCTGGGGATCTGGTTGATGCTCGCTGTCTTCGGTGCGGGTACATTGCCGATCACGTTTACCCGGGCAGTCAATGGATGGTTTTTCGAAAAGCGCGGGCTTGCGCTCGGTTTGGCGTTGTTGGGTACCGGCGTTTCGGGCTATCTCATTAAGCCCTACACGGAATTTATGATCGATAGTTTTGGCTGGCGCGGTGCCTACGTTGCTGTCGGCGCGCTACCGATTCTGATCGCTTGGCCTATCGCGTTTTTCCTGTTCCGCGATGTGGATGACCCCAAAGTGGCTGACCGAGCGGCGAAGATGGTGCGCGAAACGGCGAAGCCAACCGCAAAACCGGGTGGACTGTCATTGCGCGAGGCGCTTTCCGATTGGCGGTTCTGGTTACTTGCCTACAGCTTTGTGCCGATATCGTTTGCCGTCGGTGGACCTATTCCAAACATGGAGACGCTGTTAGACACCAAAGGGTTTGGGCGTGATGATGCGATTCAACTTGCACAACTGATTGGTATCGCCGTGATCATTGGTCGTATTACCGGCGGTTTCTTGCTGGATCACTTCTGGGCGCCAGCGGTCGCAGCCATCATTCTTTCGGTACCTGCCCTCGCCGTGTACATGCTCGCGCAGCCAGACATGACGTTCATGTACGCGGCGATTGCGATCATGATTCTCGGGGCAGCTGCCGGTGTCGAATATGACTTGATGGCTTATCTCGTGTCGCGCTACTTCGGTATGGCGCACTACGCCGCGATCTACGGTGCCCTGTATGGTTTCTTTGCATTGGGTGCCGGTGTGGGTCCTGCCGTCTTCGGCGCATCGTTCGAGGCGAACGGCAATTACGACAGCATCCTGATGGTCTGCGCGGGGTTGTTCCTGGCAGGGGCATTACCGTTGTTGTTGCTTGGTAAGTACCGAGACTACCAAAACGAACCCGAAACAAGTGCGAGCGCCGAGCCGGCGGAAACTGCGCCGCCGAGTTAACTGAATGAAGCATAGACCGAGCGTGCCTGACATATCGAGGAGAGCTGCGATCGGCGGGCTCGCCGCGATGGTGGCAACCGCCTGCGCTAGCGGCACAGCGGGCAGGCGACGTTCAGTGGTCGTTGTTGGGGCCGGTCTCGCTGGTCTTGCCGCTGCCTATGAGCTGCAGCAGGCGGGTCTTGACGTCCGTGTTTTGGAACAGTCAGAACGACCAGGTGGTCGCGTTCATTCTGTGCGCGGGCAGTTTGCCAATGATGTCATCGCCGAGCTCGGCGGCGTGGAAGTCGCGACGACTTACACGAATTTCCTGCGTTATTGCGATGCGCTCGGTGTTGCTTACGAGTTGTCGCCCCCGAGCCCGCGCGGACGGGACGTGTTGTTACACGAAGGCGGCGCGGTGCATAGCCTTGCACGTTTGCGACAAACCGATGAATGGCCGCTGGATCTGGATGATGCCGAGCGGGCAAGCGTGCCATTTCGATTGCTCGGCAAATACGTCATGCCAACAGCGCGTGAAATAGGTAGCTTGGAGCGCGTGCTCGACCCTGCCTATCAATACCTTGATGCAATGACGCTGCGCCAGTTTTTGATACAGCAGGGCGCGAGTGAATCAGCGATTGGTTTCATCGATCGTACGTTGAATTACAACAGCGTCGATACCGTCTCGGCGCTGGGTGCCGTTCGCGATATGGTTCGTCGTATCGCAGCGCCGGGTGCTAAGAGCGTGCGTTTGCCAAACGGCAACTCGTCGTTGCCCGAGGCGCTCGCTCGCGCGTTGGATGGGCGCATTGAGTATCGCGCTACGCTCACAGGCATTCGTGATGCCGGCGATAGCGTGCGTTTGTCAGTGACCACTAGTCGGGCAGATGAGCAGTGGCAAGCGGACCACGTTGTTCTCGCGCTGCCAACGACCGCGCTTAAGCACGTCGATTTGCAAGCTCCGCTAACGGCAACGCAGCGCGCTATGATTGCGCAGTTGCCGTACACGCAAATCAGTCGCACGTATGTGCAAACTCCGACCCGATTCTGGTCACCGGACAACGCCGTGTCTGCAATTTATACAGACGGTTCTTTGGAGCGGTTTTTCGATCTGTCACATTGGTTGCAGTCGGATCAAGGTCTGCTGCAGAACTGGATCAACGGCACAGGCATGCAACAGATAGAAACGCTGAATGACCGTCAAAGAAGCGCGTTCGTCATCAACGGTTTGCGACAGATGTGGCCGCAGTGGCAGGGCGAATCGCAAGCCACGCTGAGTATCGATTGGGGTCAGACGTATGCCGGCGGTGCCTATGCCCATTTTGCGCCGGGGCAGGTTCACCGCTTTGCCAACGTACTGACCGAACGGGCCGGCAACGTTTATTTCGCGGGCGAACATACGCAGTTTGCCGAGGCGGGACTGGAAGCTGCGGTGACGTCCGGTCGGCGTGCAGCAGGACAAGTTCTGCATGCATTGAACACGGCCTGATCTGGCGTCGACGGGAGAAGAGTGCGATCAAAACGGCGGTTCTGGGCTCGGCTTAAGGGGGCGCAGCCGTCGGTCAGCGTACAACAAGCGTGTCGCGATCACTGACGCATTCTCGTTAGGCGAGGTCCAGCAGTGTTTGTGCAGTGAGCTGCGGGTGCGTCATCATTGCATTGCGCGGCGCATCTAATGCCACGAATTCCCATCCGTCGTCGCGTGCCGGCCCGATCATCTTTTCGCTAGTCATGCTGTAGGCCTGCCCAACACAATGCACATAGGCGCGACGTAAGTCGGCCCAACCGCCATTCTTTAACGTCAGATCATCGGTCCACTGTTTAGCCGGGTGGGTTGTAATCAGCCGCTTCAGACGAGCGACATGAGACGTCATTGTCGCTGGTAACAACATCTCCACGGGGTATTCGTCCCATAGCTTCATTTTGTAACCATCAATGAATTTCTTCTCGCGCGCGCGCCACCAAGCGGGCAGTGCGCCTGTCTCAGGGTCTTTTTCAAGACCGGACATGCGCCCTTCGCGCGGCACGACGGCGTCGAAAAAGACAATGCGACGGATCCTGTCGCGATATTGATCTGCCACACCCGTGATAGTCATCCCGGCAAACGAATGGCCTACCAAGACGACGTTGTCGAGCTCTTCGAATTCGATGACACGTGCGACATCTTCAATGTGGGTTGCCAAGCCTACCTCGGGAGACCCAAGGTGCTCGCGTTCCCCACACCCGGTGCAGGTCGGCGTGAACACTCGATGGCCAAGGTCGGTCAGCAGGTTGCGCACGTCCCGCCACACCCAACCGCCATGCCACGTGCCATGTACCAACACAAAAGTGATTCGTTCTTTCGACGTAATTGACGCTTGTGGCGCATTAATCAGCGCGCCGGTGCCGGCGATGCTTGCGATAAGTTGTCGACGAGTGGGCATCTAGCGTTCCCGTTGTGTTGCCAAAGACGCGGATTCGTTCGTGTCAATGTCACGACCGCGCAAAATCACGCGGTCAATATCACGCGTGTGACGGATGTTGTCCAAAGGATTGCGATTGAGCAACACAAGATCTGCTTGATGACCGACCGCAATTTGTCCCATCTCATCCTCCAGATTGAAGAATCGAGCCGGCGTTAGTGTGGCGGCACGCAGGGCTTCGATTGGACTGAGTCCGGCCGCGACGAGTACCTCGAGTTCGCTATGCAGACTGTCACCCGGAATCGCACGCGCAATCGGTGTATCGGTGCCAGCGCCTATTGCAATACCTTTTGCATGCATGAGCGCGATCATTGCCTGAGAGAATGTGCCGAAGCGCGCGAACGCGCCGTCGGGATCTGGTTGATACCAAAATGGTGGAATCGCCCATGCGCCTTGAAGCTCGGCAGGTAGCACTTTTACCGCTTCTGTCCAGTCCGCGCGCTCCCATGAGGGCCATCGCCCAAGTGAATTTAGCTGAGCAGTCGGCACTTGAATGACGTCGGCTAGCGCCGCCAGAACGCGATCGCAGCGTTCGCTATCGAGCGCCTCAATTGCGTCACTGCGTTGCGCGCGGTGCAGGCTGCCGCGCAGTGCAAGTCCTGTCATGGCATCAGGGTTCTTCAACATCTCGCGGCGAGCGGTGAGCAGTGCGTCGGCATCAGCTGCGCAGTCCAACTCAATATTGCGCAAGTGCTCAAGCGAATGTACATGTTGTCCGACCTCGCTGGCCTGCATCGACAAAGGTACGTGAGCCGCAACCGGCATGTTGTGCTCGGCGGCAGCCTGCGCAATGGCACGAAACACGTCCGGCGATACGAGTTCGTAAATCTTGATGAAGTCGGCGCCGGCAGCATGCAGCAGAGCGACGTTCCGTTTGGCTGTTGCGACGGTTTGGTTTGCAATCCCAATTTCAGGAACATTAACGCCGTTGTAAATGACGGGCGTTCCATCCATTAATGGTCCGCTGAAAAAGACACGTGGTGCCACTGCGTCAGGCGCACGCATGCGTTGCACGACTGGCAGTAGCGCATCAAGTTTGCCGCCGGTTTCACGAACGCTGGTCACCCCAAAAGCAACGAACATCGCTGGCATCGTTTCGACTAACGCAGGTTCGTACGTCAGATGGACGTGCATGTCCCACAGTCCGGGGATCAGGAATTTGCCGCTGCCATCAATCGTGCGCTGCGCGGGTACGGTGCGATTGGACACCGCAATGATGCGTTCACCATCGACGACAACAGTTTGCGACTGTCGTACGCCATGCGCAGCATCAATAACCGTCACGTTCGTGATGGCAAGTGCCGGCAGGGTCGGGTTGGGCGCCGAGCAACCGATGATCAGCGCCGTGACGACAGCGATGACTGAACGTGCGGCGAGGCGATAGCGGTGGCGGACGTGCGACATATAATTCGTTCTCAGACTTACGCGCTGAGCGCGTGTAGCCAAGAATACCGCAGGTTGCTAAAGGCTGCAGCGCAGCCTCATGTGATTAGTGGTGTCGTCGTCTACGATGCACGAAAAGACCAAACAAACTGAGCAGAGCGATCATGCCTGTCGCTCCGCCGCCAGAATCACTGTCTGATCCGGTTGTTGGATTCGGCGTTGGAGCCGGTGGTGGCGTTGCTGTCTCGCTGACAGTTACATCGGTACTTGCGCTGTTGTTTGCGGTGTCGCGATCGGTATCAGATGTGCCGACCGTCGCCAACACACCATTGGTGCCGGTCTGAGCGCCGGTGATCTCTACTTGAATGGATGCGCTCTGATTCGCTGAAAAGTTCGCAGCACTGCAATTTGCGGTTCCGGCACTGATCGCACAGCTGCCTTCGGGCCATGTCGCGGCGCTAACCCGGACGCCAGCAGAATCCGGTGTGATTGATACGTCGATGTCGCTGGCTGATACCGAAGCGAGGTTAGATACGCTCACACTCAGCACCGCGCTACCGTCGAGCGCAACATTTAATGACGCTGGCAACCGCACAGACAGATCAACAGCGCGCTGCACATCGTATTGCGTTCGCGCCTGATTATTAGTGGTATTGGTATCACCATCTGCTGACACCGATGCGATCACCTCTGCCTGACCTGTTTGCGTGCTCGTGGCAGTTGCCGTGATCGTGACTCCCGAACCTTGCGCCAGACTGGCAAGCGTACAAGTGCCGATACCCGCAGCAACGTTGCAAGAGCCCGCTGACGCCGAGACGTTAGCGAGCGTCGCATTTGTTGGTATTTCAACGCTGACGGTGACGTTCGAGAGCGAATCGGCGCCCGCATTGATCGCTGTGAAGCGCGTCTCGACGGTGTCACCAAGCAACGTATCGCGGTCCGGGCTATCGGCGGTTATTGAGATTTCGTCTAGCGCTAACGGCGTAATGCAAGACGACTGATTCACGTGGCTGCTGATCTGTTGCAGGCTACAACCCGACAGCGTTTGTGAGTTGTTCACTCGTGGTGCCATCAGGAATGTCTCGGGTTCCGCCTCGCAGACGGAGCCGTCCTCACCATCGTGCGGGGCGCCGAAGTTGTGGCCAATTTCATGCGCAGCAATGACCGCATCGACCGAGACTGAACGTGTGGCCTGTGTCAGACCTGCGCCAAAACTTTGTCGGCACAGAGCACGTCGCCACGCGATTCCAACGGTATTGCCGTCGAGATTGCGTCCCGTAAAAAGATGCGTCAAACCAAACGAACGTTGTTGGGTATCGTTGCCGCGAAAATCAGATAACTCATCAAGCAGATCGCGCGGCACTGTGGTGTCACTGAACGGATCGTTACCCGCATCGTATGCAGTGATCGACGCGATCGTCAGTTGCACGCCGACCTGTTCGCTGAAAATACCGTCAACAATATTCATCCGCGATACGATTGCTGACTCGACGCCGCTACCGTTGACTGCAGTGAACAGATTATCGCTGATCATGCCAACCTGAATCTCAGAGTTTGCGCCTGCCGCTTCAAGCGGCTCATTTGGCGATACCGGTTTTAGTGATCGGATCAACGCAGTGCCGGTGTGCGCATGCGATAGGTCGGGGCAACGCATTGCACCAGCGTGAAAGTGCACGTCTTTGAGGCGGAAAATGGTACTGGTCGCCGGGCTGTCGGTGGTTGCCGGTTTCATGTCCAGCGCATACATCGTTTGGCCGTCCCAGATCAGACCTTGCGGGTGACCTTTTACCAATGAAATTCGTGCCCAGGAGCCCGGCTCGTTGTTGAGCGTCCCGCGAAACACTTGCTCCGCGGCTGCTTTGGTGCGCGCCTCGCCATGCCGTGTCAGGGCAAGGTTGGGCGTCAGCGTGAGATCAAATGTGCGATCGAGCCCGCTGAAATGCAGCGCACGTGCGGTGCTTGCGGCGCGGTCGTCTGATTTCTGTGCGATCGCGCCCGCTGACGTGACGCGCAGATCCTGAATACTCTCGCTGTAGGCAATGGTGTAACCATCGTCTGCCAATGCAATGTTTGGCACAGCCAGAACCATGAAGAGCGTGACCAGCAGTATTTTGCATCGTGTCATTACACACACCTGAACGGGGCCTCTATCAATACGTCATATGAACAAGTGACCTCGGGTTTCGCAAGGAAAAAGCCGTCGTTTTTGGGCGACATGCATCAAAACTGTGCGCCAAGTCTCACGTTGTCGTGTGAGCACAGTACAGCGCAAGGTCGATGACGAAGTCATCACACAAGTGTCCCGACAGCGTCGACGGATTGCGCGGCACTTGCTGACCCGACGTTACGCGGGTTTATCGGCGTCTATAGGTGCGTGTTTTATCGGTGCGCCGAACCACACATGGCCCAAAGGTTGTCGGCGTATCACGTATTCGTAGAGCACCGCACAGCCGCCGATGGTAATGCCAAGTAAGAGCAATGGTTCGATCACGGGGCCGAGCGACAAACGTGACAAATGAAAGCCGGCGACGACCGTTATCGTTTGATGTAGTACGTACCACGGGAACACCGCGGCCGTGCAATACGCAAGTCCCGGAAAGGGTCTATTCAAGGTGTGGAAGCTCCAGCTGAGCAGAACGAGAATCCATACCCACCGATTGACGTAGACGCTTAAAAAACTCAATTGTTCGACGAGGCCTTGCGTGTTGTCGTCGACCCACCAGTCCTGCGCGCGCAATATAGCGTAGCTTGCGATGCCAACGATGAGCCATAGATGCCGCCATTGTTTCATATGCTGCCAGATCGCATCATCGCGTCCGATCAAAAAGCCATACAGGAACAGCGTGCCAAACAGCGCGTGCGCATACCATGCGCCAAAATAGTCGTGTTCGATATCCGGTGTTATCGGAAAAATCGTGTTCGCCCACAATTGCAACGGCAACACCGGGATGATCAACAGCCAGAATCCACGGAGTCGCGAAAAGCGTGCTTGTAATCCGCTGATCGCATTGGGTGCGAGTTTGCCAGCACCGCACAATAGCAACGTATAGGTCAGCACATACGGCAGATACCAAAGGTGATTCCATGTCACCTGATAAAAACGGTGACTGTCAGGGGTCAGACCCGTGTAGTAAGCGGAACTGAGATATTGATACCAAAAGCGAAAGAAACCTGGCTCGATAGCGCCTTGGCTGAGTGCTTCGTAATACGGCTGTGGAACGACCACGATGAACATGCCGAGTAGCAGCGGCGCGCCAACTCTGCGCCATCGACGCCGCGCCAGTTGACCGGCAGAGTAGCGTTGCCACACGAAACTGACGGCTAATCCCGAAATCACGAAGAGCAACGACATGCGCCATTGATTGGTAAAACGCATCGGCTCTTGTAATGCCACTGACGTATAAGCGGATTTAACGTGCCAGCCCCAGTCCGCGACGTAGAACATCCCGCAGTGGTAGAGGATGAGCAGTCCAAAAGCGATGACGCGTAACGCATCGATGTCGTAACGGCGGTCGGTGGTCAGGTGCGTGCTCATGTTGCGATGTCCGATGTGCAAATCGCCACGTTCGACGATTTTCGAGACGACAGACAGCAACATGTGACCGTTCGGCCGCAGCGGTTGATCAGTGGTCGCTATTTTGTGACAAACGGTAGTCACAACGAACCACAAATCGGTACGATGCGCGCATGACGCTGCAAACCTACCTTCGCCACAAGACAGGCTTCGAAATCGCAATGGCGGTCGTGTTAGTCACGATTGCCTTTTTGGCCAACGTGGGCGTCGAGCTGTTTGATGCGAAGCGTGAGGACGCGCCTGTTAGCGCGGCGGAACCGTGGCTGCTTCAAGGCAGCAGTCATATCGTGATACTCGCATTGCTGCCGTTGGTCGTCTGGTTTGCGCGGCTTGCGCCATTACGGCTGCAGACCATTGGCACCGCGTTCGCGGCACACGCGCTGTTCAACGTCGTGTTCTCGGTGTTGCATGTCGGCGCGATGTATTGGATCCGTGTGGCGTTGTATCCGTCGCTGGTAGGGCACAGCTATCACTGGGATCGCTGGTGGGCAGAGTTCGGCTATGAATATCTGAAAGACTTTCGCACTTATCTGTTGCTGCTCGGGATGATCTACCTGTATCGCTTCGTCTTGCTGCGGTTGCAGGGCGAAGCAGGAATCGTTGAGGACGGCGAGCGCTCCGATGATGTCTCGCCCGCGATCGCCGACCGGTTTGTTGTCAAGAAGCTGGGTAGGGAGTTTCTGGTGCGCGTCGATGAGATTGAGTGGATTGAAAGCGCGGGCAACTACGTCAACCTGCATGTGGCTGGAAAGGCCTATCCGCTGCGTGAGACAATGACACGCATCGCAGAACAACTCGCGACTCGTGGGTTCGTGCGCGTCCACCGTCAGGCAATCGTCAATCTTGACCAGGTTGCCGAAATCAGCGCGGCTGATGGCGGTGATGGCACCTTGCGGCTGTCCACTGGTGCCGTTGTTCCGGTCAGTCGGCGTTACCGCCCCAGTCTGAAACGGGCTATCTAGAGTTTAGACAAAACCTCATCTTCCCCGGTCATCGAGCGATTTCCGGCAATGTATACGATTGCAGCGAATGAATACGTTTGCATCGCATTGCCGACGGCTTAAGTCTGCGCATACCATTCTTGGCAGATTCAAACCATTCTTATCGGATCTTTTGGGGGGACTTCAGATGGTGAATGAACAGGGCGTCCGTTCGGCCGCACCGGCGCGATCGCGCAACAATCAAATCACAGTCAAACGCAGCGCAGTTTCTGTTGCCGTCGCCGCAGCACTCGCTGGTGCGTGGGGCATTCCGGCAACCGCATTAGCGCAAGACTCACAAGACCCACAGGATTCAGCGACACCGATTGAGGAGGTTATTGCCTACGGTAAGTACCGACGCAGTCTGGTTGACGCCATTGCATCGAAGCGTGACTCCACGACGATTGTCGAGGCGCTATCCGCCGAGGATATCGGTAAGTTGCCCGATTCGAGTATCGCTGAGTCGCTGGCACGCTTGCCGGGTCTCGCTGGCGAGCGTCGCAACGGTCGCACGAGCGGCATTTCCGTCCGCGGGTTCCGCGAAGACTATATTGCGACGACGCTGAATGGCCGCGAGATTCTGGGGATCGGCGACAACCGTGGGGTCGAGTTCGACCTGTACCCGTCAGAAATCATCAGCGGCGCGCTGGTGTACAAATCTCCGGATGCGGCCAAAACAGTCCAAGGTATTGGCGGCATCGTTGACTTGCGCACCGTCCGGCCGCTCGATGTCGATCCTTACATCGTGTTCAACGCCAACCTGGAACAAAACGATCTGGCGAGCGGTAACCCTGACTTCGACGATAACGGTGAGCGTCTGGCATTGAGTTTCGCAAACTCCTTTGCTGACGATACGATCGGCGTAGCACTGGCGATCGCAACGACGGAGTCGCCAAGCCAGGAGCAGCAGTTCCGCGGTTGGGGTTATCCGACTGAATCCACGGGCGAGGCAATCCTGGGCGGACATGATTCGTTTGTGCGTTCGGCGACGCTAGCGCGCGACACAGTATCGGGCGTATTGCAATACCAGCCGACTGACAAGCTGAGCTTCACGCTCGACGCGCTGTACATCGATTTCAAGGATGACAAAGTGTTCCGCGGCGTCGAAGAAGGCGGCGCTCAGTGGGGCACCGGTAACTACACCGTCACGGACACCGACAATGGTTTGGTAACGGCCGGTTTCCACGATGGCTTCACCTCTGTCATTCGCAATGACGGAGAGCGCACTCGCGGTGAATTGACCTCCGCTGCGCTGAACGTTGAGTACAACCTGACGGAGTCGTGGACGCTGGGCGCAGATGTCTCGTATGGTGATTCACGTAAGCGCATTACCAACATCGAAAGCTATTCGGGTGTTGGTCGCTCTGGTCTGGCGACGCAAGGTGCGCAAAGCGCGCGCTCTTGGGTCATGACCGATACAGGCGCCGTGTGGGGCGCACACCCGACGATTGCTGCGGTCGACTTAGCAGATTTCAACACGGTTCGCTTGGCCGGGCCGCAAGGCTGGGGTGGCGCGCTGGCACCTGTCTCGCAATTTGCTACGCAGACGTTGGCCGATGGCTCAGTGATTGGCCCGTCTAACGCACAGGACGGTTTCGTCAACGATCCACGTTTCGATGAGCAGCTGTTGACGGTCAAACTATCTGCAGAAGCTGCATTGGATATCGGTATCGTGTCGGGCGCAGAGTTCGGACTGCAGTATTCGGATCGCCAAAAATCGAAAGACAACCAGGGTTTTTACCTGACAGCCCCGTCGTTCCCGACGGACGCTGCGATTCCCGAGCAGTTCAGACTTGGCTCGACCAATCTCGACTTCGTCGGTATCGATGGTGTTGTCGCCTATGACTCGCTGGGTTTGTACGATAGCGGATTCTATATTGCAACGAGTGCCGGTTTGCTTGAAACCGGACGTTTCGGTGACACCTACACGATTGACGAAGAGCTGCTGACGCTCTACGCGAAATTCGATTTCGACGCTGAGTTGAGCGGTATTCCGGTGTCCGGTAACTTCGGTTTGCAATACATCGAAACGGATCAGACAGGTTCCGGTTTTGGTTCAACCACAGGGCCGGACTTCTTTGTCCGCGCGACACCAATCACGGATGGCGACACGTACTCTGACTTGCTGCCAAGCCTGAACGTCAACTTCGAAGTCGCTGACGATCATGTGATTCGATTTGCAGCATCGAAAACGCTGAGTCGTGCTCGTATCGATGATATGCGGCCGAACAACGTCGTGTCGTTTGCGTTCAACCAAGGTCAGGTCGAGTCACTTGATCCGGTTAACAGCGCGTGGAAAGGAAGTGCTGGCAACGCGCGTTTGCGACCATTGGAAGCGAATCAGTACGACCTCGCGTGGGATTGGTATTTTGCTGACGACGGCTTCGTGTCGATTGCCTACTTCGAGAAAGATCTCGTCAACTGGCATCGTGAAGGCGCGTTTATCGCAGACTTTTCGCAGTTCAATATTCCTGGTTATCACCAGGTGATTGATCCGACCGATCAAAGCGTTGTCACGCCGGCTACCTTCCTTGGGGTTGTGACAAATCGCGAAGATGGTTTGAAAGGTGACGTTAGCGGTATCGAAGCGCAGGTGAATCTGCCGTTCCGTGTGTTGCATAGCTCATTGGAAGGATTTGGTATCGTCGCATCTGCGGCATTCAACGATGGTGAGCTTGACGACGGCAGCGAGGTTCCAGGGTTGTCTGAAGAGACTTTCCAGCTCACGGCATACTTTGAACGCGGCGGTTTTCAGGCACGTGTCTCCGGCACCAAGCGTGATAAGTTCCAAACGGAAACGCGCGGCTTGAGTTTGTCGTTGGTGCAAACCGTCGATCAGGGCGCCGAGCTTCTGGATGCCCAGATCAGCTACGATTTCGGCGCGGCCGGACATGACAAACTGGCAGGCCTGACGTTGTCTTTGCAAGGTCAGAACCTGACTGATGCAGAAACGATTCAGGCGAACGCTTCGGATTCGCGTCAGATAACGCAGTTCCAAACGTTCGGTGCCAACTATCTGCTTGGGGTCAACTACAAATTTGAATGACCCTTGGTAGCCCCCCGGAAAAAGCCTCGTCAGTCGGATGACGGGGCTTTTTTTATGGGATTTGATCGGCCAAGCGATTAATCTCAACGACAGGGTCAGCTCATTAAGAACAGCACTGGGTATCGAATGAATCAGTCAATCAAGACAGTCATTATCGTTGGCGGTGGTACCGCTGGGTGGATGAGCGCGGCGTTACTAAAACGCGTATTCGGTGAAGCGCTGCACATTACGCTCGTTGAGTCGGAGCAGATTGGCATTGTTGGTGTCGGCGAGGCGACGATACCGCCGATTCAACACGTCAATAGTGTGCTCGGTATCAATGAAGCAGAGTTTCTTCGCGAGACCAAAGCGACGATAAAGTTGGCGATTCGTTTCGAAAACTGGCGCAAGACGGGGGAGCAGTACTACCACACGTTCGGCGCCCCGGGGCGCAGTCAGGCTTTTTGCCAGTTCCATCATTTCTGGACGCGCGCACAGCAAAACGGAGATAGCAGCAGTCTTTGGGACTACGACTTGAATTACTTGTGCTGTGCGGCCGGTAAGTTCGCCAAAGTGAAGGTGGACGACCCTGTGTGGGAGTTACCGTACGCCT